>DASQSI010000177.1:0-3502 GCA_035642415.1 Rubrobacteraceae bacterium
GTACTGTGTGGCGGCGTCCGACCCGAGGGTGGTTTGGCTGCGCAAGAGGTCCCACTCGCCTATGAGGGTGAGCGCTAAGAGGGAGAACACCATTGCGGCGTCGGGATGACGAAGGACGAACGAAGTCAACGACAGACGAAAAAGCAGGGGCGTCTTTCGTGTGGCTTGCATGCTGTGTTAGCCTGCGTCTTCTTCGCAGCCGACGTGTTGGAGCAGCCGCAGCTCGCCTCTACGGTCGAGCTTTCGTACTCTGGTGCGGGTTGTGCCCCCCGTTTTATCTACTCGGTTCTTCGCTTCCATGGTCCTTATGAGTAACCTCATGGCCTTAAAGTGTCTCATCGCATCCTAAGAGATTGCTAAAAATTGATAAAGGCAGTTAGAAACAAGCTTATATTTAGGTCATCTCCCCAACAACCACATCAAAACCGAGATTATCTTTGATTTGCTTACGGGTGACAATGGCCGCGAGCAACAGATTCAACGGCAGAAACGTTGGCGTCTGGAAGAACTTTGTGGTCTCTATGACTCTTCGTATAAAACCTTTGCTAAACTTGCGCACCTGTGGCATTGGAAAGCGACAGGTTAGAGGCAGGGGGGTCTTCTCGCCCTCTTCTGAGTCGTAGTGACTGGGTATACCTGCTTAGCCTTTTAATCCCCTTTGTCTCGTACGACCTAGCCCTAAAGACCGCCCGCATCGTTTCACGGCTCGAGGATCCTGGGCTCATGGAAAGCCTAGAGCTGATGCAGTCGGACCTGCTGTTTGACCTGGGGTATGTGTTGCTCTGGGTGGCACTGTTTGCGGTGACCAAAAAAGGTCTTTCCCGACGGATCGTCGTCGGCTTGTTCCATGTACTGACGATCTGCATCGCGCTGATCACGATAAGCGCGTATCGGTACTTCGAGGTTACCGGCTCTACGCTCGACCCCAACTTTGTCCTCCACTATCTCTCTTCTCCCGAGGGAACGGGTGGCGTCATAGCAAGCGAGGTTAGCTGGGGTCTTCTGGCTTTAATCCTGGCCATCTTTATCTATGCGGTTTTAGGACCCTTTTTGGTGACGCGTCTCGTGGTCTGGTGGCGCGGTTGGACCGACGCCCGAACGGGGAGCATTTCCTGGCTTCGCCTCGCCGGTGTAGGTCTTGCGGCGTATGCGTTGCTCTCGCTCTCGCTTCCCGGCAGTGAATCGGGTCGCGTGAGCAAATCGTTCTCCCGCGCCGCTTTCGCTAACATGATAATGAGCGCGGCCGAGCCTACCGAGGACAAGGAAATTCCGGACTTTGTCCCCGATCCGACCTCCGAGAAACCGCCTCCGGACGCTAGCCTCTTTCCCGGCGCCGAGTCCGAGCGGCGCAACGTAGTTCTGATCTTCCTCGAGTCGACCCGCGCGGGGGCCACTACCCCCTACAACAAGGATCTAAAAACGACGCCTTTCCTGGACGAACTGGCGAAGAGCAGCATGATAGCCGAGCAGGCCTATGCGGTAGTACCCCACACCCATAATGCCATCACCGCAACCAACTGCGGCATCGACCCTCCGCTGGACCGTTGGGGAACCCTGTCGTTGGCTACGCGCAAACCCTCCAAATGTCTGCCCGAGCTCTTGAAAGAACAAGGATACGACACCGCTTACTTTATGTCCCAGACCTCAACCTTCGAAAACAGCCCGAAGATTATGGACAATATGGGATACGAGGAGTTTCACTCGGTCGAGACCATGGACAAGGAGGGGTTCGAGCAGACGAACTACTTCGGCTACGAGGATGACGTCATGCTCGAGCCGAGCAGGAAGTTGCTCGAGAAACAGAAACAATCGGGCAAGCCTTTCCTGGCCACCTACCTTACCTCAGCTCCCCACCACCAATACCTGGCCCCCCAAAAGAGCTATGGACGCAAGAACTTCAGCGCAGATGATTTGGTCAACCGCTACCTGAACAGCGTCCGCTACGAGGACTTCTTCCTGAAGAATCTCTTTGATCAGTACAAGAAGCTTGGGGTGTACGAGGACACGGTCTTCGTCATCCTCGGCGACCACGGGGAGGGCTTCGGAGAGCACGGGCGCTACCAACACGATAATATAATCTACGAAGAAGGTCTCAGGATACCCCTGCTCATCCACGATCCCAGATGGTGCGAGAACGGCTGCGAGAACAGCGGGCGCATCCAAGCACCTGTGACCGAGTTGGACATCCTCCCTACTATCGTCGACCTGTTGGGCTACGGGATCAAAGGCGGAGAATATAAGGGCAACTCTCTCCTCAGACCGCTACCCGAAGGACGCCCCCTTCTGTTCAGCTGCTGGAACGAAAGCGGATGCCTGGCGAGCATCAGAGGGAAAGAGAAGTACATCTATCACTTCGACGACCAGCCCGAGGAGATATTCGACCTTTCCAAAGACCCTCTCGAACGACAAAACCTCGCTGGGGAGCGAGACGCCAAAGAGTTGGAGGAGCGAAAGTCCGAGCTCCTTGAGTGGCGCTCGCGGGTGAACTACAAGTACGGTACGGAGGCGTCCGAGTAGCAACATAATGAAGCGTGTATCTTTGATGTTGTTGATGGTGGCGACGATGGTGGTACTAAGGGGGCTCAGTGCTACTCCGGCTTTTGCAGCTAGTAGCCCCCCAAGTAGTAGTAATAGCCCCTGCGGCACTCAAAACGGCACTACCCCACCGTTAGCAGCCCCTCCAGCAGCGGCGGTAGGCAACAAGGCGGCGTCCAACCAGGTGGCTGTAGCAACGGCGGCTGCAGCAGCACCAAGCGTTAACTCTCTAGGAATACCAAACCTAACGAGCAAAAAAGAGCCGGGGTTGTTAGACCCCGGCTCTAGACGCGCACGAGGAGCTTTTAGACTCTTCGTCCCGCGACCGCTCGGTAGATGACTAGCAGTATTACTGCCCCAATGATGCCCGCTATGATGGTCATGACAAAGCCAGTGCCAGCAGTGCCAATGCCCAGGAAGGTCCTGAGGAGCCATCCTCCGATAATGGCCCCGACAATGCCAAGAATGATCGTGATTATGAAGCCCCCTGGATCACGTCCTGGCATGATCAGCTTGGCTATCACACCGGCGATAAGCCCCACGATAATCCACCAAATTAATGCCCCTATCACTTCTCTTTCGCACTCCTCTCGGCTGCCCGCTACTAACTCCTTTATTATCTCACTACTAAGCGCTAATCCAATACAGTAGCAGGGCAAACCTATGAGGTTTAGAGGCAACCCGGAGTTGGTAACTAATGTGTCCTGAGGGGCCGGAGGGGGTTGCTTACGCCCGCTTTATCCTTGTGTCCTCCGGTCCCTCTTTATAAGCCTCGGTGCCCTTTGAGTGGGTAAAGGAAAACGGACAACAGGGAACTGGTATTCGTAGCTGCTTGTCGCCCTCAGTGTCAAGGCGATATGCAACCGGACCGGGGCTATGGGCAGAGTAGTCGTAGCTTTGTCCCGAAACTTCGATGAAACACCAGACGTTGTGGCTGGGCGTAGCATATTGCTCAACCTATCGCCCA
>DASQSI010000178.1:0-6430 GCA_035642415.1 Rubrobacteraceae bacterium
TACCGAATAAGACTGCCGCCGAAAACGTCGCCTATGCGATGGAGGTCACGGGCCAGCGTCGGAAGACCATCCGGACCAAGGTGCCCCAGATTCTGGAGCTCGTCGGGTTGGGGGAAAAGAAACACAAGTACCCAGGCCAGCTCTCGGGTGGCGAGCAGCAGCGGGTCTCCATCGCCCGCGCCTTCGTCTCCCAGCCGCCGATACTTGTGGCCGACGAGCCCACTGGGAATCTCGACCCAGACACGAGCGTCGGCATCATGCAGCTCCTGCATAGGATCAACCGCATCGGCACTACGGTCCTCGTCGCGACCCACGATAAGGAAATGGTAGACGTGATGCGTAAGAGAGTGGTGGAGCTCAAGGCGGGCCACATCGTACGCGACAGGGCCAGGGGGGTCTACGCCAGTGAGGTTTAACCTGGTATTTTTCCTACGCGAAGCTTTCAAGAACATGCGCCTGAACCTCCTCATGACCGTCACGGCGGTGACGACGACCGCCGTGTGCGT
This sequence comes from Rubrobacteraceae bacterium, assembly GCA_035642415.1. Classification (GTDB taxonomy): domain Bacteria; phylum Actinomycetota; class Rubrobacteria; order Rubrobacterales; family Rubrobacteraceae; genus Rubrobacter_F. The sequence goes on from DASQSI010000178.1 coordinate 507, forward strand.
CTTGGTTTTGGGGATCGGCATGCTGGTCAGCGCCCACGTCGAGGGGATAATCCGCCAGATAGGGCAGAGCGTGTCGATCACGGCCTTTTTCCCTGATGACGCGACGGAGCAGAACATGGAGGAGACCCGGCGTTCGGTCGAAAGCTACCCCGAGGTCGAGGGGGTTACTTACATCTCCAAAGGGGAGGCGCTCGAGCGGTTCAAGGAGATGATGTCTGACCAGCCCGATATCTATCAGGGCATCAGCAGCGATGTTCTGCCCGCCTCCCTCGAGATCCAGCTCAAAGATCCACGCTCCAGCCAGGCGGTCGCCGACAAGCTTCGGGACAACGAGGGTTTCAAAGAACTCAGCTACCCGCAGCAGACTATAGAGCGCCTCAACAAGGTCACGGACTACATAATCTGGGCGCTTCGGGGAGCGACGCTCTTGTTCTTCGTGGCGAGCATCATGCTCATCTTTAACACCATTCGACTTTCGATCTTCGCCCGGCGCAAGGAGATAGAGGTGATGAAGCTCGTCGGCGCCTCGGACGGCTTCGTCAGAGCCCCTTTCGTCCTGGAGGGCCTGGTGCAGGGCCTGATCGGGGCCGCTCTCGCCGCCCTTTTGGTCGTGTGGGCGAACTTTATCTTCGTGAGTTGGGCTCATCAGGCCCTCCCCTTCGTCCCCGTCTCTTCCGATACGGTGAACACCCTGCTCGTGCTGCTGGTTCTGGTTGCCGTCGGTGTGATCGCCGGCACCCTCGGGAGCTTCTTCTCCGTTCGGCGCTTTTTGCGCGTCTGAGCACGCTCCAGCTTGCCGGCCAGAAACTGACAGGTCGAAGCCCCGTGATAGACTCAGCGGGTGTTCAACCCTAGAGAGCAACCCCCCTTTTCGCTATGATCCTACCGGCTCAACTAGTTCGCCGAGGTAAGTACTCGGTTGCGGACCCTTTATTCGTCGAGGAGCGGCGCCCGATCCTCGTGGCTCGCAGGTTGCGCCGTGGCGCGGAGGCCGGAGACATAGTCCTCGTCCGCGTTCGCGAGAAGGGGCGTTCTTTGCGCGGCGAGGTGACGCAGGTCCTCGGCTCCCCCGAAGATCCGCGAAACGTCTACGATGCTCTCTTCGCCTCGATAGACACCTCGCGTGGGTTCTCCCCTAGGGTGGAGGAGGAAGCCGTCGTGGCCGCCCGCAAGGTGCCTGGTGACCGGGAAGACCTCCGTGCCCTCCCGACCGTCACCATCGACGGGGCGGACGCCAAGGACTTCGATGATGCGATCTCCATCGAGCACATACAAACGGGCTACCGCCTCTGGATCCACATCGCGGACGTGACCCACTACGTGCGCCCCGAAAGCCCTTTGGACATGGACGCACGGCGGCGCGGCAACTCCGTCTACCTGCCGGGCACCGTGGCCCCAATGCTTCCCGCCCAGCTCTCGGAAAACGTGTGCTCCCTTAGACCCGGCGAAGTGAAGGCGACCGTAACCGTCGAGATGGAGGTCTCGTCATTCGGTGAGGTGAGGAGCAGCAGGGCCTACCGCAGCCTCACCGTCAGCGACGCCCGCCTTACCTACGATGGGGTGGATGCTTTCTTGCGTGGCGAAGGCGAGATAAAGCAACCCGACCTAGTGCGGGCGGCATACGAGCTCTCCCGGAGGCTAAAGACGCGGGCCGCGGTGCGCGGTAAGCTGGAACTCGGTGGCCGGGAGCCGGAGTACGAAGTGGACCAGCGAGGGATACCTGTTGGGGCAAAATCGCGCCGCTCCACGCCCGCTCGCGAGCTGATCGAGGAGCTCATGATCCTCGCGAACGAGATCGTAGCCGCAATGGTGGGCACAAAGAACGGCCCCGTATTCCGGGTCCACCAAAAGCCCGACCTTGAGTCGATGGAGATTCTAGGAGAGCGGCTCGCGGCCGTAGGGATGCACATCGAGCCCACACCCGAGAACCTCGGTATAATCTCTCAAAAGGCCAAGTCGGATGCTATCAACTACCTCATCCTACGCTCCCTCCCACGCGCCTTTTACTCGCCGTCGCCTCTGGGACACTACGGGCTGGCGCTCGCGGACTACACGCACTTCACCTCCCCGATCCGGCGCTACTCCGACGTCCTCGTTCACCGCGCGCTTCTCGGGGAGGAGCCCCCGGACGAGCTAGCAGCGGTTGCCAGACACATCTCTGAGCGCGAGTGGCGGAGTATGATCTGCGAGCGCACGGCCGACGAGTACACCTTGATGTGGCTCATGCAAGACCGCGTCGGCGACGCTCTAGAGGGCGTTGTCGTGAGCACCGCTGCCTTCGGGCTCTTTGTCGAGCTCGAGACCGGAGCCACAGGTCTCGTACACGTCAGCAAGCTCCCCGGCTGGTGGGATTTGGAACCTAACGGGGTTGTCCTTTCGAACGACGCCATCGGCGCTTCCTATAGGGTCGGCGACAAGGTCCTCGTCGAGCTCCTGAACGTTTCCCCGCTCCTGCAGCGGGCCGAGCTCAGGGTGGTAAAGCGCCTGTGAACGGCAAGACTTTCGCCCGGAACAAAAAGGCCCTGCATGACTTCGACGTCGAAGAGACCTATGAGGCCGGGATCGTGCTGACCGGTCCCGAGGTAAAGTCCGTCCGGGAGGGACGGGCGAACTTAAAAGAGAGCTACGCGCGTGTCAGGAACGGAGAGGTCTTCCTCGTCGGCGCCCATGTTTCCCCGTACGCCAACGCCACCCACCTCGAGCAGTTCCCCACCCGCGACCGCAAGCTCCTCTTGCACAAGAAGGAGATAGTCCGGCTCGTCGGAAAGAGTCAGGAGGAGGGCAAAACGCTCATCCCCCTAACGCTCTACGTCAAGAACGGCAACATAAAGCTTGAGATCGCCGTCGCCAGCCGTAAAAGGCAGTACGACAAGCGACGTGAGATCGCCCGCAAGACCGCTGAGCGTGAGATCGAACGCGCCATGAAAGAGCGCTTTCGGCAGGGCTAGAGCACACTTAGATCTCGCCCAGACATGGTATAATACACCGTAGGGGGCGTACTGGCTTCGACGTGAGCGGTCAGCGTCTCGTGAGACGAGCCGAGTTTGCTGGAGACTCGCTAAACGCCGGCACCTAAACATACACGGCGAAGATAACGTCGCACTGCCCGTCGCTGCTTAGATAGCGGGGCCATCGGTCCGGGAGGCCCACGACCCGGGTACCGGTGTCATGTAGTGGGATCACCCTCTGAGTCCTGGCCCGGGATTCTTAGGGGACACTTTAAGGGCTAGCCTCTCTGCGGCGCCCCGGTCCGCAGAGTAGGGTGAAACTAAAGCGGGTGCTACGCTCGTAGAATCTCACGGACGGCGCGTTCGCGGACGCGGGTTCGAATCCCGCCGCCTCCACTACTACCGGCCTGCTGTTTTCAGCAGGCTGTTCCCTTGCACCTTGGCGTTGGTCGGTGTAGGCATGTGCTCGGCGTGTATATGTATATAATGCGGCTCCGTGAGCGATCCACGTCCCATAGGCGTCTTCGACTCGGGGGTAGGGGGGCTGACGGTGCTCTCGGAAATCCGGGACCGGCTCCCCTACGAGCACACCATCTACTTCGGGGATACGGCGAGGGTGCCGTACGGCGTCCGAGACCTCGACGAGGTACGGGGGTTCGCATTCGAGATCATCCGGTACCTCATCAGTCTGAACGTCAAGATCGTCGTCGTCGCGTGCAATACGGCGACGGCGGCGGCCCTGGAGGCAGCCCAGGCCGAGTTCGACATACCCATAGTCGGGGTTATAGTCCCAGGCGCGCGGGCTGCCGTTCTGGAGACACGCAACCGGCACATTGGGGTACTGGCGACTGAGAGCACCGTCCAGAGCGGGGCGTACCGACGGGTCGTGCACAACCTCGACGCCGGCATAGAAGTCCATGAGCAGGCCGCCCCCCGTTTCGTCCCGCTCATAGAGCGCGGCATCGTAGATGGCCTTGAGCTCGAGAAGACCGCCCGGGAGTACCTCGCCCCCCTCAAAAAGCAATGGGTAGACGCCGTCATCCTTGGGTGCACCCACTATCCTTTGATCTCCGCGCCCATCAACCGTATCCTCGGTCCTGAGGTTCGTTTGATCTCTTCCGCCGGACAGACCGCCCTGGAGGTAGGACGCATACTCTCCCGCCGCGGCTATCTCAGGCGTCCCAAACACCCCGAGGACAAAGGGCATTCAGCCTACCTGTGCAGCGCCGACCCCGAAGAATTCGCCGCTCTGGGAAGTCGTTTCCTCGAAGAAACAATACAGGTCGCCGCCTTATAGGTCGTCTTGCGTGCTTTGATATACTCTCACAGGCTTCGGACGGGGCGTGGCGCAGCCTGGTTAGCGCACCTGCTTTGGGAGCAGGGGGTCGGAGGTTCAAATCCTCTCGCCCCGACCATCAAGGCCACCGATGTGCGGGTGTAGCTCAATGGTAGAGCTCCAGCCTTCCAAGCTGGTGATGGGGGTTCGATTCCCCTCACCCGCTCTAAGACCCCGTCCGGGGTCTTAGAGCGCCCGCGGCCGGCAGCCTAACATGTTTGATTGGGATAAGGTGTAGGGTGCTTTTGACTATACACAAGATATTGGGGATATTGTTGTGTACTAGTACACATACGCAGCCCCAGTCCAAGAGGAGGCACCCAGAAACTCGCAGAGATCCCCTCCCGCACAGAGGTGGGGAGAAAAACTGCCAGTAGTAACAGCCCAAAAGCCCACAAATCCGCCCCGCCCGGGTGGGGCGTTCTACAGATAAGCTAAGAAGGGTCAGCCAAGATCTGTGGTTGGGATCAGAAACACCCGTCCCCCTGTATAACAAAGCAACAAACTGATAGGCGCAGAGGGACGGGCCGATATAAAAGATAGCCCCACTTGAGGGGGGATATGGTCGGCATCCCACGAGGCTATCTTTAAGCACATTCTACGCTCGCGCGCACTATGCGCAAATTGCCCGTAGGTCCGCTCCCCGATACGCCAGTACGGCTCTTTCTTCTACTACTACTACTTGGTCTTTTCCTGCTGCTTGGATTGTTGCTGCTGGTTGGGCTGCTCCCTAGTGACCTCTGTAGTCGAGGGGCGCAAAAGTAGCTGCCACAGAATCACAAGCAACAAAATTATGATTATGACCACTCCAGCGCCCACTAACACCCTAACTATGCCGCTTCGCCCGTTATCTGCTCCGCCACCCCGCACGCTAGTTCTTCTCCCTCTTCGTCGCTGCTTCTTTCCCCTAAATATTAATATTGGACGAGTAGGGCCCAAGCTTGTACAAGGGAGCTTGGTCCTTTTTCTATCCTTTAGGGAAACAGCTTATGAGAATCCTCGTTCTCAAAACCTATCCCTCTCCGGGCTTACAAGTGCGCCCCCTCTGCAACGGTTCTGAGGGGAGCAGTCTAGAACGAAAACGGACCGGTAAGAGAGTTGCGTCTTTTGGCGCTGTCAGCGAGGATGAGCGTCATGCCACAGCTAAGAATCGCTGATCTCCTCGCTAATACGCCAATCCATCCCGAGGCGCATCTCGACGCCGCGCGGGTGACGCGGTACGCCGAGATGCTTGACGCTCTTCCGGCCCTCGTTGTCTTCGACACCGGAGAGGCATTGCTGCTTGCCGATGGGCACCATCGTCTAGCGGCTGCACGCCGCTGCGGCCTAGAGATGGTTGGAGCTGAGGTGCGCCATGGCTCGCGGCAAGATGCGCTGCGATACGCTGCGGCGGTGGCCGCTGCACAGTGCGGCATCTCCCCCAACGTGCTCGCCTCGCGTATCAGGCAACGGAGCGAGGACCGTTGGACCTCAGAGCGCCGAGTACGGCTACTCACCTGCTTTAAAGCAAATAGCTTATGAGAATGGCAGGCAACAGAGCAGCTCCCTAGTTGTAGGAGGGCTACAATAAAAAGTGCGTGCTGAACGAGTTACGACGGTAGAGGAGCCTCGTGTTAGAACTACTGCGTCGTCTCCGGCAA
>DASQSI010000179.1:0-4638 GCA_035642415.1 Rubrobacteraceae bacterium
ATCCGGTTCGGCAGGATCCGCTCCGGTGGGTTCTAGTGCTCTTGCGGGGTACTTTCCTTCTGAGACTTCGGAAGCGAGCTGGGGAACGTCTATCGCGGTCTCGCTAGGCTCGGGAGTCGGAATGGTGGGGGGCTCCTCGGAGGCATGCACAGGCCAGGCGTTCTCGATATGGGTTCTTAGCCAGCCAGCCGGGTTCTTGACGGCCTCCTGGTAGGGGAGTGCCTCGACGTAGTGGAGGCAGTGGCCAGCCCCGTGTTTGACCACGAGCTCCCGGGCGACCTGCGGCCACACGCCTTGGGCAACTAGAGCATCCGTGGCGAAGCGCTCGTTATCTGAGAGCTCGGGGAGGGGCCTAGCCCTCTCGCGGACGAACCTTTGGGAGATCCGGTAGCGTACCAGGTTCGCTTTTGTAGAGCCCCGTCCGCGCTCTTCGAAGTCTGCCCGGGAGAGGAATCCCTTCTCCACCAGCTCGCGGTGTGCGGGTTCTAGCTGGCGCTTGATAGCCGAAGGGTACTTGTAGCTCTCGGGCATCGAGAGCAGCTGCCTCAGTCCTTCCAGCTCCACTGACCACGAGAGTGCCTCCTTACGTTTGACGTCGATGAGCTTGTAGAGGCTTCGGGCCAGGGACCGCTTTAGACTGTAATAGAAGTCCGAGTCAAGGCTCTTTAAGTAGCTGGCGTTGTAAGAGCGCACGAGGATGTCGTCGAAGCGCAAGGTGTGATGCTCGCTCGCACGGCCCTTGCGCTTCTTCCTGGAGAAGTGGACGCTCCACATTCGAAAACGGTGGGAGCGGAAGTCCTCGTCTTCTTTGCTGTAGAACGCGTTCTCAGCGTAGATCGAAGTCTCGGAGAGTCTATCTAGCGAATTCCTAAGATCGTCATAGTTCTTGCCCGCGTGCGTCTTGCCAAGGATCTCTAGGAGCTCGTAGAGCGTAAAGCTCACCCGTCCGTCTGGGGGAATACCTCCCCGACGACTGACCACCGTCATTACGGCCACGAATACGTCCTGATCTTGTGGCCCTGGCAGACCGAAATCGCGGTGGGCGGTTATTCGCCAAAATTGTTCTAAGCGATCGCCATCCCTGGTCACAATGGTGTTGCAGGTTTGAATACTCTCCTCACATCTATCTCGGTGCTTGAACAAGAAGAGCGGGGCTTCCTCAAGATTTACCTCGACTTGGATCAGGGGCCCACTCTCGGATTCGAAGAGCCTGAGCTCCTGAACTTCGCTCTCGGCCAATTCCTTAACTCCCCTTCCCAAACAACATAAGAACATTTAACAAGAAACACATACAAAGCGCATGTACTGCCCGCCACCTTTTTCCATACATTTTGCAGCAAGAAGTTGAGTAAGATTTGTCGGAGAGTACGCTATATTTTGCTGCACAGTACACTAAAACTTGTCGCAGAGTACGGTATTCCTTGTCGCAGAGTACGGTATCGCTCACTGCATGTCCGGATAGAGAATATTTGCCGATGTTGTAGGAGGGTTCTTGCTATCGAAGGCCTCTAAGATGTGTTGCTCGCCCCTAGAAGTAGGAGTGTATTGGGCGGGCGGTACGGTATTTGCTTGCTTAGGGGTACGGTATTGATTTGCTGGCCGGTACGGTATTAGTAAAGGCCGCGTGGTGGGGTCTTTCTTGTCGGCAGGTACGGTATTCTTTGAAGACGCTCAGCTGCCTTGTAACAGACCTTGCCTCACCCATGGGGAAGAAGGCTTGGGAGAGACACAATGAAGCGTTTGGTTGAGTTCCCTTCACAGAGCAGCGGAGAGCCTGTTGTAGTTGAGGCCCAGGATTTAGAGTCGCAAGGCGAGACGAGGCGCGGTCTATCTACGTCGGCGGTGGTCGAACGTGCACAGACCTCCTTCGAGGACGCTCTGGATAAAGCCCAGCCTATAGCATCGGGTTCGATCAGCAGGCTATATAGCCCTAGCGAAGCCCTCGACAAGGTGCAAGTAGAGTTTGGGCTGAGCTTGAGCGCCAATGCCGGGGCTGTGTTGGTGGCGGGAGCGAGCGCCGCAAGGTGGCCGACTGCTCGAAGAGCATAGGACAGGGATCGGATGCTCTTCTCTTCATTGATTCTGCTAGGCCTTGGCGTTAGGCCTAACGCCTTGGGGCATATACGCAAAGGACTGGCCATGCTATTCCTCTCGATCGCCGAACGATTCTGGTGACGAGTAGCTGAGTTCAGAAATTTCTACGACGACGAGGTGAGGAAGAAGCGTGCACACACAGATTGAGATAATAGTCCCTCCTTCTTACACAGATGCGTTGATCCAGGACCTACAGCAGCTGGAGGGAGTGATCAGCCTCACCGTCGCGCGCAACCTCTCGATCAAACCTCCGGGTGATGTATTTACGGTACATGCCCTAAACCGCGAAGTCGACGAGGTTCTAAGATTTGTCGACTCCGCGCGCAAGTATGGGCAGATTTCAGTCTCGACGGCCGAGCTGACGAGCATGGTCGATCCTGAGCACGAACGGAAGGTCGCCAACGACATAGACGAGGCACTCTGGGAAGAGGTGGAGACCGATCTGCGCTACCAGGGCAAGCTGACGACGAACTACTTGGGTCTGATGGCCCTGGGCGGAGCCGTCGCGGCCACCGGCTTTGCAGCGGAGTCGGCATCTCAGGCATTCTCGTTTGTGGCGGCCTCGATTATTGCGCCAGGGTTTGAGCCGCTAGCCGCGATACCCATAGGCCTGGCCCTGCGCCGCTGGTCGGTGGTGGGGAGGGGTCTGCAATCAATAGCTGGCGGTTACTTAGCACTGATCCTCGCTGCGGCGCTTACCTTCTTGGCTCTGCGCATGAGCGGCGTGGTGCTAGTCGAGGAGTTCACCCTCAACACAGAGGTGCGCAACCTGGCGGAGCCTGGGCTGCGCGAGATACTCTTATCAGCTTGCGGTGCCTTAGCAGGGATGGTGTTGTTGCTCTCCCGCCGGCACTATCTAATTCCCGGCGCGTTGGTAGCGCTGTTCGTAATTGAGGCCTCAGCCCTAATCGGGGTGGCGCTGGCAGCTGGCCAACCAGGGTTGATGCTCGAAGGAGCGAAGCGCTTTGGGTTGGACATCCTGCTGATCGTCTTAGGGGGCTTGCCCATCGTGCTGCTCAAGCAAGCCTTCGTGCATCGGCGGATGCCCATGGTGTAACGTAGCAACGCACACTAGCCCCTATTGATGAGCGTACTATGAAGAGGTCTTTCAGGACGCTGCCAGAGGTACCTAGAGCATGAAAAGTGGGTCGGGACTACTACTTCCTTCCCGACCCTGTGGGTTCTAGTAGTAGACGATGGGAGGCCTAACTAAGAAGATTGTCCTGTGCTTCTCCTGTTGGTCCTCCTTATTTCGTCTCTTACCTCTTCCTGGGCAGTTCCTGGGGTATCTTCCTGAGCAAGCCGCATCCCCTCTTGGGCGTAAGAGTGTGGGATGTTGAACATCTGCATGTAGGTGTTCATTGACTCCTGGACCATTTGCTGGAACGATTGCTGCTGCTGTTGAGCCTGCTGCTGTAAGGTCTGCTGCTGTTGCTGGGCCTGCTGCATCCACTGCTGAGTTATCTGCTGGAAAGTCTGCTGTTGCTGTTCGGCTTGACCGGAGATGTAGGAGCCTGGAGTATTCAGCAGCTGCATGTAGGTGTTCATCAACTCCTGCATCATCTGCTGGGAGTTTTGCTGCTGCTGCTGAATCTGCTCTGAGAGTTTCTGCATCTGGCTAAGCCATTCCCTCGCACCCTCCGGTGCTTCTTGCATTTGCCTAGTGTTGTTCTCTTCGCCCACTAGTTTCTCCTTTCGCAAAAGTACAGTTTAGTGAAGCTCTACGCTGGTATAGGGAATGGGCTTAGGCCAGAGAAGGACAATACTGTAGTAGTCATCGCCGTTCCCAAAGCCATCGCAGTCATAAGGGGCCAGGTGAACGTCACCATAAGGGGTTCGCAAATGGCATCTCCGTTCTCCTTCTTAATAAGCTAGCTTGTTACTATCTATACCCTTAATGCTACAAACTAAACTCGGAAAACAGCACCCACCAGTGTGCCGTAGTGAGATAGCCACTGCAGCCTAGCTTGTCTCTAGAGTTAAGAGAGGGGTTGGCTCTATTCGCCGAACTGCCGCTAATTAGTATTAGCGCCGATTGGATTCTCCCCGTTTGCAGGTCTTTGAGGCTAGCGGTTACTAGCCGCACTGATTAGCGACCCCCGCAAGGTAGCAAACGGCGTTGCGATAGTCCTCGCCGCCGGAGAGCATCTCGCGCAACTGCTCGCGGCGTGCCTCCGTAGAGACATGCGTCTCTTCTGCCAGCAAGTCCGCGTAGCCCTCTTCGACTAGCCTATCGTTGACCCACGCGTCGACTTCAGCCTTGTGACCGGCGTTGTCGAGCATGTTGGCGCTATAACCCTTGAAAGAGCGCAGCCGCTTGCGGCGGTTTGCGAAGTCCTCGCGCCGTACCTGGGCCGCAACGGCTTCCTTATAGGCGGCGGCGCGCTCATCGGCGGCTTGCTGCGCCGCTCCGAAACCGGCAGTGTATATCTTATCCTTGGCCCATAAGCCTCCTGAAGGCCATAGACGCTATGCCCGACATCGCACCTTTAGCCAATGAGTTGCCCCCACTTTCTCCTCCACCCATCATCCCCCCGAGCAGCT
>DASQSI010000180.1:0-2054 GCA_035642415.1 Rubrobacteraceae bacterium
GTTACTTAGCGAACTGCTCTCTTCCGGTCGGACCGGGGAGATCCCGGTGCGGGTCGTCATCCGCGTCGTTGTACTGGTTGAACTGCTGCTCCTCGGTCGAGCCGGTCAGGGCGGTGGTGGAGGAGACGCCACCGGAGATAACTTGGGTCACATCGTCGAAGTAGCCGGCGCCAACCTCGCGCTGGTGCTTGGTCGCGGTGTAGCCGTGCTCCTCGGCAGCGAACTCGGCTTGCTGAAGCTCGGAGTAGGCGGCCATGCCCCGGTCGCGGTAGTTGTGGGCGAGCTCGAACATGGAGTAGTTCAGGGCATGGAAGCCGGCGAGGGTAACGAACTGGAACTTGTAGCCCATCGCCGCGATCTGTTCCTGGAAGGTGGCGATATCCTCTTCGGAGAGCTTCATCTTCCAGTTGAACGACGGTGAGCAGTTGTACGCGAGGAGCTTTCCGGGGAACTCGGCGTGAATCCCCTCGGCGAACGCCTTCGCCTGCTCCAGGTCGGGAGTAGAGGTCTCGCACCATATGATATCCGCGAAAGACGCGTAGGCGAGTCCCCGGGCGATGGCCTGATCTAAGCCGGCCTTCGTCCGGTAGAAGCCCTCCACCGTACGCTCCCCGGTGAGGAATGGCTGGTCTACGGGGTCCACGTCGCTCGTGATGAGGTTCGCGGCATCGGCGTCGGTGCGAGCAACGATGACAGTCGGAACGCCCATCACGTCCGCCGCGAGCCTCGCGGAGATGAGGTTCCTTATGGCATGAGAGGTAGGTAGGAGGACCTTGCCGCCCATATGGCCACACTTCTTCTCGCTCGCGAGCTGGTCCTCGAAGTGGATCCCCGCAGCACCCGCCTCGATGTAGGCCTTCGTGATCTCGAAGACGTTTAAAGCCCCACCGAAACCGGCCTCGGCGTCGGCGAGGATGGGAGCAAACCAGTACGTGCCGTTTCTGCCCTCGGAATGGTGGATCTGATCGGCCCTTTGAAGGGTCTGGTTGATCCTCTTGACGACGTGCGGCCCGCTGTCGGCCGGGTAGAGACTCTGGTCCGGGTACATCTGCCCCGCGAGGTTTGCATCGGCAGCCACCTGCCAACCACTGAGGTACACGGCATCGAGCCCCGCCTTGACCTGCTGCATCGCCTGGTTGCCCGTCAGCGCTCCAAGAGCCCGCACGTAGTTCTTCTCATGCATCAGCTTCCAAAGCCGCTCGGCACCCATCCGCGCCAGCGTGTACTCGATCTTGATCGAGCCCCTGAGCCGCGCCACGTCCTCGGCCGTGTACGGACGTGTGATCCCCTCCCATCGCGGGGATCTCCACTCTTGCTCTATCTCCGTCACCTGGTTGTTGCCGTTAAACATCTTCCTTCTCCTTTAATAGAACGTCCTGGCCTATATTCAGTGCAAACATACGTGCACCTTGCATCCAACCATAGTGTACACCCTTTCAGGCCGCGTCAGATAGTGCGCCTGCTTACTGCTAAGAGGTGCAGGATTGCGTACCGGCGCCTGGGGAGCTTCTTTGTCGAGAAGGGTTGGGATCTTTGCTCCTCTAATCCAGGTACTCGTAGCCGGGGTAGGTAAGAAATTCGACGAAGTCGTCGTCGGTCGAGATACGGGCGAACAGCTCGGCCGCCTTACCAAACTCGTCGTTCTTATAGCGCTCCTCGCCGACGATGTCTTTGATCTTCCCCAGCTCCTCGTCTAGTATCCGGTGGAACAGCTCTTCGGTGACCTCGGTGCCGTCTTCGAATATGCCGTTGGGGTTGTGAATCCACTGCCAAACCTGGGAGCGGGAGATCTCCGCCGTCGCCGTGTCCTCCATGAGGCCAAAGACCGGAACTGCCCCGCGGCCCGCCAGCCAGGCGCCCAGGTACTGGACCCCGACGCTTATGTTGTTGCGGAAGCCATCCTCGGTGATGGTGCCCTCCGGCTTCTCCAAAAGCTCGGCGGCCGTGGGGTCAACGTCCTCGCGTTGCTTGTCGATCTGGTTCGGTTGCGGCATGATCTCGTCGAAGACCTCCTTCGCGGTTTCGACCATGCCCGGGTGGGCCACCCATGTCCC
>DASQSI010000181.1:0-4476 GCA_035642415.1 Rubrobacteraceae bacterium
TCCCGTCAGTATAGTTCCTATGAAGAAGTAGGCCGTTAGGAACAATATGATTAGGAGCCACTCGATAGCAAACTGTTTGTTCATCTGTGCCCCCTCACTATTTCGTCCTACTCACTGCATAATAACCTACCACTTTAGAAACATTCGCCTTCGAAGGGCTAGCACCCAGAGTGCTAGGTAACTAATGTGGTAGGGGCCAGAGGCCGTTGTTGTCCCGTTCTCCGACCCTCTACTCACGCGACAATGCATCCAAGCCGGGTGAATGGTAAGGATGGTTAGGTCCTTTCCCTTGGAGCTTCTTCCTGGGTAACCGCCCGTCCTTCTTCTTTCAGGTTGACTCCCTATGGCATCGGGAGACAGCCCTATGAGGTTTAGAGCAGCGCAGGATAGGTAACCAACGTGTCCGGATCGGAGACTATTCGCTATGCTTTTACCTCCTGCTCTCCGGCCCTCTTTGCTTATCTTAACTCCCTACCCTAGCAGACCTCTCGGGGATATTGGTCGTTTCTGAGAGTCTAGGCTTACCCTGTTCCTTACAGGCTCTAGAGCTTGCACCTACCCCTGGTAGGGAGCTGCCCCGTTGTCTCTAAAAGGTTCCTCCCAGCACTCTAACCGTCCATAACCTGCTCGAAGCGTACTTCTGGTGCACCGTCGGTCAGCAGGGCGCGGAATGATATCTCGGGTGGTTTAGTATTTTGATGTTGATACTTGGGCATCAATGGCGACTACGCCGCGACCAAGGCCAGCGTCGGCACTACTTGTGTGAATGCTTTAGCCGAATCTAGCTAGCCTTTCGAGAGCGCCGCCGGAGAAAACCAGGCTACACATTAGCCCCCGCTAGCACTATGAACAAAGGTATACACCGCAGCCAGTAGGGTCACCACCCCGATAATCACGAGGATCCACAGACCGGCGCGGTTCTCCTCCTGGGTGCTCGTACCCGAACCGCGTGCTTCTGGCGGCTCTGGCGGGAGATCCCCCAGGCGGGCGTGTACCGAACGGGCGCTTATAAGCAAGCGTGCGGTTTCTTCTTCGCGGCGAGCTTCCAGCTTGTTTTCATGTACCAGCTCGCGGACCCTTTGGGTGGTTACGCCCAATAGCTCGGCGGCTTGCTGTGTAGTGTAGAACTTGGCGTTCATCCGAAGATCCTACTACAGGCCATCTCAAAAAGGTGCCATCGATGAAGCATTCGGAGAGATCGAACCCTCCCCGCTACCACAGGTCTTCGCCTCCTGTTCATAAGATGTCCTACTCCTCATCCTTTCCTCCAAATTGCTCTAGTGCGTTTCCTGGCTCTCTAGCACAAGACAGCATGATAGCTCGGCACAAGCTTTGTATTAAGGGATCTTTATTAGGCTTTCACTTCATATTCACATGAGAGGGCAATAATCCCAGAGGTTTGGCACAGATTGTGTGTTGCGTTCGTAAGCTACACAGGAGGTTGTTTTGGGTACGGGCAAAAGCATTTACTTTGGGGGCACCTTGCTCTCCATCCTGCTCTCTCTAGGGCTGTACCTTAAGGGGAAGCGGGAGACGGCGATCTTCGTCGGGTTGTGGGCTCCGACCATCCTCAACTTGGGCCAGAGCCTAGTAGAAGAGGAGAGCTAGAGCCGTCCTGCAAAGGTTTTATAAACCGCGTCTTGGTGTGGTGAGTGGCCGCAAGCTCCTGGGCCACTCTACGCCAATATTGCTTAGTCGCATCGCAGTGTATTCACGCATTATTTTCTTAGATCCGCTCGGCGAGGACGAGGGGCATGTCATACAGACAACGAGAGGAAGGTTAGACGTCGCAGCAGAGGGTTGCCCTGCACAACCTCTGCTGCGGAGAATGGGGACCGCAACTTTCTTGAATTTTTTAGGGTGTGGAGATAAAACCGGGCGTTATGGAAATCCTAGCTAAGCTATTGCTTTCAGGTCTTTTTGTACCAGTGCTCATGGTGACATGTATGATGATCTCCGAAAGGGAGTCGTTTGTTTTGAGTTCTCTGGTTGCCATAACGTTGGTTTTGGGCTGGGCGGCTTTACTTGAAGGCGTCTTCGTGTGAGGGTGCTTACACAGCCACGCTACTGAGGATCCAAATTACTCTCGGCAGCCCAACTTCGGACGGTGCGGCTCGTCCTCTGCCCGCTCCGATGGCGAACGCTGGGCTGGTTGGTACGGCGATTATCGCGAGCAACACGGCGATAATCGCCGTTTTAACCTTTGTTCAAGCTTCGTATGGAGAAACTCGCAAACCGGGTTAGCTACTGCTCTTCTCTTTGTTCCCGGCCATTCAAGCGGCCGGAGGCAGCTGCAGGTCTTGAGTACCACCCCCCTGGCGAGCGTTCATCTCGCGCACAACCTCAGCAACCGTCTCGCTGAGCTGCTCATCCGGGCCCATCCCCTGGGCTGAGTGCATCGAAATGGCCCGCACCAGCTCGTAATACATCTCGGTTAGCTGCTCAGGTGTGCTCTCCTTGATGGTATTCCTCGTAATCCTCTGAAGCATCTTCCTTCGCTCCTTTTTGATTTCTTCGCTTATTACACTACCAAAGCGGGCACCCAATACAAGCAGCCCAGTAAGCAGCAGCCCGGCGAACCCTGCAAGTAACCCTACGATTATAGATAAGAACATCTTCATGTATGGCTCCCAAGTTCAATAAGAAACACTGAGGTATCAATGTATATCAACAGCTAGCAAAGTATATCATATAGATGGCCCATCTTCTATCGTGATCTCTCTTGGCGTTAGGCTGCGGGCTTAGAATCTAGGATGCAACTTTTTACATTTCCGGAAGTTCAGGTAAGTTCCGTTCTCACTGGAGGTGTTAACCAACTCATTGATCAACTAACAAAACAGTACCTGAACGAAGACACCTACCCGTTCCAGCGACCCGAGGAGGTG
The DNA here is from genome assembly GCA_035642415.1 of Rubrobacteraceae bacterium. GTDB lineage: Bacteria > Actinomycetota > Rubrobacteria > Rubrobacterales > Rubrobacteraceae > Rubrobacter_F. The sequence goes on from DASQSI010000181.1 coordinate 2,886, forward strand.
CGTGTCTCCCTGAAGAACTTGTCGGAGAAGACAAACAAGATAGGGCTTGAGGAAGCAGCCTAAGTTGCTTCCTCAAGCCCTGCGCTGCTAGGACTTTTGTGCGGGTCATCACTTCTAGCCACAGCGCCCATCTCTGGTAGAGTGTACGGAATAAGAGAGGAAAGGAGCCAAACATGGTGGAGATCCCGAAGGCCGCGCTCGTCGAGCGCATCCGCAGCCGCAGCGGTCCAGACGCGGCGGACTCGGCGAACGAGGAGCTTCCCGAAAAACTCGATCTCGACTCTGATACCGACGCCAGGCTGCTCCGCAGGTACGACCTCGAACCCGACGAGTTACGCGAGGAGTTTGGCGGAGGATCTCCATCCACGGGCTAGACGGTCGTGGCTTCAGAACCCAGTACCCTTTGTCTAAGGTTCTTCCCTCGCAACCTCTTGTCCAGGTAAGGTAGAAAGAATCCTGAATTAATCAGCTTACGCCTAGGGGACTGCTGTCCCCTCTAATCGGTATTGGAGGAAACTCGTGCATATAGAGAGCGGGAGATATGACAACCACCTCCAACTAGGAAGTTAGCTCGTGTTCCCTGTCTTGTTAATAAACATACCCACATCCTCGTTAGGTTAAACACCTAAGGGGCTGCCGTTGCCTTTATATAGCTGTATATAGACACGTTCCTTGCAAGCTCGCCTCGAACAAGCTTCATCCTCCCGGCCCGTCTAATTCCTCCTGCGAACACACGAATCTCCTCCCGAAAGTCGGGGTACGCTATCATCAAAGCATTGAGTCGCCGCCGGGCTTTACATCTGCGGGTTCTACTCCAGGCCACTCTGCGCGCGTACGGTTGTTTATTGCGTAGCTTCGACCAGTACGGCTCCAACGAACACGTAGTATCATCCGGCCTCGCCTGCATACTCCTCGTCGGTTACCGGTTCCATCCAGTCGGCGCCGCCACTAGAGTTCGTGGCCGGGTTCACAGCCATGTGGACCATAAAGGTTTCGGGTCCTGCCCCGTGCCAGTGCTTCTCGCCTGGGGCGATGTAGAGGACGTCCCCAGTGTGGATCTCGATAACTGGCTCACCCTCTTTCTGTGCTCGCCCGCTCCCTGTGACGACGTATAGTATTTGGCCTTCCGGGTGCGTGTGCCAATTCGTCCGCGCCCCAGGCTCGAAGAGCACGCGGAAGACCCCAGCGTCTGGTGGTGAGGTGGGCGCTGCGTCCATCCATACAGCGCCAGTAAACCACTCCTCCGGCCCGCGCCGGACCTCCTCCATGTCCGCTGCCGAAACTACGTTCACGACCGCCTCCTTGTTATCTATTGAAGTTCAAGCCGGGATTTCTCCTATCAAACTTGCTTCAGCCTATGGGTCAGGACACTCACTACTACCACTACCTTACTGCATCAATCAGCTTGTAACACCGCAAAGGCTTAGCTTGCCTAGTAGTAAAGCTTTCTCGCTAACACAAAAGCTAAGCGGGCATAAAAAGAGCCGGGGCTGTTGGGCCCCGGCCCTTCCTAGCTCACCAGGTAAATTCGCTACCTAATCATCTTCCGAGCGAGGAGCCCACCGGCCACCAGCAGCGCACCGGCACCAAG
>DASQSI010000182.1:0-4633 GCA_035642415.1 Rubrobacteraceae bacterium
GAGGCCACCAGCCACCAGCAAAGCACCAGCACCAAGACCCAACAATGAAGCTGTGCCAGCTATACCACCGGTCTTCGGCAGCTCACCGGCCTTAGCCTCTGCACCACCAGCCTTGGCCTCTGCCTTGCCGGCCTTGGCCTCAGGAGCGCCGCCCTTGGCCTCTGCCTTGCCAGCCTTAGCCTCTGCCTTAGGTCCTGCAGCCGCTGCTTGATCTATCGTCTGGCTGCACTCAGCCGTCTCCGAGGGAGTTATGGTTTCCTCGCTGCCAGAGAAGCTTAGGTCATCAGCCTTAGAGTTGTACTGAACGACACCCTGCTCGTTTAAGACCTGGCCCGTGTTGGCAGTCTGCTGACCGGTAGGACACAGGTTGGCGTTGTTGCCTTTGTTGCTTACAGAGAACGAGGGCGAAGACTTACCACTCGTGTCTCTTCGCTCTGAGAACCCTTGAGAGACCTGCGCAAGGGCGGGGGCAGCAGCTGCCACCAGCAACACCGCTAGCATTGCCCCCATCAACATCAACTTCCTCAAGTTCTTGTGCCTCCTCTCGCATCCATTGTTCAGTTTTATTGGCGAACGCGAAGAATAATAAGGAGAACGGAAGCTTCTTGAGTGAAATAGTAGTTAATTCTAGGTTAGCTCTAGGTGAACATTAGATGAAATCCGGATAGAGGCTAGTGCGCTACACCTTGCGGTAGCACTCCTTGAAATCACAATCTTTAGTATCCCTATCCGGATTGCCAGGGAGGCTGGCTAGAGAACTAAGTCCCCCTTGCTTTTAGTTGTCCCCAAAAACGGTGAGTTAAGAGTGCGAATGCACAGGATAGAGGCAATCTTTTAGCCACGACGCTACACCTCTCACCCTCTTTTTTAGGAGCCTTGACTATAGCCCCGAACACTCTATGATCATCGTTACATAAGAGTTAAATAGAGAAGCTTTCTGGAAAAATTTAGGCTATGGATGTAGAGGATTTCGCGAACTCTGAAGTCGCCATCGCCGTTGCTGCCAGCGCGGCTGTTCTCTCACCGCGGGTGCGTAGGGTGTTGCGTCGCAGCGTGGTTTACGGGGTTGCAGGAGCGCTTCTAGCATGGGATGCGGCTGCCCCGCTTGCTCGTGGTACCCAGCAGGCCACCTCCTCAACCGGAAGCACGGTTCAAGGGTTCGCTAGTAAGGTCGGCAGCGTAGTTGAGGACGCCGCCCGACGGACAAGATGCTTAACGTGGCTAAGAGCCCTTTCCGGGCGCCTAGTTTCGCCTCGTTGGGAACATTTAGCATACAATTAACCAAGGTTTTACCGCTGTGTAACAAAGAACAGAGTTCGATTCCCTATAATAGTGTTGATGCGACCGCCGTATAGCAGGATCTAAGGCAGCTGCGAGCTACGGGCGACTCGGGAAGCAGGATACGTCTCGCAAGCCCATGGATCGCAGCCAACGAGTAGGAGGGGAGGTGTACCTGTTGGTGCAGTACGTGCGGATCATCTGCAAGATCGCTGAAGTGGCGTTCAACCTGTTCAAAGTGTTGGGAGGAAACTGGTCAGCGATCGCCACGCTCGTCCTAAGCATGGTCGAGCTGCATAGCGCCTGGCGGCCAGAGCCCGGGGTAACCCAAGCCTTCTAGGGCCCCAGACAGCCAAATGCAAACGTAGTGCTCCTACCCGTATAGGACCACGTGGAGCGCTTATAGTGGGTTTTGCTCTCCGATTTTCCTCTTCGTTTCCTCGTTTTACACTAGCCACCGGCCCTCATAGCGTGAGCGGATCGTTCGAAACTTGTCTATCGAAGGCTAAGCTGCTTACGTTGGCGACAAAGCCATACCACTTCGGGATGACCCCAAGAGGCCTTCGACCCGTGGGACATGGTGCGGCTCGGGTCCCAGCAACCTTGGGGAAGTGAGCAGACGGTTGAGTGGCACGGCCGCTGCAGCTGCGCCGCCGATGAGGATCCAGCCCAAAAGCGTCGGCGGAGACAAGTTGAGAAATACGCGTAGGGGGGCCACAGTGAAGGCGGCCACGAGCAATCCGGTAGAGCCGGCCACAGCACCGAGCACCGAACGGCTGAAGCCCTCGACGTTCCGGCCCAAGGCCAGGGTCTGGGCGAGCTGGGTGACGACGACGCTGGCGAAAGCTACGGAGCCGGCCGTTGGCATACCCAAAGAGGCTAGCGCAACAAGGTAGGCGGCAAGCGCGGGAGTAGCCGTGGCGATGCCGCGCCGCAATACGTCGTTGCGTAGGGGGTTCTCCAGGGCAGCCTCTCCTTCCCGGTCGAGCCCGGCGAGGTTGCGGTGCGTAGGGCGCTGAAAGGCGACGGAGAGGGCGGGCAACACATCCGACACCAGGTTGACCGCCAGGATCTGGCGAGAGTTGAGTGGAGTAGCAGGGCTCAGGGCGCTGGCCCCAACCATGAGACCGAGCTCACCCAAGTTGCCGCCCAGGAGCAACCCGAGGGCCCGGCGGATGTTGCGCCAGAAGCTGCGGCCCTCAACGAGGGTCTCGACCAGGGTCGAGAAGTCGTCGTCGGCAAGCACCACATCCGATGCCTGGCGGGCCACCTCCGTGCCACCACGGCCCATCGCGACGCCCACGTCCGCAAGCCGCAACGCAGGCGCGTCGTTGACGCCGTCGCCTGTCATCGCCACGGTGTGGCCCCGGCGTTGCAGGCTCTCGACGATGCGCAGCTTGTCCAGGGGTGTGATGCGCGAGATAACTGTGGCGCGTTCCAAGAGCTCGTCCAGCTCGCCGTTGTCCAGCTCGGCTATTTCCCCTCCGGTGAGGAGTTCCCCGTCGTTATCCAATGGCAGGCCGGCCTCGCAGGCGATGGCGCGAGCGGTTGCTGGATGGTCGCCAGTGAGCATTATTACGCGGACCCCCGCCTCGTGGCACCGGCGCACGGCCTCGGGGACCGCAGGCCGGAGCGGGTCGCTGATCCCCAAGAAGCCCAGGGCGACAAGCCCACCCGGATCGCCAACCGAGGTCACTAAGGGTCCTTCGGCGACCATCAACACCCGCAGTCCTCGCCCCGCGAGGACTTCCGCACGGTCGAGCAACTCCCTTCTGACAGCCTCATCTAGGGAGTGAACTTGGCCGTTGCGCCGCACGCGATTGCACCGAGAGACCAACGCCTCCGCCGCGCCCTTTACACACAAGCGTCCTGCAACGGCGGAGGCGTAAAAGGACTGCACCGGGTCGAACGGTGACTCGGCCTCGCGCTCCGCCCACAGCTCGCCCTCAAGCCCAGCCTCTTGAGCGCCACGCACAATGGTTACATCAGTGGGATGCGATTCGGCGTCCGGGGCGTCTGGGCGCGGGCTGGCGAGGGCAGCGACGAGCAGCACTCGACGCAGATCCGACGGAAGATTGTCAGACAGGGAGCTTTCTCGATCCATGTTGCAGATCAGGCTAAGCGCGAGGCGACCCTCGGTAAGCGTCCCGGTCTTATCGGCGCAGGCGACGTCCACCCGTCCCAAGGTCTCGACGGCTGACAGGCGGCGCACCAGGGCGTTGCGGTCAGCCAGCCGTCGAGCTACCGCCGCTTCACCGGTTCCGGCCAGGAGTGGCAATCCCTCGGGTACAACAGCGATGGCGGCGCTCGCTCCGATAGCGAACTGCTGCAACAGCGGTCGGCGCCAGAGGAGTCCAGAGCCGGTCACGATCGCACCTCCAACCACGATGAGGGGCAGCATTTGCCTGAGCAACCGACTCAATCGAGCCCCTAAAGCGCCCTGCTGCTCTTCTTCCAAAGCTAGCGCGGCAGCGGTCGCCCCCATGCGGGTGTGGCGGCCGACGGCCACTACCACAGCCCACCCAGTTCCGACCGTGACGTCGCTGCCCTCCACGACGATGCGTCCTGCGTCGGTGTGCGCGTCAGGAGCTTTGGGAACCGGCAGCGACTCACCCGTGAGGGCCGCCTCGTCGACCTCTAGCCCTTGGGCTTCGATCAAGCGGGCGTCGGCAGCGACCCGGTCGCCTGATTGCAAGAGCAGCACATCGCCCGGCACGACTTCGTCCGCCGACACGGTCACGGGGGAACCGTCGCGCAGCACGCGTGCGCTAGCGGTAGCCAGGGACTCTAGCGCTTCGGCGGCCTGGCCGGCCTGACGCTCCTGCCAGGCCGAAACCAGAGCGTTGGCCGCGATCACTGCGGCTATCATCAAGACGTCGGCTACACTCCCCAAGACTAGCGAGAGTCCGGCACCGGCGGCCAGGATCGCGGTCATTGGAGAGCGAAGCTGCTCCAGCATCGCGCCGAGCAGCCTGTTGCGGCCAGATCTCCTTCTGGTCGCCCGGCGGCGCTGCATTGCCGCTTCGCTCGTGAGCCCCGATTCGGTGGTGTCAAAGGCGCGCAGCACGCTCGCCACGTTCTGCCGCCCCCAGCGCTCCGGACGTGGGTCCGACACGAGCGAGAGAACCGAGCCTAAGCGCTTGCCACCACGCAGCCGCAACCACCCTGCCGCCATCGCGCAAAGTGAGGCGACGGAGCCCACGAGGCCAGCGCGCTCCACCCCCGGAGTACGCCTGATGCCCCAAGCCGCGCCGAAGACATCGGCCAACATCGAGAACAAGACCGAGTCGCGTACAGCCGCCTCACGACGGGCGCCGGATTCCACGATAGCAGCGGCTGCTTCAAGGTCGGGGGC
>DASQSI010000183.1:0-4447 GCA_035642415.1 Rubrobacteraceae bacterium
CAAAGAGATCACAGCCACCTCGCTGGTGCCTCCACCGATATCCACAATCATTGAGCCTTGGGCCTCGTTGACCGGCATCCCTGCCCCGATTGCTGCTGCCAAAGGTTCCTCGATGGTGTACGCCTGTCGCGCCCCGGCGGACCTCGTCGCCTCTTTGACCGCCCTGAGCTCGACGCCTGTCACCCCTGAAGGCACGCACACCACCACCCTCGGGCTGGCGAAGAAACGGAGAATGCGTTCTTGGGGTTGGGCTCTGTAGATAAAGTAAGAAAGCATCTGTTCAGTAATTTCGAAGTCGGCTATGACCCCGTCCTTTAGGGGACGCATGGCCACGATGTTGCCGGGGGTACGTCCGAGCATCCTCTTAGCGGCGCTACCCGCAGCGACTACCTTACCAGTCTTATTGTCTAGGGCGACCACCGAAGGTTCTGAGAGGACGATCCCCTGTTCCTTGACGAACACCGATGTATTCGCCGTGCCCAGATCTATCGCCACATCCTTTCCGAATAATCTTCCGAACATATCTCGTCCTCTACCTGCTTTGGTCTCGAACACTAGCTCTTACGAAGACGGGTTGGGGTCCTTCCGTATCTAGTAAAGTTCCCCCTACCACATATAGTATTCTACTATGCCTGATCCCACTATTCCTGGCAAGGGATAGTCGGGTGTTTCTAGGATAAAAGTAGGGTGTTCTCTCAATAGGGCTGTATCGGCACTGGCCAGCCAGGAGCCCTCTACACCAGCGCTAATGCTATATTCTTCATGAAGTGGATCTGCTCGTTCGTCTTCTGTTCCTATCCGGCTCTTGGCGGGTGAGAAGGAGCGTAAGTACGCTGCGCTCAGAGCAACTCCATACCGGGGAGTTCGTCGTAAGGAGCTGCGCAAGCGTACTTTCTTTAGCGTGTGCACCAAGAGAAAGGTATAACAGTGTTTAGCACGTTCTAAACCCAGGAACAAGGATAGAGAATGTATCTCGCACGAAAGGAGGATCACATCTCATGGCCCAGGGAAACGACGAGAACCCGAACCTCGTCAAGCTGGACGACTTTGAGGGTGAGCTCGAAGAGTATTGGGAAGGCATCCGGGGCCACAAGGTCTTGGACAAGAACGGTGATGAGATCGGCACTGTAGAAGATCTCTATATCTATGAGGATGCCTCGGCGGTCCATATCCTCAAAGTCGCTGTTGACGAGCGCCACTTTCTGATCCCCATCGATGCGGTAACCAACGTAAGCGATGAGGGCGTAGAGGTGGAACAGCCCAAGGATACGATCGTAGGATCGCCGGAGTTCGATTCAGAGGATGTGCCCGACCTTGAGACCAGCCGCGCCGTCTACCAGCATTTCGGTTATCCGGATCAGCTTGCTTTAGGCGGAGAGTAGCCGAACAGGCTACTGTAGGCTCTGTAAGGCGTACATCCAGGCGTGAAGCGCTCGTCCTAAGAACATAGGACATTCGTGCGTTGCCTGAACCACTCAATTTTGAGGGGCCAGTTGCTCGCAAGTCCTCACGCCGAAAAGCTGGCAAGGCTTATGAGTGGTGAGGCAAACTATCCCTGCTGTTTTCACTTGCTCTTAACAGTAAGGGGATTCAGGCTCGCTCGTATTGCGGCTTTGAGGTTGGCCACTTAGCTTTGTTGACAGTGGGGGTGTTAGTGTTTTGGTTCGCAGGGAAATGTGCATCGCGGTCCCACTGCTCGCGTGCAAGAATGGGAACGAGCTGTCCGGACGCCCGGTTTGTAGACGAGGTCACGAAAACCGGCAACAAAAAACGAGGCGTTTCGGACCACTATCGGTTCTCACTTCATTACCTACGAATTCACAAACGCCAACCCTACAGAATCATCGACATCCGGCGATGCACAGCCCTAGGTAAATAGCTGTGTTACGAACAAGGAACATTCGGTGGGAATTCTTCTCAGAATGGAGAAGGTGCTGGAGAAACCCTCGCCAGCGGGCTTCCAGGGACCTACTTGCTCGACATCGTTGCTACCGGTAACGCTGATGCTTACGTCGTGTCGGTTGAAGGGTGTGGGGGGTAACTCGCCAAGTCCTGATCAGATCCTGGGTAACATAACGCCTAGCTCTACCCGAACCCAAACCTGGTGGACCAGCCAAGGAATCGTCCCCTGGTCCAGAAACGAGCCCTCTAGACCCTGGCGAGCTGACGAAAGCCGGCGGATCTAAGGGACCTGACCTGTCCCTGTTATACCTGGTGGCAATTATTCAAAGGAGTTCCCTACCTAGTACGGGGCGGTGCTTATTACCGGTAATGGAGGTAAAGACCGTCCTGTATCCGGCTCCGTTCTTGTAATAGTCTGAGCGTTTTGCACGGCTGGTGCAGGCTGGTAGAATCGAAGCACAGCTTGGTGACCGTAGCTCAGCTGGCAGAGCATCGGGTTGTGGTCCCGAAGGTCGCGGGTTCGAGCCCCGTCGGTCACCCTAGGTTTTGCAGGGGAAACGCAAAGAAAGCCCCTCGCATGTCCAGGCTGTGGCAGCAGTAGGGCAGCAGTAGAACTTCCGGTGGGTGAGGAGCGGGATCGCGACAGAGAAAACGCAGGGGCGGACCTTTGGGTGTAGGCCTCGCTACAGACCTTCGCGCAGGTATGTCCTAGAAGTGATCCACCGCTCAGAGAGCAAAGAGTTTTCAAGGCCTCGGATAGCAGAGAAGCTAATCATTAAGACCACCGGTAACTCCACCCCGAGTAGCACATCTTGGGAAGGCGGAATGCAGAAGATTAAGGCGAAACAGAATAGTAGAGTGTGAGCCAGGAGTGGCCTTATAGGGTCTTGGTCCTCGGTGCTCATCCTGTGGCTAGGGCAGTACAGTCGTTTAGCTGGGACGAGCTACCCAACGACCTCAACATCGCGGACTACGATGTAGTGATCATGGATTTAGTACCTTTAATACTCGACGTGAATCTCGCTGCACAAGTGAACCGCCGCGCTCTCCCGAGTGCAAGCCAGGTCATGAGACTGCTAAGAGGCTCGGACAGCGGGGTGCTGATTCTAAGTGGAGGCACGCCGGAGCAGTATTTGTGGCAACAGGAGTCGGCCGGAGGTGGAAGCTACTACCCGTTGGGACAGTTATTCCCTTTCCTGCCGCACTTCACAAAAGAAAGCGGCGAGCAGATTCAGGTCGTTGACGAGAGCTTTGACTGGTATCTAGACCGCGTCGACCACTGGTTCTGGTGGGCAGAGGTGAATCACTTCAATCAGGTCAACCACCTGATTACCGAATACTTGAAGGAGGCTGGGCCAGGCGCTACGGCCCTGTACCCCAATGTAGATATCATCGCCAGCGCTCGATTCGGCAAACCTATCGCCTTTAGACTCGATTACGTAGCTACGTCATCTGCAAACGCTGCCCTCAGCGTAAGGGATGGTAGGTCGAATGAGATCGTCACCACCTTCGGACCCCTATACTGGTTGCCTCGGATGACCGAGGCTCCAACAGACAGCGTCGATCTGATCCTAGAGCGCATGCTGGGTATCAGTGGCCCTGAACAGGCTCCCGCGTGGTCGGAACGCTATCGGCTGCCTCGGGAAGCAGCGGCGCTGAACCGCCTTGAGTCTGTAGAAGCCGAGATGCAAGAGTTGGAGAAGCAGATCGGGCTGGCGAAGCAGCGCCTCAGCGACGAGCAACGCTTCAAGAAGTTGCTTTACGCGCAGGGCAGCGATCCGGTTTTACCCGGCTCTTTTGCTACCCGCTCATAACGCTGCTTAGGCAGACAGGTTCCAAGAACAACTATTCTCAATAAGTTATCCGCATAAAAAAGAGCCGGGGCCTCCTGAGTAGCCCCACAACTCTGAGCATGGCCAATACAACCTCAGGAGGAGGAGAAGGAGGAGGAGGAGGAGGAGGAGGAGGTTTAGACTCTGCGGCCTCCCGCCAGCGCGTGGTAGACGACCAGCAGTACAACCGCTCCCAATATCGCCCATAGAATAGAGCTTATGGTTATCCCATTTAATCCGTGAAAGCCTAGCAGCCGGCCAATGAAACCTCCTATAAGGCCCCCCACGATGCCAAGCAGCGTAGTAACTATTATCCCATGATGTCCCGTTCCCGGAACGACGTACTTGGCCACTATCCCCGCGATAAGCCCGACTATGATCCAAGCTATGATTCCCATCCCCTTAACCACTCCTCTCTTTAGAAACCAATAAGCACAACCTAGGATTATATCCTCCACGCAGGCTCCTAAGCCCCACTAAAGGCCTTGCCTGAGAGTAGATTGCCCTTTTACACTCCGTTAATCATTGGCTAAAGCGATTGAGGAGACGATCTACTATGACCCATTTTAGCTGGATAGAGGTTGGGCTATTAGCTAGTAGTGGAGCTATAGGAGCCTTGCTGGTCTGGGGTTATCAGAACTTGGCAAAGAAATAGTGCTAGCTTTTTGAGCAGACCAGCCTAAAGCTCTTTGGGCCCACCACCTGCAAAATAG
>DASQSI010000184.1:0-3298 GCA_035642415.1 Rubrobacteraceae bacterium
GCTGTTGGCCGTAGGCTCTATGTTTGCGGGCGCCCTGGTTGGCGGACTGCTCGTGCTCAAGGCCAGCGTCGGCATCGCGATCGCGCTGGCCCTCGTGGTAGGGCTGCTGCTACTTACCGCGCTGATCGTCCTCTATCTCTCTCGAGGGGCCGCGCCCTGGGTGAGGCGGCCCTCGTAACGCCGTCACTCAGAAACCTGCAGGGGCTCTACGAGTTCAGCGCCAAGCCACTTAGCCCATGAGTTTACTGCAACCAGGCTAGTACAAGCTAGTACGTAGTAGGAAAGCGAGCTTTTCGCAAACATCAAAAACCGCGTAAATCACCTTAAGCGCTGCTCTAGGTTGAACACGATGCTTTCATATTCACGCGTCTCGGGAGCGATAACAACAGCGTCGCCGATCTCCAGCTTTGATGGTATTGGCGCTCATTAGCAATCTCCTTCTTGTGTGCTTTAAGACAGCTTAATACTGCGTTAGTAGCATGCTAACCGTACCTTTACGTGGCTTACACCGATCTGTGTAACACTAGCGACTAGCGCCTCCGTCACGCCACCACCAGCAAGAGGTAAGAGAGGAGCGTGCGCATGATTAACTACCAGCAGACCAAGAGGATAAACGAGGGGGCTCAGAGGGTCGTTGTGGATGCCCTAGAGTCGTACAAGATGGGTTGGGATCGCTTAGCGGAGGCCAACGAGGGCCAGACACGGCTCGCCAAAAACCTCTCGGAGGGTACGATGCGCAACCTAAGGACCCAGGCGGAGGACAACCTGGACGCTGCGGAGGAACTGACTGAGCATGCTCGGAAGGGGCAAGAGGCAGGTCGAGTTCTTGCCCGGGAGTCGGCTGAGGCCTACACGGATTTCCTGGACTCTCTGTTCTTCTACTACAGAGAGAACGCCGGGGCGGCTGAGAGTAGCACCATAAGAGAGTAATGTATGATACAATCAGGTAGGGATGAACCTGTTCGTTTATCTTGCGTCGATTTACAGTGGTTTTGATCCCAAGGCGGTGTCGATATCGGGATCGGTGGGGTTTGGTTAATGAGGAATCTCCTTGGAGCTGCAGAATCCCAGCGGCTCAGACGTCCAGGGACAGCTAAAGGAACATGTTGATCCTCTCCTCATACGCGCTTGAGGTTCTGCCGATGAGCTGGTTCGGTTTCGCCCTGATCCTTCTGGCGTTCGTGTTGCTCGTGGTGGATCTTATGGTGGCCAATCACGGGCTGCCCACTGTCGGGGGATTGGTGGCGCTTGTCCTTGGGGTTTTGATGCTTTTCGACGTGACAGGTCCTTATCTTTGGGTGTTGCTGATAGCCGTAGTGGCGGTCGCGATTCTCATGGGGATATTTTTAATGGGGGCTTTGGGCGAAGTGCGTGCGGCCAAAGAGAGGCCGGCAACGACCGGGGTAGAAGGGATGATCGGGGAGGTAGGAGTCGTCAAGGAGGCGGTCGGGGCCAGCTATCCGGGTTGGGTATTTGTGCACGGCGAGTGGTGGCGAGCCATAGCCGCGATCGCCCCCGAGGATGCCCACAAGCGAGGCCGCGAGCAAGTAATAGGCGTTGGGCGTAAGGTACAGGTGGTGGGCTTTGCAGATGGTAACGTTGCAGTGGTACCGTTTGAGCCGGTTTGGCTCGCGAAGCATTCGCCCAGGAGCTAGGGTAAGGGGGATATGGAGATGGGTTTAATACAGATACAGGCGGTCGGGCTTGGGGTCATAGTGGTTCTGTTTGTGGCCGTACTGTTGGTTTTGTTCATCCTGGCTAGCGCTGTGCGTATCGTCAAAGAGTACGAGCGGGGCGTCATCTTCAGGCTGGGGAGGGTGCAAGGGAGAGCCAAGGGCCCAGGGCTCATCTTCCTCATCCCTATAGTAGATAGGATGGTTAAGGTGCAGCTCCGTACTGTGAGCATGGCCGTCACTCCTCAGGAGGTTATCACCCGCGACAACGTGCCGGCCCGGGTGGATGCGGTGCTCTACTTTCGAGTTCTAGACCCCAACAGGAGCGTTTTGGAGGTAGAGAACTACATCCTTGCGACGAGCCAGATCAGCCAGACCACCCTGAGGAGCGTCCTCGGACAGAAGGACCTCGACGATCTTTTGACCAACCGCGAGGCCATAAACGAGGAGCTTCAAGTCATAATCGATGAGCACACTGAGCCCTGGGGGGTGAAGGTAAGCGCGGTTGAGGTTAAGGATGTAGAGATCCCTAAGGCGATGCAGCGATCGATGGCAGGTCAGGCCGAGGCCGAGCGGGAGCGTAGGGCGAAGATTATAGCCGCCGAGGGTGAGTACCAGGCCTCCCAGCGCTTGAGTCAGGCCGCCGACAGGTTACAGAGCCCTACAGCTCTACAGCTAAGGCTCTTCCAGACGCTGGCCGAGATTTCTAGCGAGCAGAGCTCTACGGTCATACTCCCAGTCCCGATAGATCTTTTCCGACCCTACCTCGACGGAGACAGCACTAACGGGTCTCCCAAGTCAGCGCAGGTAAGGCGCAGGGAGGAAGCAGAGGCGCAGCGTCGCTATGAAGAGACTGTGGGGCAAGCCCGCGGCGAAGAACAGGCTGTGCAGGAACTGGAACCTGACGGGACTAACCCTCCCCTCAGCCCGATAGCGGGCGAAAACGTCGCGGCTCCGGAGGACCTTCCGCCCGATGCGAGGATGCCTGGTGAGGAGCAGCCGCCAAGCGAGGAGCCGCTAAGACCAGACCCCTACTAACCACGCCCCGCAAGGGAGATCCGAAGAGTCCCTTCATGAGGAAGGTGCCCGGCGTCGTGACACGACGATGGGCAGGTGGCTATCATGTGCTCCTGATTGTTCATCTCGTACACGGCCCACTCTCAGTTGGCCGAACACCAGCAGCGTGCTACCGAGGCTGGGCAGCAGCTCACCCAGGAGTCAGTGGACGCCTACATGGAATTTGTTAACTCCATGTTCTCCTTCTACCAGGGGAGTGTTGGGCAAGTGCGGAGGGGAGTTCAGCGGTAACCCTAGCTGCAGTCGGGCGGCACGAAGAGAGCGTGCTCTCGCCGGAGAGCCATGCTCTGGAATGAGGCGGAGTTCGCGCCTGGCGGTCTATCCGGAGACGCAGGACAGTCTTGGAGAAATGGCGACACACGAGTCAAAGACCCACTAGGTATGGCGCAGCTTGGGGTATCGTGATTCTGCTCAGAAAGCGTTTTTGAGAGGGCTACTGGTTCTTCTGTTATAGACCGCAGGTGCGGAACCCGGCAAAAACGTCGCGACGGTCCGGAGTGTAAAAGTTTCGCCAGGTGTTGCGCAGAAGGCGGCTACGTGTGGCCCAG
>DASQSI010000185.1:0-16347 GCA_035642415.1 Rubrobacteraceae bacterium
GCTGGCGACCGCCTTTTTGAGGGAAAACCTCGATCCCACGAAAGAAGAAGTGCGAGAGGCTATGTCGTCCAACCTATGCCGTTGCACGGGCTATCAGGGCATCATCGAGGCGGTGCTGGCCGCGGCAGGCAAGGACGAGAAGTCAGAAGCGGCGGTTGACGGCACGACTACAACAGAGACCTCCGCAGATCAGGTAGAGGGCGTATCCCCTCTTCACAGCGCAGGGGATCACCGTCAATGAGCGTCGTCGGACAGCGGATCGAGCGGCTAGAGGACCGACGCTTGCTACGGGGCCTCGGCCATTTCGTCGATGACGTGGACCGCGTGGGGCAGCTATGGATGAGGGTGCTCAGATCCCCTCATGCTCACGCGCGGATCGTGGGTATCCGGGCTGATGCAGCACGCGCCCTTCCCGGGGTCAAGATGGTGCTTGTTGGAGAGGACCTCGCTTGGGTAAGACCCATCCCGGTTCGCACGCGCAGCGAACACCAACTCGACGGCTTCCTGCAGCCCGTGCTTGCCCGCGCCAGGGTGCGCTACGTGGGTGAACCCGTCGCCGTCGTGCTAGCAGAAGATCCCTACCTCGCCGAAGATGCCGCCGAGTTCATTGAGGTGGAATACGAAGGGCTGCCGGTCGTCTTGGAGGCTCGAAGGGCGATCGAAGCAGATGCCCCGCAACTCAGAGACGGGTCCACTAACGAGGCCGCAACACTGTCTATAGGCTATGGGGACATCGAAGAGGCATTCCGGAACGCGGCTCAAGTAGTCGAGATCGAGGTCAAGATCGGGCGGCATTCCGGAGTTCCGCTCGAGACTCGGGGACTCGTGGCCGACTACGACGCCGGAAGTGATCGTCTTACCATCTGGGGCGCTACCAAGGTGCCGCATTTCAACCGTCGGGTACTATCACAGATGTTGGGGATGCCCCTTAACCGGATCAGCATGAAGAAGTCCGACGCGGGGGGTGGCTTCGGGGTCAGAGGCGAGTTCTACCCAGAGGACTTTCTGGTGCCCTATCTCGCCCGCGAGACCAGGCGCCCGGTGAAGTGGATCGAAGACCGGGCCGAGCACCTTGTGGCGACCAACCATTCCCGTGAGCAAGCTCATCGGCTCGAAGCCGCCTTCGACGACCAACACAGGCTGCTAGGCGTGCGCGTTGAGGTGTGGCACGACAACGGCGCCTACATCCGCACTCATGGCGTCATCGTCGCCGACCTGACGCTGGCCATGCTACCCGGGACCTACAGGGTTCCGGCGTATGAGGGCACGGCACACGTCGCGCTGACCAATAAAACCCCGTCCGGCACCGTTCGCGGGCCGGGCCGCTTCGAATCGACGTTCGCCCGCGAGCACCTCCTCGACGTCGCGGCCGCAGAACTCGGCGTCGACCGCCTTGAGCTACGGAGGATCAACCTCCTCGACCGTGAGGAAATACCACACGTCAGGCCGGTATCGACCCTTGGCACCGACGTGGTTCTCGACGCCGGCGACTACAAGGGGCTGCTGGACAAGGCGCTGCGCCACTCTGGCTTTGATAGCTGGGAGAAGGAAAGGCGAGAGCTGCGCGCCCAGGGGCGTTTGATTGGAACCGGCATCGGCTATTTTCTGGAAAAGAGCGGTCTTGGGCCCTACGAAGAGGCCGCCGTGGAGGTCGATCCTACGGGTTCCGTACGCGTGCTTACGGGGGGCACCTCGCTCGGGCAGGGGATCGAAACGGTCCTTGCGCAGATCGCCGCGGACCAACTGGATATCCCTCCGGAGGAGATCGAAGTGGTACACACCGACACGGACCTGTTGCCCGACGGGGTGGGCTCGTGGGCGAGCCGGTCGACCGTGGTAGGCGGCAGCGCGGTGATGCTTGCGGCGAAGGCAACAGCGGAAAAGGCGCTGCGGGTTGCAGCCGAGATGCTGGAAGCCTCCACCAAGGATCTGCGCCTGGAGTCGTCCCGTGTATGGGTGACCGGCTCACCCGACAAATCGGTGTCTCTAGGGGAGATCGCAGCCGCCTGCGAGCCGTACAGCGACATAGCCGAGGAAGAGGAGCCGGGTCTTGGCGCCCGCCGCACCTTCTCTGTTGAGCACATGACCTATCCTTATGGTGTGCACTTGGCGCAGGTGGAGGTAGATCCGGAGACTGGAAGGGTAGAGATCCGTCGCTACTTCATCGCCTATGAGGTCGGCCGCGCGGTCAACCCCACGCTCGTCGAGGGGCAGCTCATCGGGGGGGCTGCACAAGGCCTCGGAGGAGCCTTACTGGAAGAGTTCCGCTACGATGATTCGGGACAGCCCCTCGCCGCAACCTTTATAGACTACATGGAGCCTACAGCAGCCGAGGTTCCTCGCGTGGACACCCTCATCTGCGAGGACGCGCCATCTCCCGATAACCCTCTGGGGCTCAAGGGAGCCGGCGAGGGAGGGACCGTTGGATGCGGAGCAGCTATTGCCAGCGCGGTTGAGGATGCACTGGCAATGCCCGGTGCGATCGAAGCTCTTCCCATAAGCCCCAGCCGAATACGTGACCTCGTGCGTAGTAGAAGCGAGACGGGCTCCTCTGTAGCTGCCTCGAGCTCGCTCTCGAGCTGAGAAGGCCTTTGGCGCATCGCCGGCTTGGTTCTTAGTCGTCACGACAAGCTATCTCCGAGACGTCATTTCTTGGCGTGAATGCGGGGTATACGCTAAGCTGTTTTGCTTTGGCGAAGGTAAACACAACAGACGGAGGTAAACCGTGGACAACATGCTGGGCGGAGCCAGGATCACCTACCTCGGACATGCAACCTTCAGGTTCGTGACGCCCGGGGACGAGCAGATCCTCATAGACCCTTTCTTGACCGACAATCCTCAAACCCCAGAGGATCTAAAGCAGGTCGGGGAGCTCGATACTATGCTTATAACCCATGGCCACTTCGATCACTTCGCCGACGCCATACCGGTCGCACAAGAGACCGGGGCGCTGGTGGTGTCGAACTTCGAGATCTTCTCCTACATGCAGGCTAAGGGCATCGAGAACGGGATGCCAATGCAAAAGGGTGGCACCTCCCAAGTCGGCGGGATCAGGGTCACCCCGGTTCACGCCTTCCACTCTTCGAGCATAGCCGAAGAGGACGGGACACTCGTCTACGCTGGCGAGCCTGTCGGGTATATCCTGGAGTTCGAGAGCGGCTTCAAGCTCTACCATGCGGGTGACACCGCCGTCTTCGGCGACATGCGGCTTATCGGTGAGCTCTACCGTCCCGACCTCGCCCTGCTGCCGATCGGCAATCAGGTCGTCATGAGCCCCTTCGAGGCTGCCCATGCCACCCGTCTCCTGGGCGTACGGCACGTCGTGCCCATCCACTACGGAACCTTTCCATTTCTCCCCGGCACGCCCGAGGAGTTCCAAGATCATCTCTCTAGAATCGCTCCGGACGCAATCGTCCATGTCATGCAGCCCGGCGAGGATCTGGCTTCTTAGCGACTTAGAGCGCCGCGGAGAGCGCCACCAGAAGCACCGCCCTAGCAAGCTCTCCGGTGGCGCCTGCGATGTCGCCGTTTATGCCTCCAAAGGCCCTCTTTGCGAGTGTGATAGCGAAAAGGGCCGTCGCCGCGGGCGTCACGAGGGCCAAAAGAAGCGCGGCCCGTCCAAGTGGCAGCGAGATCAGGGGCGGTAAGGCGAGCGCGAAGGCCAGCGCAGCACTTCTCCGGCTCCCCCTTTTTAGCGAGCGAACGAAATGCAGGGAAGAAGAGCTTGCTTCGGCCGGCTGGCCGAAGACGAGCAGGAGGAGCATGGCGGAACGGGCTGCGACCTCGCCCGCGAGGAGTGCTGCGGCCGCCCGAAGGGGAGAGACATCCGCTAGCGCGGCTAGCGATGCGAGCGGTGGAGCGTAAACGATGAAGAGCGCCCCGATGGCTCCTGCGCCAACGTGGGCATCCTTGAGGATCTCCCGGCGTCTTAGGGGGCTTTCCCGGACCATCAAAGCGTCGCCTACGTCAAGTACGCCGTCGGTGTGATGCAGGCCGGCCGCCAGCAGCGTAGCCCCGAGCGCGAGGGTGGCGGCGACCCCGGCAGGGATCGTGGAGGCGACCAGGAGCAATGCCGCGCCGGGGAGCCCCACGAGGAGACCAACGAAGGGGAGTAAGTACGCCTTGCGCGCGGCCTCTTCGAGGGACGGTACGGGGGCGGCCATGGGCAATACCGTAAAGAAAGCCAGGAGCGCGCGCATCTTTATTTGATCCTGTGAGCTATGCCGGCGACGCACAGGTATACCTCTTCGGCTGCAGCGGCAGCGCGCTGGTTGATAAGGCCGAGGAGATCCCTATACCTCCGGCCCACGGCGCCCTCCGGGACCACCCCAAGCCCGACCTCGTCGCTGACCAGGATCACGGGCTCGTGAAGCGCGCAGGCGCGCTCGATGAACCGCTCGAACTCCTCGATCGTCTCGCTTTGTTCTCCACCGCACATCCGGGTCGACGCCCATAGGGTGAGGGAGTCGAGCAGCACCGCATCCCATCTGTCGGCCGCTTCGAGGACCTGGTCTAAGCTTCCTCCCACAAGCTCCAGTAGGCCCCAACCAGGGTGACGCCGCTCGCGGTGGGCTCCGATGCGCCGCAGGAGATCCGGGTCATCCGGACGTGCGAGGGCAGTCGCGATGTAGAGCACGTTTCCGCCGCCGATCTTGAGCGCATGCTCTTCGGCGAAGGCGCTCTTGCCGCTCCGAGCGCCACCGAGGACCAGAGCGCGGACCCCTACGGCGCCTCCTTAAGAAGTACGTCCCGCAGCGTCTGCACGAGCCGCCCGTTCTGCTTTGCCCTTCGCACTGCTACCCGGAAGAAGCCCGGGCCGAGCCCATAAAAAGGCTCGCAGCCGCGGACTAGGACACTCCTCTTCGCGAGCTCCTCCGGCAAACCTTGCGGTCCGTGCACGAGCAAGAAGTTCGCCGCCCCCGGGTAAGGCGTGATCCCCGGCAGCTCGCCGAGTGCGCGCAGAAGCTCCCGGCGCCTGAGCGCCACCTCCGCGCGCGTGTCCCTGGCGAAGGCGAGTTCTTTGGCGGCGGCGATCCCGGCAGCAGCCGCGACAGCGTTCACCGGCCACGACGGCTGGAAGGCCCGGACGCGTTCAACATCCGAGGCCACGAGACAGCCAAGCCTGAGCCCGGGCAAAGCGAAAAACTTGGTGAAAGAGCGGGCCACAAAAATGGCATCGTCTACGTCCGAAGCGGTGCTAAGGTGTGGTGCGAAGTCGGCGAATGCTTCGTCCACCACGAGAACGGCCCCTGCCTCCCGGATCCGTCTTGCCAGCTGCAGTACCTCTCGTCGCGGCATAGCGTCACCAGTCGGGTTGTTCGGGTTGCAGAGAAAGACGGCGTTGACGTCGCCCGAATCCTCGAGCGCGCGGTCGAGGGCGGCGAGGTCGAGACGGAAACCCGCCGCGGACTGCCGGGCTACCACGTGCACAGCTTCGAGACCGGCGGAGCGAGCGGCGGCGGCATATTCGCTGAACGTGGGTTCCAGGATAAGGGCCTTTTTACGCCCCGACTCCGCCGCCGCGGTTCGAGCGGCTAGAAACAGCGCCTCCGCACCGCCGTTCGTAGGCAGCACCGTAGCGGGCGAGACCCTAAGGTAGCTGGCGAGGGCCGCGCGTAATTCTCGGTAGTGGAGATCCGGGTAGCTTTCGGTCTCCACGTGCAGGGCCTCCGCTCCGGCGGCGATCGCCGCAGTAGGCGGTCCTAAGGGGTTGATGTTTGCGCTGAAGTCCAGAAAGCCGTCCGGACGTGCGCCAAGGGCACGCGCAGCCTCAGCGTAGTGAGCGCCGTGATGACGGCCGTCCGGGGAGGCAACCCAGCCCCTAACCACCCTGGCATCCCCTAGCGAGGCTCACGACTACGGCCACACCGGCCAAGAACACGCAGGTACGGCGCATGAGGCGCACCGCCTGCCGGATGTCGCCAGCCTCCGGCAGGCGCCCGCTGCCGAGGTTGGGCCCCTGCCGGAGCACACCCCCATACGAGTTCACGCCACCGAGCTTGAGATTCAGGGCCCCGGCGAAGGCAGCCTCGGTCCACCCAGCGTTCGGGCTCCTGGTTAGCGGCCCATAGCGGCGAGCGACGGTCAAAGTCGTAGCGCGCTGGGCGGAGACAGCGGCGGAGAGTGCCGTGAGGCGGGCCGGAACGAGGTTGGCGAGGTCGTCCAGACGGGCGGAGGCCCATCCGAGATCCCTATAAGGCGGATGCGGGTGACCTACCATAGAGTCCAAAGTGTTGGTGGCCTTATAGGCGAGGGCCCCCGGGGCACCCCATAAGAGGCCGTAGAGCATCGGGGCGACGGCGCCGTCGCTCGTATTCTCCGCAACCGACTCGATGGCTGCTCGGGCGACCTCGCCCGAGGAGAGGTGCACCGTGTCGCGGCCGACGAGCTCTCCGACGCGGGCGCGGGCCGCCTTCAAGTTACCATTTTCGAGCTCGCGTTCTACAGCGAGGGCGGCTCGCGCAAGGCCTCGCATCGAGAGGGTGGTAGAAAGAAGCCCTACCTCCAAAGAGCGTCGCAGCTTCGGCGGCGCAAGGCGCAGGGTAGTACGAACGAGGGCGAAGGAGAGCGCGGGGAGCGCTACGGCCAACAAAAGCCCCGCGAGCCTCATTTGGCGGCCGTCTTCGAGGACGAGGGCCCTTCTTTCGAACCTCGAGATGAGCCATCCCATTAGGACAGCCGGATGTATTGCCTCGGGCGGCTCCCCGAAAAGGGCGTCGACGAGCAGGGCTACTGCGACCGATGCTCCGCGAAGCTGGATCACTCTTGTGGGCTCTCCCCGTTCTCTGGTCTTCTACGTTTGTCCGTGGATGGAGAGAGCTCTCCGGGCTCGCGACCCGAACCGAAGGCGCCGCGTAAAGCGCCGACCAATGCGCCCGTGGCACCAAGTAAGAGAGCTTGCAGAACGAGGTCGAACATGGAGCGGCCGAGATCCCAAAGGATGGGAGGCTGGAGGCTTTTCTCGACTTCTTCGGTAGTAGGCAGCGCGGGAGGATTACTAAGCCGACCGGCTACCTTCTCGTTGTAGGCGACTATCGTCGGCGAGGCATCGCGGGCGTAAGCTCGAATTTCGTCGGCAAAGAGCGTGGCGTTGAGGGCGGTAACGACGAAGAGCGTAACTCCTACGATAACCGCAACCACGGTCGAAGCAAGCGCACAATCGCGCAGCAGCAGGGAGCGGTAGGGCACACCAGGGTCGGTGCGCACCGGCCGCGTCCGGAGGGCAGCGAGGATACCCAGAAAAACGTACGCGGCCAGAGCCAGCTGGGTGCGGAACCCCTCGATAACGGTCAGGACCCAATCTGGTATCTCCGCCGGATCTATGAAAAGGAAGCGTAACTCTGTGACGAGCGCAACAACCACCGCCACCGCTCCATAAACGAACCCCGCTCTAAGCGGGCTCAAAAGCGCCTCAAAAATGTACCCATGAGCATGCCGGTGAGCATACATCATCGCGTGGGCATGGGTCTGTAATAGAGCATCGACAAGGTTGGCTATAGACCTAGGGTATGCGTCTATTCACATATCTCTCAGAGGCAAACGAGCAAGATTAAACAAGAGACAAAAACGATAAACCTTCGCTAAGGTTGTTCATAAAAGAAATCGTGAAGGGAGATGGCGATTCAAAGCTCTTCTGACTATAAGGCCACGGTAAACCATAGCCTCTACAAGGCTTCACGCGAACCCTAATACTTTTTTCAGGCCGCCTCCTGCGCTGAGGGCACTCCCCATCCCCTCTATAGTCACTTGCAGTCATAGGCATCTATCAGTCACCACAATCTCGCAGAAGCCTACTAAAATGGGTTCGTTTCGTAGAATGAACGCATAGCTACGAGCGGTATCGGACCCCTCGCGGTGTACCCACAAATTCCAACCACCCTTCAGTTTACGGGCAGCTGCCTGCGGAGTACGACGAGGCTAAACACAACTGGGAAACCATAAGAAGCGGGTTTCTGAGCCAAGCACCCCTCAGAAGGGGGGACGACGAAGCACATCGACACCGTAGGCTATAGCTTCGAAGCCCTCGATGACATGATAGGTAAGATGCGTTATTCGTAGGTTTTGTCAGCAGAATTGGTTTCCTTCTTACATAAAGATTAGCTAAGTTTTGCGCGATGTACTAGAAGCAGCAACCCGCCCGCTAGCCAGACGCAGAACGGGCGTTCTGCGAATAACATTGTCTTTTACTGCTTTGAAGCGAACGTGAGAGGCAACTCACCTCCCAGAGACTTTATGGCATCGGAGGTCCTTCAACCCCCTTGGCCTCGGTCCCCAAAATGGGCAGTCCTACCGAGCCGACCTTCCGCTGCTCGGCAAGGCGGTTGGCGAAAACGACAACGAGATCCCGCGAGGTAAAGCTAATCCTCCGCGACTACAAGACTATGAAGATTTACTACAGAAAGCCCTAGGCAACTCAAGAAGCGAGGAAGAATGAGGTGGGCCACATTGGAGACCTTGCAACGATGAACGAGGACGGCTTCTCGTCGCCGTGGATAGACTGAAGGACAACTTCAAGCCACCGGCTCGGCCGGTGGTGCGACGCTCTTTGCGCGAGGAGGGCGGTAGCCACGCAACAATAGAAAGAGGCCCAAAAGGACGACGGCGCCGCCAAGTAGGGTAGCGAGGCCTGGTCTCTCAGAAAGGATCAGCCACGCCAGTAGGGCCGAGACAACCGGCTCGGCGAGGATCGTCCCCGAGACGATGGAGGCTTCGACGTAGCGCAGGGCCCAGTTAAGGACGGTGTGACCCAAGATCTGAGGCCTGAGCGCCATCGCCCCCAGCCAGAACCACGTCTCCCCTGAATATCCCCACAAGGGTACGCCCCCGTACAGCGCTGCTGGCACGAGCGCCACGGCGGCCGAGGCGTAGACCACGATCGAGTATGGCAAAACGCCCACGCCGCCCGTGGTGCGTAAGGAGCGACCGGTAAGGACGTAGGCAGCGACGGCGACCGCCCCGAGCAAAGCGAGCGCGTTCCCAAACAAAGTTGCAGACCCCACCGACACGTCCGAGGCTATCACCACCGTCCCGGCGAGCGCGGCCAGGATCCCGAAGAAAGACAAAGGTGAGGTACGGTCTCCGAATACGAGGTACGCGAGGATCACCACGAAGACCGGTTGGGTACATACCAGGACCACGCTTGCCGCCACGCTCGTATAGTCGAGCGAGGAGATCCAAAGCCCGAAATGCGCCCCTAAAGCCATCCCGGCGGCTACACCGATCCGCAGAACCCGCCCTTGCGGAAACGCATCTCGTCGGTATAGGGCTACGGGCAGGAGAACGAGAGCCCCCAAAGCGTTCCGCCAGATGGCGATCGCAAGCGCCGGAGCATCCGCCAGCCGGATAAAGATCGCCGCCGCGGAGACAGCAAGCGCGCCCACGGCTACAGCCGAAAGCGCGATCCCGCTTTGCGCCTTACCCTGTACCAAACCACGGCCCCTATCTCCCTTAAGAACTGCTCCCGGCGTAGCTTGAGCTTACGCCACATCGGGCTGCTGTACACCGGAGAGGCCCATACGGGGAGCCCCTCTGCCCGGAATGCTCCGACCGTGCGCACGCAATGTAAAGGGTCTGTAACGACAACCACGCTGCGTATTCCCCGTCTCTTGGTTATCGCCGCCACTCGCCGCGCCGACTCCCGCGTATTCTGCGCCTTCCCTTCGAGCAGGATGGCCTCTTCAGGGACGCCTGCTCCTCGCAGCATACCTGCCGCTACCTCCGCCTCGCTCGGCGGGTGCTCTCCGACACCGCCGGTCGGTATCAGCAGCCCGACCTCCCCATCGGCGTAGAGCTGGGCCGCGTGCCAGGCCCGCGCCCTGAGCGTCCCGCTCGGCCTTCCTCCGGATAACACCTGAGCTCCAAGTATTACCGCCGCTTCGCTTTCAGGGGGAGCGCCGTCCCGGAACACCGACCCACCGCGGTACAGCCGCACGAGCGCTCGCAGCTCTCCGATGAGGGAGTCGGACACGACCGGTAGAGTAACTTTTCTCATCCGCCTTCGTGGGGTACGTCTTCGCCGAGCACGGCCTGCGCCCGCGCTAAATCCTCAGGTGAGTTGACGTTTGCGAGCAACAGCTCCGGTTCGCCAAAGCGCAGTAACTCCTCTTCTCTGACGTACCGTACCCCCGGCAAGCTTTGCAGTAGCTCGCGCACGGCTCGCACGCCAGCGTCGAGTGCCGCGCTAACCGCGGGCTGTATCTCCCGTCCATACGCGGCGCACAAAGGGTGTGGTATGCCCGCGAAACAGGGCACAACAGCCGAGATGTGAGCGTAGAGGAGGTCGAGCAGGTATCCCACTAAGTAGCCCGTAAGGAACGGCATGTCGCCCGCCGCGACGAAGACGGAGCGATACTGGGCGGCGAGGAGTGCGGCTTCGATGCCGGCAAGCGGCCCCTCATCCGGGCGCAGGTCAGGGATCAGGCGAGCTTCGAGGAGGGCATACTCCTCTCTAGCGCCGACGACAAGGATCTCCCCACAGTGGGAGGCTAAGGCCCCGTGAACCCGGTCGAGAAGGGTGGTCTTTCCGACCTTCAGCGGAAGCTTGTCCCGGCCCATTCGTCGGCTTCTCCCGCCGGCTAGGATCACGCCGGAGCAGTTTGGGGGCCTGTCGGGTACAGTGTTCAGGAGCCGAACTGAAGGGTTCGTCCACCCCTCAACTCGGCTATGCGACGCCTGAGGAGCTGGCTCCTGCGTTGCTGCGAGGCGGTGTGGGAATAGCGGCTCAGGCGTTTGGTGAAGGCGAGGTTCACCGCGGCCTCATGTATTTTGTGAGCACGCCGCCATTCCTTAAAACGCCCTGTGAAGAGCAACCCTAGGTAGTAGAAAGTCCGGGCGAAGTAAGTCGGGAGGATCGAATACTCACCGGCGCTGATCGTACCCCTCGCCACCTCATCAAACAGCTCCCTGCGGATGGTCCAGCGCTCGATGGCGAGCCAGATAACGATAACAAGAAGATATAGAAGGAGCACGAGGAACTCTTCGACGTATGCCAAAGGTCCGAACAGTGTACCTATGAAGTTGAAGGTGGCATGCAGCATGATCGCGCCCATGAGCCCCAAGAGCGGCAAAAGGACTTTCAATATCCTCCAGCGCACCCAAGGGATCAAGCCGATCCCGATCCCCGTGAGCGAGGTGAATGCCGCATGAGCGAAGCCCCCAAAGATGCGCCTGACGAGGAAAGTCTCCTCGCCGAACTGTGCATAGTAGAGGAGGTCTTCCGCAAGCGAGAACCCGAACCCCACCGCCGAACCGTACACGATACCATCCATTACGCCCGAGAACTCGAGCTCGCCCCGCCGCAAGGACACGGCCGAGGCTACTACGAACGCGATCAGGAGCGCAAGGCCCTTGGCGCACTCCTCGACCACAGGTGCTCCGAAGACCGCCGTGAGAACTTCTGCCGCCTGGGCGCCAACCACCACACTCAAGGTCAAGGCAAGCAGGGTGTTGAAGAAGAGCGAGATCACGACCGCCACCGAGAACCCCCATACAAAGACCGGGATCACGTACTTGAGTTCCTCCCGCTCGTAGAGGTCTATCGCCCGGATGAACAACAGGTACACCACGGCCTGCAAGATCCCACCCCCTACCAGCGAAACACTCAAACCCGCGCCACCAACCTTCCTAAAGCCTTCCTTTACGCACGAGCGCGATTATACCCGCGGGGGTAGACGTGATACTCCTTGTGGGTTGGTAGTAAAATACCACTCTGTACTAAACAGGAAGGAGGGGTTGGTAGACAGACCGGAACAAGACCGAGACGCTATCTTCGGCGCGCTCGCCAACCTCAGCCACGGCGTCTACGTGCTCGGCACGAGAAGAGGCCGCGAGATGACCGCTATGACTGCCTCATGGGTGTCCCAGGTCTCCGAACGCCCCCCCTGCGTAGCTGTCTCCGTTCGCGACGACCGCTACACGCACGACGTCATCCTGGAAAGCGCGGCCTTCTCCTTGAGCGTCCTACGCGATGACCAAGTAGATGTCGCCACCCACTTCGCCGAGACCAGCGGCGAGTATCACGATAAGCTCCACGGCATCCCTTACGGCCAGTCCCCTAACGGCTCCCCCGTCCTGCTCGACTGTCTAGCCTACTTGGACTGCAGGGTTCTCGACGCCGCGCGGGCGGGCGAGCACACCGTTTTTATCGGTGAGGTCACCGGCGGCGAGTCCTATGGGCTAAGCTACCCTCTACTCTACGACCCGTCCGAGTATGAAGGGGTACTAAGCTAGTGCCGGGAGGAGCAGAAGACCGGCTGAGGGATCTCGGTTACCAGCTACCCACGGTTCCTCGCCCCGCAGGCTCTTACGTCCCCGCAACCCGCGCCGGCACCCTCCTGTTCACAGCCGGCCAGCTACCTTTTAAGAACGGACGGCTTTTGTACACGGGCAAGGTCGGCGCGGAGGTCTCCGTAGAAGAGGCGAAAGAGGCCGCCCGGCTGTGTGTCCTTAATGCCCTCGCCGCCGTCAAGACAGAGCTCGGTGCCCTGGAGAACGCGAACGGCATCGCAAGGGTCACCGGCTACGTCGCCTCAGCTGCGGGCTTTAACGGCCAGCCCGAGGTGATGAACGGCGCCTCTGATCTTTTGGGCAAACTTTTTGGCGAGAAGGGGTTACACGCCCGCACCGCCGTAGGCGTCTCCGAGCTCCCTCTCGATGCCCCCGTTGAAGTCGAACTCATCGTAGATCTATCCGGCCCACAACGGTAGCGCCCCACTCCTGCAGGCGTTCTCTAAAGCCGACATTCTAAGCTCAACACCTTATAGTGCGGTATAATACGCGTGTTCGTATCCGAAACGTGGCGAAGATATGGCGCCCGCGCGGTTCTTTTTTGGTGCGAACACGCAAAAGAAGCATGAAGACAGAGGCAGGAGGAGGCTATGATGCATCCCAGGACAGCGAATGCGCTCATAAAGCTTTACACTGGCGAATACTGCCCTTACTGCTGGAGAGTAAAAAAGGAGCTCGAGAGGCTAAACCTCGACTACGAAGCGGTCGATGCCGACGCAGACGGCCGGGAAGAGGTTATGCGGCTCTCCGGGCAGCGGTTGATCCCGATCCTCACTATCGGAGATGAGGTGCTCGCGGACTCCTCACACATCATCCGCGAACTCCGCAAACGCTTCGGCTAGTTGTTCAGCTCCTTAAGAGCGTAGGTGACGTAGTAGGACGCCGAGTCTTCGGAGCCGTTTTCGAGGAAGGCACGAGCCTTGCCGATGGGGTCAGCGGTTGCGTTAGGGAACTCAAGGATGAGATCCTCACCCCAGTCTACCGCCGAACGCCACGACCCTTGCGGTGTGGCATTACGGCGTAGCGTCTCACCCACATAACATCCGAGGCTACGTACGAGCACGTCGAGGATAGGCGCACGCGCGCCGCCTTCGGGCCTTTCGCCCAAAGCCGCAAGCAGCATATCCTCGACCAGCGACAGCTCCTCGGGGCGGTAGTCAAGGTCCGAGCCCCAATGCCGTTCGGCTATGCTCCTGAACGTTTCGGCGCAGGACTCGGGCTTCTCCAGATCGTCATGGTCAACGAGGTCCAGCTGAAACAATGCTGCCGGCGAGCGCCCGCAGAAATAGCGCACCTCCTCCGGTACGGCATAGGCGCCCAAGACCTCGAGCGTCGCCTCCGAGTGCTCTGAGCCGCGCAGCACCGCAGCGGTTTTTAGTATGCTTCTTACGGCCTTTCTATCCCAAGGGCCAGTCTCGACCTCGACGAAGACGTCCTCGCCGTCACGACGGAAGTGTATCGGCAGGATGGCTCGCCCTGTCGGGGAGGTAACCTCCTTAAAGAGCTCGACGATCTCTTCACCGCGTCGCCCCAGTTTCTCGGCGATGCGGGCGATCGAAGCCGCTCGCGGAGCATCGCGTTCGATCTCGATGGTCTCCGCTAAGGATTGTGCCGCAAAGTCTTCTGAATCATCGGCCAAGGGTCCGAAGGCCTCCAGCCGTTCCCCGGATGTTTCGCGCTCACCACGTTTCCAGAACATGCACCTAACCCCCTCGGTGGTACCAAAAGTTGTAAGATTCTAGCATCGGGAACCAGGTCTTGAGAAGAGGTTGCTGCAGAACGCCATAATGCTCTAACCTTATACGCGTATATGGCCGGGCAACAAGAGATGATCCTGATCCGTCATGGGCAGTCAACTGCGAACGCGAAAGGTGTTTGGCAAGGTCAGCTTGACTTCCCCCTCTCGGAGCACGGACGGCTACAAGCCGTCCACACGGGCCGCGCGCTGAGAGGAACGAAGATCTCAGGCGTCTATGCGAGTCCGCTCTCGCGGTCTTTCGAGACCGCCGAGATAGCCGCACGCGAGGCTGGCTTCTCCGGAGAGGTGGTGCCTATATCGGGTCTCATAGAACGCCACGGCGGCATCCTTGAGGGTCACACCTGGGCCGAACAAGAAGCTCGCAACCCTGCATTCGCCGAAAAATTCCTCTCCCTGCCCGAAGAAGAGCGTTGGACGCTCGTCGGCGCCGAGACTGACGAGGAAATCCTGGCCCGGTTCGAGCGAGCGATCTCCTCCATACTTCAACGTCACTCCGGTGCCGACGGATCCCTCGTCGTGGTCTCCCATGGCGGCGTAATGCGCGCGTTCTTACGGAACCGCTTCGGGTCAACGACACTCCCTGACGCCGAACGAGCGCCGAACGCCTCCGTTACCCGGATCCTTTGGGAACCTAACACCGCGCCACGGCTCCTAGAACTCGCCTCCACGAGACATCTACGTGAAGAGCGGCGAACGCAGATAGGGCTCGAGTAGAGCGTCGCGAGGCTCACCAGAGGGTCTCGCCGCAGTGTTCGTACGCCCCTACTCTACGAAGCGGACGCTGCGGGCGTTCGGGCCCCGGTCATTTTGACCGACCACATAGTCGACCTCGCTGCCAGATTCCAGCATAGAGGTATCGCCCTCAACCTCAGAGTGGTGCACGAAGAGGTCCTCACCGGTCGGCCGCACCAGGAAGCCGTAACCTTTTTCGGGATCAAACCACTTCACCCTACCTCGCTCCCGGTCCGACTCGGAAGTTGCGACCTGTGATTCTGCGGCGGGTCCGGAAGCCTCCGCAAGCTCCACCGGGGCTGATGGCGTCTCCGGGAAGGTTTTAACGGCAGGGGTGGCGGCTTGCGGGCCAGAACCATTACTGAGTTCGTCCAGCGGAGCATCCTGAGGAGCGCTTCGCGAAGCATCCTGGATGGCTTCTAGGACGATCGAATCCTCGGCTACCTTGACCACAACTGAATCGACGTTAGCCCAGTGCTCCTTCCAGATTGGATCGTCCGCTACCGAAGGGTCGAACCACATGCCCCAGCCGTCCCGTTCGCCATGGTCTAAGACGCCTTCGAAGACGCTAGCAGGCTCGCGAGTGGTGCTCCTCTCGCGACGATAGATATCGTTACGGGAGCGGAACGACTGTACGCTAGAGGCGCTGGTACCCAGAGCATCTGCGATCCATTCGTCCGTCTTGCCCGCATCTACCCACTCCCGAATCTGCCCCATATGCGGCTTGAGGGCGATGCGCTTCTTGGAATCCGCCATAATTGCCGATGTCTCCTTGTTTACCTCTGGTCCGTCCCGCCGGCAAGGTGTGGAAAAGACTGATCTATGAATTATTAACCCTACTAGATAACATACTACCACGGAAACGAATTTTCAAAATGTTTCTCCTATGAAGGCTCGCACTGTTCTCCCCGGTGTGTCCCACTCACTATAGAAATACGACACATAGAGGCTGCGTCCCAGATCAGGCAAGGCTACCGTATGGATTAAGAGCCTCCGTCGCTCGTCCCGGGGGCTTCCTCTGGCGGCCTGGCTTCGGAGGGGGCAGGGGTGCGCTTTTCTCCATCTCCTTCTTCGAGGACACCCGGGGTGTCTTTGGCCTGGGGGTCTTGAACCCTTGTGGGTTCTTCGCCCCGAGCCGCGCTGCGCCGGGCAGCGCGGCGAGTGCCCCTGTCCTTGCGGCTCGGTGTGGGTGGTTGTTCGACGTCCCCTACGGGCAGGTCCGATGGCACGTCCTGACCGGCCTCCGCATCGGTAGCCTCGGGTGGGCGTTCGGGGAACTCGAGGCTATCTTCGAGTGCCAAGTCGTACAGGATTTCTCCCACGACCGGAGCCGGAAGCTCGAGGTGTAAGGCCAAGCTCTCGGCGGTGGCCAGAACCGCGTAATAGTCGCCGGAAGCCTCCTCACCCAGAATGCCTAAAGCAGCGAGGATCCGCGAGATCTCCTCGGACGGCACCAAAGTGTCCCCACCCGCGGCGACGCGCAAATATTGGATGAGCGGGAGGTCGAAACCCGCCACCACACCGACGATCGGCTCTGTCTCGTAGATACGCCGCCGGATGAAGAGCCGGGT
>DASQSI010000186.1:0-2141 GCA_035642415.1 Rubrobacteraceae bacterium
CGCCTCGCTCATCCAGCGCTCGCGCACAGCGAACGCAGGTGCTGGCGTATTCTTGGAGGGCCTACGCGATCCCAAGGATGGGACCTTGCCCGCTCCTGAAACTTACGCTGAGGAGCTAGTCCGGTCGGTGGCCGACCCAACAGGGCTTGGGGTGCTCTACGTAGGCACAGACGGAAAGCCTTTAGCCGCCAGGGATAGTATAGGCCGGCCCGTGTCACCGGACGAAGCCTACGAGCGGCTCAGCCTTAACGAGGAGGTTTTGGAGAAGGCCAAAAAATCTTCGCGAGGCGAAGGCCGACTCGTATCTTTAGAAAGCGGCACATTCGGAGGCGCTTCCCCGCGCCACATAGCCATCTGGCCACTCTCGGGAACAGACGGCATCGTACAAGGCATAGTCGTGTACGAATCTCCCGAGGACGGATTGAAAAAGACGTTAGCTTTCCTTAGGTATGGCATCCTTGGAGCCATCGGGATGAGCGTACTTTTGGCTGGATTGGGAAGCTTGATCCTAGCACGTCAGATCTCGCGCCCACTCTCTGAGACCCGGGACGCCGCGATTCGGGTGGCCTCTGGCAATTACAGCTTCGTGCCTGTCAAGAGCAATGACGAGCTTGGCGAGATGGCCCGAGCCTTCAACTATATGGCCGAAGAACTCCAACATTATGTGGGTGAGCTAAAACATCAGAAATCTCGTCTGGAAGCGGTTTTGGGGGCCTCTCCAGAGGCAATCATCGCCACCGACACTGAAGAACGCGTGACGATGGTCAATCCCGCAGCTGCCCGTATGCTCGGCGTTGAACCGGCCTACTTTGGGTATCGAATCTCAGAGCTTGCAGTACCCACAGGCATCCTCACCTGCCTGCGCGAGGCCTTTGCCACCGGCAGCGCCGTCCGGGAGGTCGAGGTCGGCGAGAAGACCTACTGGGCTTACGCCGCCCGTATGAACACCTACGACGGCGATGAGCATACGACGAAAAGCTCCACCAACGACGATTCTGTCGCTGCTGGGGCCATCTTGGCGGTGCGAGACATAACCGAGCACAGGTCGTTAGAGAAGGCCAAGACAGACTTCGTCTCGGACATCTCCCACGAGTTACGCACGCCCTTGACGACGATACAGAGTGCTGTAGATCTCATGGGACGGGCACAGGACAGGCTGGACCCTTTGGAGCATCGGGCCTTAGAACTTGCCGATCAAGAGCTCAAGCGCATCAGAGGAATGGTTGAGGAACTTCTTACTCTCGCTCAGATGGATTCCCGTCAGTACGCTTTGGAGGTAGCGCCGACCGACCTAGACGAGGTTATAAGGAATGCCCTGGAAAGCATAGAAACCAAAGCAAAGCGGTTCGGCATCGAGCTCCATTATGACACCGAAGACGGACCCTCCAGTGTTGAGCACCGGTGCGTCTGCGACGCGCAGAAGATCTATCAGGTCTTGCTCAACCTTATCGACAACGCGATCAAGTACTCTGACCCTGGCGCACGGGTGAATATCTGCGTGTTGGAAGACCCTGATTCCGTGACCGTGCGCGTCTCGGACACAGGGGTCGGCATTCCTGAAGACGACCTCCCGAACCTCTTCGATCGATTTTACCGGGTCAATAAGGATCGCTCACGGGCTACCGGAGGCAGCGGGCTTGGACTCGCCATCAGCAAGCAGATAGTAGAGCTGCATGGTGGACGCCTCTCTGCTAATAGCGAGGTGGGCGTAGGCTCTACCTTCGATATCTGGCTTCCCAAAGCCTCTCTCCCCCGCTCCGTCAAAAACTATGCGCTTTAGCACGCTTTCTCGAGGAGCCTTGGCATCCGCCAAGGAACTCGCAGCAGCGCTAACGTTGGCTTTTGTCGCGGTGCTTGCGCCGACGGGATGTGGGCTTCTCTCGAAAGATACTCAGGAGGTAGTTGTCATACCACCTACGCCGGTGGGGCTGACTGCAGGCTTTAGTCTTGGTTCGGGAGTGCGCACCTTAAGCTTCGGACCCGGCGACAAGAGCTCGCCGCGCGTGAAGCCCTCCGGCGACAGCGTGGCCTTTATACTCGACGGTTACGCGGTCGAAAAGCCACTCTATACTCAGGACTTCCGCCGCAGAACCGCTAGCAACTTCGGTGCCGAGAGTGCCGAGTGGCTCCCCGATGGAAGC
>DASQSI010000187.1:0-6362 GCA_035642415.1 Rubrobacteraceae bacterium
GCCTCACCCGCGGCCCGATCTGAGTGGTGGGTGGGGTTTGCCTATCGTCGAGAAGATTTCGGATCGCTGGGGAGTCGAGCACAACAGCCATGCGTGTGTGTGGTTTGAGATCGACTAAGAAGTAGACCTGACCGGTTCCGGTAACGGCCTACTCGTCGGCTCTTTTTTCTTATCCTGGTACCATCTGGCGCTCAAGGGCAAAAGGCGCAATCAGCCTGCTACTGCCACATCAGATGTGGCCTCTTATGTTTGGCTGTCTCGTGTGCTTCATCAGTGCTCGCTGGCACTGCTATGCTTCTTAGCAACCCCGATGCCGTAGGCACAAGCTTTTCAGATGATGTGCCAGAGTTCACTCGGTGCCGTCATGCCACCATTTGCTCTTTAAGGATATGATTAGCCTATGATCGTGGACAACGCCATCTACGTCGACGGTCGTCGTGCGGCAGAACCTAGCTCTTTGGAGGAAACCTACGAGGCCTGCCGCCAACGGCGCGGAGTGGCTTGGATCGACCTCTATAAACCGAGCGAGAAAGAGTTCTCCTCTGTCGCCCAAGAATTGGGGCTGCACCCCTTGGCGGTCGAGGACGCGATCAGGGCCCACCAGAGGCCCAGGCTCGAGCGCTACGGCGAGACGCTCTTCGTAGTGCTCATCCCCGCCCGCTACCTGGACGAGTCGGATACGGTGGAGTTCAGCGAGGTCCATGTCTTCGTGGGTGAGTACTTCATCGTCACGGTGCGCCACGGGGAGGTTTCAGCCTTGGACGAGGTGCGCCGACGGCTGGAGAGCGAACCGGAACTACTGCGCCGAGGCCCGCGGGCGATCCTGCACGCGGTCATGGACCGGGTCGTGGACGCCTACGGGCCGGTCGTGGAGGGCTTAGGGGCAGACATCGAAGAGATCGAGGCCGAGGTCTTCGGCGGTAACGCCCGTGCTTCGCGCCGGATATACGAACTCTCACGCGAGGTCGTCGAGTTTCAGCGGGCGACGCGGCCGCTGGCCGGGGCGCTCGAACGCCTCACCGAAAGGGACGAGCACAGCATCGACCCCGAGGCGAGGAAGTACATACGCGACATCCACGCCCATGTGCTGCGGGTGACGGAGCAGATCGAGAGTTTCCGCCAGATGCTCTCCGACGTCCTCATCGTGAACCTTACCCTGGTTAGCGTGCGGCAGAATGATCAGACCAAGAAGATCTCGGCTTGGGCAGCTATCCTGATAGTTCCGACGATCATCACGGGTATCTACGGGATGAACTTCGAGCGCATGCCCGAGCTGACATGGACGTTCGGCTACCCGTTCGCGCTGGCCCTGATGGTGTCAATCAGCCTCGTGTTGTACGTCATCTTCAAACGGGCCGAATGGTTGTAAGGTACTAGCTCCAAAGCACCAGACTACCCAAACTTCACTGCAGTGCTTAACGCCGGTGCAAGAGAGGTGCGCTTCGAGCCCGTCTACTCCAAGCTACATGGTGCGCCGTCCCTACTGTCTTTAGAGAACGCCACCTCTATGGCTGCACTATACAAGGTGAAAAGGTTATGCCTACTCTCTACAGGACTGCGCTTAGGGGGCTGGTGCCCTGCGCTACCGCTAGGGATGATTCTCGAGGCTTTCCGCTCTCCAAAGACGCGAGCCGAATGGGTGCATTCTCTGTAAATCTCTTTAGGGTCGCCATCCAGCTAAAGCCCATAAATCTGGTTGCTTGCACAGGAGTAGTGTGCTACACCGGTCGTGGGGAAAGCTACACCGGTCGTGGGGAAAGACACAATATGAAGCGGCAAAGAAAAAGTAATTCTCACCATATAGGGCACCTCCCTATGAGAGAAGTGGACACCAGACCGGCGCAAGCACGCCGGTCGTTTCGACAATCCGCCACGCTTCGGATAAGGAATTCGCGAGCACGTAGTTGGTGGAGCTTGGTCGTGTTGTTGGCTTTGGTGGCGATCCTATTTCTGATCACCGCGCTTCTGGTTTCCCGAGCGGCGACCGGGGCTAGGAACCGCGAGATACCCTTAGACCTAAATAGCGTGGGGCCGGATGTGGTGCTAGCGGAGGTCGCAGGAGTCGATGTTGCTAGCCCCATCCACCCTGAGGATCTCACAGCGTTGGGGTATCACCCGGGCGGTAAGGACCTTCTCGCGATGTCGCCGCGGGGTAGGGCGCTCTCAGGAAATTTTCTCCTCGGGCTGTTTGAGGATGCGACCAAGCATGAGAAGATCTGGTATCACCTGATGGATCGTGCTGGTCGCTCTGGCCCAGATACGGGTGCTATGGACGTTGGAGCAGAAGCCGGAACCGCTGTATATGCCCCAGTTACTGGTACGGTGGTTGCGATACGTCCGGACCCGCTACTACGAGACAGCGCTGACACCGTGGTGATAAAGCCCGCCGACAACCCCGACGTCTTTATCTCCGTTTCCCTTATCGAGGATATCGCAGGAGGGGTAGGACCAGATTGGCCTGTGAGAGCGGGGGTAACCAAACTCGGAAGCGTAGTCGATTCGCGACAATTCTTGAATTCTCAGCTTTCATCGTACGCCCCCGGCGATGGCAACCATGTTACGGTGTCGGCCGCTAAGGCTAACTAACGCATCTGCGGACTATCCATTAGCAAAAGCCGTCGCCTATAGGAGGCGGGTTTACTTTATCCCCTGAATTCGCACAAGGGGGGTTATGCGAACAGCCGTTTATGTTGCTGGTAAAGTCCTACGCTTCGTCCGTCACGCAAGGCTCTGCCAGCTCTTGTAAAAACTCGGGCTTGAGGTAGCGAGTTATTCCAGCGACTCGCTCCATGTTCTGTCGCAGTGTCGAGAAGGATATGCAGGTCTGCTCTCAGTCAGTAAATCTATAAGAGACTTTTCTCAGGGACGGCTTAACACGGCCCCCGCAGCAAGCAAGCCTACCAATACCAGCAATAAGATCACACCAGCCGGAATTAGAACTACTAGGGCAGCTTTGCCCGTAGTTGTTCCGTGCACTTCCTTTATACCTACTACGGACAGGTAGATCCCGTATAGGCCCAGTAGCCATCCAACAAGCGGTATCCAACTCACTAGATTCACCACTGCTGCGTAAGCAGCTACCCGGAAGGTGGCCTCAAAACCAGAATTCCCTGCCCCTACAACCAACCTGACCAACAGGTGTAAGATGGCAGCCAGGATAAAGAGGCCTATAGCACCACCGATTGGCGCAGCGATTATCGATGCTATAAAACTTCCCAAGCCTCGATTGGTGCCCACCCTGACTAGTCCTAGTAGTCCTCCGAGGATCGTGTATATCTCAATACAGATCAGCGCGAAGACTAGCGGGTTGACTAAGTTCCTACTCTGGGGGAGGCTTGCGAAGAAGCTAACCGTCTGAAGCACCACCCGACGTACCGTGTCTATGAAACTGTGTATCGGATCGGAAAGGTTATAGTCTCCTTCCCCTGGTGTTGTTCTGGTAGCCATCTTCACGCCCTCCTTTGTGCGGTTAATCGGCGCACTAGTCTAGACGGGACTATACCTTAGCTTAAGGGTAGCGGAATACCACTAAACGAAAAACCAAGTAAAGGGCTTGCGCCTACAGAGTCCCCTCGTGTGTGCTGGGGACTACCCCGTTGCCCCTAATACCTTCCAGCCTCAGCGACACCTCTCGGGGTGACAGCGAACGTCCAGTAATCGGGGCTCCCTTCGGTTATATATCCCCGGTAGGCAAGGTAGTCCGCTATTTGCCAAAATGCTTCGATGTCGGGGATGTTCGCCTGGGCCATAACGAGCTCCCTATATACGTACCTATGGGATGTTCCCCTGGCTTCCGCGACTGCCTCCTTCAAGACCCGACGCGCCTCCTTTTGTATCGCGCTGGCGTCGCTCACCCAAGGTCCTTTCCTTCCCTTCTGTAGGCGTTGTATTCCTCTCCAAGCCCTCCGCCAAACATTTTGGGTCTGGAGAACGTAGGGGGCTAGTTGCCTGCAATGAGCTGAGCATTGCCCACTTGTAACGCCAGGAGTGTGGTTAGTTAGCAAGAATGAATGTTCTTATAAGCTATCCGCTAAGAAGAGGCATGCAAAAGAGGGCTGGGGAGTGAAACCCTCAGCCCTCCTGAGTGGCTGATATGCTCAGTTTAGCGGATCATCCTGCGAACCAGTAGCCCTCCACCGATGAGCAGTGCGACACCAGTACCCGCCATCATCAAAGGCGAGATGCCGCCGGTCGCCGGTAACTGACCACCGCCGCCACCACCGGCGCCAGCGCCGCCGGACGGAGCGCCACCGCCACCGGACGGAGCGCCACCGCCACCGCCTTTGGCCTCCGCCTCACCAGCTTTGGCCTCTGCCTTAGGACCAGCAGCCGTAGACTGCTCTATCGTCTGCGTGCACTCAGCCGTAGTCGAAGGCTCTATAGTGAGCGAGCTACCCGTGAAGTCTAGGTCGTCAGCCGTCGAGTTGTACTGGACCACGCCCTGCTCGTTGGCAACATTGCCAGTGTTGGTGGCCTGCTGACCGGTGGGACATAGGTTAGCGTTGTCGCCCTTGTTGCTTACAGAGAAAGATGGCGAAGCTTTGCCACTGGTAATCCTTCTCTCCGACTCCTCCTGGGAGACTTGCGCTATGGCGGGAGCAGCCACCACCAGCGCTACCCCCATCATCGCCGCCATCAACATCAACTTTCTCATCTTGCGCTCTCCCTCCTTTATTCATGAAACTCACCATTGAGTCTCGCGCGTCGTAGAACTATCGCCATCTGGGTCACTTCCTAAACGGTTTTCCACGAGAGTTGTCTCAGAGCAAGCGACTCTTAATGTGCAGTTATTCGAGCGCATCTCCTATCTTCCTCAAGATATAGTGGTTTGCCAAATTCGAACCTATACAGCAGCTTTCATCCATAATGTGTGGCGTGGGGGTAGGGGTTGAGATATCGACGGTGACCTGGCTCTATGCCTGGTTGGTGGCGTAAGAGGAGGGGAGTAAATGACCGACGACAGCGATACGTCGGATGACCAATTCGCCGAATCGGAGGATTCGGTTATAGGCGTCTGTTGGTACTGCGGAGCCAAGCTAAGAGATGGCTATGACTACGGCGTGGTGTGCCAGGAATGCCCGGGAGAGGAGGAGAGCTGATCCGCAGGGGGACGAGTGTAGCTTTTGAAAGATAGTCCATTTGAACCATGCCACCAGCCCTTCGCGTTGCGTAGAGTATCGGTCTAGGCCGGACGAACGGTAAAGGTGGCATGGTCCTTTCCCTTGGCTTCTCTTACGGGTAGCCGTCCGGCCCTTTTCTTTTGCCCATCGCCCCGGTCCACTATCTATAGGCCCCTCCTCGATTGAGTGATCTTCTGCGGCATAATGCTTTGCAAAGTATGCTTATTCTGATCCTACCCCTACCGTATCGGACCGGGGCTATCGGCTCCTCCTAGGGTTTAGGCTGCAAGCGGGCGAGTGGGATTCTCCTTTTCTCTTTGTAGAACGACACCTTGAAGGAGAGGGTGCTAATAGCCACAACATGCGGTGGACATACGCTGATGCTTGTGCCAAAGCGCTAGGGTCTCTATGTTTTGTCGTAGCTAACATGAGGGTAGAGGCATCTTTTACTACCGGGCTGGTGTACTTCTTCTTCTCTACCTTCAATGTCTTTTCCCAGCCCGGCCTCTATTTTGCCTACAGATATTGGGGGATGTTTAGCCTTCCTGCTTTATGGGTATATGCAGCATCGAGCAGGCAAGCGAGTCAGCTCGAAAGGAGGCGAAGTCCGATGTAATCGTGACTTCGAGTCCAGAAAGGGTCCCGGATAGATCGCCGGGACCCTTTCTTTGTGTCCTAATGGGCGCGGTCCTTCCGCTGGAGAATCTGGCCTCAACATTTCGTTTCGATCGATCCTGGGTAATCGTAGATACGAGGGCTGGAGAACGGAGAACCTTACAGGGGGGACGTCCAGAGAGGTCCTCACAAGACGATCAGGCCCATCGGTTCTTCGCCGACGTCGAGGCGGTTTTCCACCTCCAGCGATTCCATCTCAACCACGGCCACGGCGTTCTCTCCGGTCACTGCAACGTAGCCGTACCTGCCGTCCGGGCGGAATGACACGTTCGCCCCATTCTGCCCGACCTCCAGGCGCTTGACCAGCTGCCCGCTCTCAGGGTCCAGGACCGCCACCCACGAGTCGGCGAAGTGGGTGACGAAGTTGTAGCGTCCGTCCGGCGACCAAGCGGTCTGGACGGGCTGCTCGCCAAGCTCCTCCGTGTGAAGTGTCTCCAACGTCCGCGCATCGAGCACCACGTTCGAGCCAGTGGCAGTCTGCACCCAGACCTCGC
This sequence comes from Rubrobacteraceae bacterium, assembly GCA_035642415.1. Taxonomy (GTDB): domain Bacteria; phylum Actinomycetota; class Rubrobacteria; order Rubrobacterales; family Rubrobacteraceae; genus Rubrobacter_F. Next base: position 6,290 of record DASQSI010000187.1, read on the forward strand.
TTCCGTCGGGAGATACGCGTAGCATCCAAGGCTTCGAACCCTCCGGGAACTCGGCTCTCCTAGCGACCTTCAG
>DASQSI010000188.1:0-24240 GCA_035642415.1 Rubrobacteraceae bacterium
GTGGATGGCCGACTTAGCCGAGAGGAAGCGGAAAACCCAGCGCGCCAGGGTAAGTACAACAAACCGGAGGCCCACTATCCCCATCCGTGTTAGACAAGCGGTGTGGCGAAGGGACGGTGGACAGTGTGTCCGCTGTGGCAGTAGGCAGAACCTAGAGATGGATCACATCATCCCGTATAGCAAAGGCGGGGCAGACTCGGTTAACAATCTACAGGTACTCTGCCAAAGGTGTAACAGCTCTAAGGGCAACCGCTACGTAGGCTAGCGTACTGCCGTTTCCGGTAGTCCTACGGTGGTGGCTTTATTGCTCTTGGGGTCGAACGCTGATGGAGTCGGGAAGTATATCTATTATGTGATTCTTTCCCCGTAGATCAGGGTTCCCAGGGCCCCGGTATGTGTGTATGACGCTAATAGGTTCGGGAATGAACTCCTTGGTTCGGCCGACGAGCGCTTCGTAAGCTGTCTCGGCCCGTTCCTTCTGGTCCTCCGTGAACGCCAGGTTCCCGTCATACGTATCTCTGGCCTGGACGTAGCGGGCCACGACCCTCAAGTCGTCGACCGGTTGCTGATGTTGTGGCGGCGGGGTGGGGGGCTCCTCCCTCTGCATTTCTTCCCATTGCTTTCGTGCAAATTCGCGGTCTACCCAAGCTACGATCAAGCTGTCGAATAGATCAGCGAGACTCTGCTCCAGTTCATCCAAGCGGTCCCTACTATCCATACTGGCAGTGTACACGCCGACGACATACAGCGGGACGCATCTTTATTCAGGGTGTGGGTAACCATGTAGCATGGGTCCCCGAAGGCCACGATCGTCACCCTCGGGGGCTGCTCGTATTTACGGGCGTGAATGGTTATACGGTCGGTTGCTACCCCTATTACCGTTTACTTATGAGAAAGATAGTTCTCAAAACTTATCCCTCTGTGGGCGTTACAAGCTTGCGGCTCGGGGCTTCTCTGACAAAGCGCCGTCCAAGGCAATCCGGGATGTTTACCAGATTCTATGGGCAATTTATGTTCTCGTAACATTCTCTGGGTAGATTAGGCCAATGTTCGAAGCGAAACTAGAGGAGGTCTAACGTTCTTATGAGACGCTTAAAGATAATTCTCGCTGCAGTTGTTGCCGTAGTCGCGATGATGATGCCAGCTACGCCAGCCATAGCTCAAGTGGTGGGCTACTACGATCCCTATACTGGCCTCACCACGTACCAGAATCCTGACACCGGCACCTACGATCCTTGGGCCTACAATCCTTACTATTACTCCAGTCCGTGGGGCTCCACTCCATGGACAGACAACACCTGGGCCTACAATCCTTACTACTACTGGGGTGACTGCGACTGGGTTGCGGGCATGTGCCTTTGATGACCCCTTTCTAGTACTGACTCCACCTCTACAGCGTTAAAAGAGCGGGCCTCTTCATGAGACCCGCTCCGATTGCACATCGCCTTGCCAATGAGGGCGACAAGAAGTTACGAATACCAGTCTCCCGGTGCCCTTGCCTCTATCCCTTCTTCCTAAGGACACCGGGTCTTTTCAGAGGGGTCAGACAGGAAAGTAAGCCGACGATCCTAACCCGCTAGGGTTCCGACCCCTAAGGTACGCTAGTTGTCCGCTCCGGGCGGCCTCTAAACCCCGCACAGCCCGGTCCTATGCGGGAGGAGCCGCTACAGGCGGTCTAAGAGCTCCTTCTTCTTAGCCTCAAACTCGGCCTGTGTGATGATGTCCGCCTCTCTCAGATCGGCAAGGGACTGGAGTTGGGCAAAGATGTCAGTGGCCGGAGACGCTGGAGAGCCTGCGGAAGAAGCTACGAGTGCCATACGCTGACGAATAGCGTCAGAAGCCTTTTCTGCGGCCTCATAATCCATCCGCTCTACGTCCAGGGTGTGGCCGCCGGTACTCTCGATAATAAGCGATGTGTACATCCAGTTCTTACTAAGGGCGACGTTAGCGATCTGTTCATAACGGAGGCGTTTTGTTATACGCCCCGCCGGGAAGGCACCTCTATCTACTTCCACCTCGCTCTCATAGAGATTCAGATAAATCTTTGGCCAAATCTGTATGCTAGTAAATGACGCGAGGGGCTGTTCCATTCGGCCTCCCTTTAACCAGAGAAGGGGCCTATCGCGAAATCGCCGCGTTATTGCTTCCATATCTCCACCCTTCCAGCCATTAACTCACGTGAAGAAACGTTAAGCAGATCGACATGCCCGAGTCAACCCGGCCCAGCTCTTCCTAAGGACACCGGGGCTTATATAAGAGGGGCCGGAGGACATAAGAAAAAGCGACTTTGTAAGCAACGACCTCCGGTCCCTGACACATTAGTTATCTACTCCGGACTGCCTCTAAACCTCTTTGGACCTACGCCTAGCCTCTAGGTAGGCCGCCTCCGCCATGGCCAAAGCGCTGTTCACACGATGAGCAAGGTCTCGATAGTTAACCCTATCCTCCACCCCTGCAGCCCATAAGCGATTTCTTATAGCCCTAAGCCTCTGGGTCGCTTCCGTAAGGTTCTCCATTGCCTCATCAAGGATGGCTTCCTCTTCATCCACCCTCCGATTCTCCGGGAGAAGCGCTAATAGAAAACAGCCAATTTGCTCACACGCTGGCCCATAGCCCCGGTCCAGAGCGGCGAGGGTTGGTGGTAGAAGAGAAACGCCCGGTGCCCCCGCCTCTACCCATTCTTCTTAAGGACACCGGGGCTTATATAAGAGGGGTCGGACAGGAAAGTAAGCCGACGATCCTAACCCGGTAGGGTTCCGACCCCTTAGGTACGCTAGTTACCAGCTCCCAGCGCTTGCCCTTTGGCGTTCGCCGTGCCGCGCAAACCACTCCAATTTCTGTTGATCAGCCACCCCAGTCATTTGGATTTGATACCTGCAGGACAAGTGTATCTAATACGCGAGCCGCCGCCGTACGGCAGCCGAGAAGCGGTCCACGAGCAGCACGACGACGATCGTTGTTCCTGCCAGCGTTGCCACCTTCGGGTAGTCGAAGAGGTTCATGGAGATGGGGATCTGCTGCCTAATACTCCCGGTCCCGACAAATCCAAGTATGGTCGCCGAGCGGATGTTGCACTCCTATTGGTACAACGCAAGTGAGGTGAAAGAACTCATGGCCTGGGGCAGCCAGCCCGTAGAGGCGCTCGCGCCCGCCGCCGCGAGCGCCTCTACGGGCTGCGTCCGCGCCGCTTCGAGCGTTTCGCTGTAGAGCTTGCCCGGAACGCCCGTGGAAGGGACGGCGAGGGCCGGGGTGCCGGGGAACGGGCCCATGCCTAAGGGAGCGAATCGCCAGGTTTCTCGCTCCGGCTCCTCTGCGCGAGGCTGCCGTCTTTTTAGCTTGTTCGCGCTGTGGCTTCTGCAAGCCAATCGCGGGCGGCTTTGATCTCACCGGAACCAAGATCGTGCCCCCTTGGCTGCCAGTCCAACTCAACCTCGGCGCCGGCTTCCTGCAGCAGCTCGGCCAGGCGCTCGCTATTCTCCTGCGGTACGATCGCGTCCGAGCTTCCGGCTGCCAGATAAACCGGCGTCCCCGAGAGGCCGGGCATCTCTTTAGGCTCGAACGGCACCATCGCCCGCAGGAGGACCGCGCCGGCCAGCAAGCTTGGGTAGAGTAGGAGAAGACTGCCCGCGATGTTGGCTCCGTTCGAGAAGCCGACCGCGAAGATATGTCCCGGGTCGAGATCGTACTCGGAGACGGCCCGTTCGACGAACTCTGCGAGCTCGTGAGTGCGGTTCACGAGGTCCTCTTCGTCGAAGACGCCTTCTTGGAGGCGCCGGAAGAAGCGGGGAGCGCCGTCCTCGAGGACCTTGCCGCGCGGGCTCAGCAGCGCGGCCGACTCGCGGAGCATACGACCGAGGGGGAGGAGGGCGTCCTCGTCGCCGCCGGTGCCATGCAAAAGAAGTAGGGTGGTCTGGTCGTTCTCCTCGCCTGCGACGAAGCGGTGAACAAAGCCGAGATCTTTCGCCATGACTCTAACCTTTCTGTTGTGGTGCGCGGACGGGGAGGACCCGCATGATGCGCTTCCGGTCCTTCTCCAGCCAGGGCGGAAGCTTCAAGCTCTGGCCAAGGTGGTCCGGGTCTTCATGCACCCCAAAGCCGGGCGGGTCAGGGCGATTTCGAAGAGGACCCCGCCGGGTTCACGGAAGTAGATGGAGCGGAAGTACGGCCGGTCGAGGACGTGGGTCACGTTGAGGGCGCGATCCGAAACCTCCTCACGCCACTCTTTCTGCGTCGCCTCGTCCGGCGCCCTCGAGACTACATGGTGCACCGTACCAACCGCTGAAAGCCCGACGGGCCCGTACTGCTGCTCCCGCACGTCCGCGAAGCTCCCGCCGGAGCTCCTCGTGAGGTACCGCGTCCGCCCGTCTTTCTCCTCGGCCTTCTCGAAGCCCAGAAGGGTCACGAGTAGGTCCATGGTGACCTTCGCCGCTCCGAGAGCGTCACGCCCGCGATTCCCCGGATCGCGTGCTCGGGAGGTACTGGGCTCCGCTCCCAGGGATTACCGCCATTCTTTGTAGGCCGGGGCACCAGCTCTATCGCGAGCCCATCCGGGTCGTTGAAGCTCAGGACCGTCTCGTCGAAGCGCTTGTCGGGTCGCTCGAAGCGGACGCCACGCCGGTTAAGGCGCTCCATCCAGTATCCCAAGGAGTCTTCCGGTATGGCGAAGGAGGTGGCACTCACTTGGCCCGTTCCGATGCGTCCCCGGGACGCTCCCGGCCACGAGAAGAACGTCATGATAGTACCCGGGTTGCCGACGGCATCACCATAGTAAAGGTGGTAGCTCCTAGGATCGTCGAAGTTCACGGTCTTCTTCACCAGCCTCAGACCCAGGACGCCCGCGTAGAAGTCCACATTCTCCTGCGGATCATCGGCGATAGCGGTTAGGTGGTGTACGCCCGCAAACTTTATGCTCAAGGTACTCCTCTCGCTCTTCGTCTGGGCCTGACGCTCGCCACGATAGTTTAGCGCAACCGAAGTTCCACGACGGGATCCGGCAGGCGCGAGTTAGGGCGCGGCGGATAACTCTTGACACGGATTTTCCAGCACCTTAGAGTGCCTGAGCACAAAGCAACGTAAGTGGGGCAGGCATAGAGAGGGGAAAGGGAGCCTCGCACGGAACCACCATGCTCTGGTCGAAGGGGAACTGAGGGGTGGCGGTCCGTGCGGGGCTCTCTTTTTGGGGAGGTGAGGTGGCGGGTACCGGGATCGTAGGGAAACGTGAGCCGTACTGGGAACGGATTAGAAAGGAAGGGGTATGGCTGGGGATTACGTGCTAGCGATAGATCAGGGAACCACGGGGACAACAGCGATGGTCTTCGACCACGATAGCGCCATCGTGGGACAGGCGTATTCAGAGTTTACCCAGCACTATCCGAGGCCGGGTTGGGTCGAGCACGACGCGAACGAGATCTGGGACGTCTCCATGCGTGTCGTAGAGGAGGCTCTCGGGGATGCCGGAGTCTCCACGAACGACCTCGCCGCGATCGGTATTACCAACCAACGTGAAACGACCGTGATGTGGGACCGGGAGACCGGCGAGCCTGTTCATAACGCCATCGTCTGGCAGGATCGGCGGGGCGCCCAGATCTGTGATGAGCTCGTGGAGCAGGGGTACGAGCAGACGGTGCGGGACAGGGCTGGCCTCACCATAGACGCCTACTTCTCCGGCTCGAAGGTCAAGTGGCTTTTGGACAACGTCGAGGGCCTAAGGGAGCGGGCACAGAACGGCGAGATAGCCTTCGGCACCATAGACTCCTGGCTCGTCTACAAGCTCACCGGCGGAAGGGAGCACATAACCGACTACTCCAACGCCTCGCGCACCATGCTCTACAACGTCTTCGACCTCAAATGGGACGATGAGCTCTTGGAGATGCTCACCACACCACGCGAGATCCTGCCGGAGGTGAAGCCCTCGTCTCACGTCTACAGCCACACCGATCCCGACTCTTTCTTGGGCGTAGAGGTCCCGATAGGAGGCATTGCGGGGGACCAGCAGGCTGCCCTCTTCGGGGAGGTCGCCTACGAAAGGGGTCTCGCCAAGAACACCTACGGCACGGGCTCCTTCGCCCTCATGAACACGGGCAACGAACCGATGAAGAGCGAAGGGGACCTCCTCACCACCATCGCCTGGGGCTTGGGTGACGAGCCGGTTGAGTACGCTTTGGAGGGCGCTATCTTCGTGACCGGGGCGGCCGTACAGTGGTTGCGGGACGGCTTGGGCATCATAAATGATGCCGCCGAGACCGAGGAGCTGGCACAGAGCTTGGATTCCAACGATGGGGTGTACTTCGTGCCGGCCCTCGCGGGGCTCGGAGCGCCACACTGGGATCCCTATGCTCGGGGCACGATCATCGGGCTCACCAGGGGAACCACCAGGGCGCACCTGGCCCGGGCGGCCCTTGAGAGCATGGCCTACCAGACGCGGGACGTCATCGAGGCGATGGAGAAGGACTCTGGGATAGAGCTCAAGGAGTTTAGGGCCGACGGCGGAGCGGTCGCCAACACCTGGCTGATGCAATTCCAGGCGGACATCCTTGGGGTGCCGGTCGAGGTGCCGGAGATCATCGAGACCACAGCTTTAGGGGCGGCGTATCTGGCGGGGCTGGCCACCGGCTTCTGGGAAAGCCGCGAAGAACTGATCGATAAGTGGAAGCTCTCGCGCCGCTACGAGCCGCAGATGGACGAGGAGGAGCGCGAACGGCTGCACAGACAATGGCAGGAGGCTGTCAAGCGGTCGAAGGACTGGATCCATGAGGAGGCAGGGGAACCTCCCCTGTAGAGATGGGAACTCTCCTCCCCGAACACAGCGAGCGGATGCTTAAGGCCACCGCGCAGCTACGCCCAGCGGGGCCGGAATCTTTTACGCCCGCACCGGGACCGTTCTCGATCTCGGCAAGAGGTGCCTGGGGGCGTCGTGCGACGTGGCAGCAGGACGCCCATTCTAGTGTTTTAGAAAGGAGTACCAAATGACAGCGTACATAGCCGAGTTCGTCGGCACTCTGATCCTTATACTTCTGGGTGACGGTGTAGTCGCCGGTGTGCTGTTACGTCACTCGAAGGCCGAGCACTCGGGCTGGATCGTCATAACCTTCGGATGGGCCATGGCCGTGGCGATCGCGGTCTACGCCGTTGGGGCTATCAGCGGCGCCCATATCAACCCGGCCGTAACGGTCGGCTTGGCCGTGCTTGGCATCTTTCCCTGGGCGCAGGTGCCAGGCTACATAATAGCCCAGCTGCTCGGCGCCTTCGTGGGGGCCGTACTCGTTTGGTTAACCTACCTTCCGCACTGGAAGGAGACCGACGATAAAACGCTCAAGTTGGGCGTGTTCTGCACCATCCCGCAGATCCGCAACTACGCCTCCAACTTTGTCACCGAGGTGATCGCTACCGCCATGCTGGTCTTCGGTGTGGCGGCCATCGTCGCGAACGCCCAAATCTTCGGTGACAGGGGACTACCCGCGGTATTGTCGATCAGCGTGATCCCGCTGATCATCGGCTTCCTCGTGCTCGCTATTGGGCTGTCGCTCGGCGGACCAACAGGATACGCTATCAACCCTGCCCGCGACCTCGCCCCACGGATCGCTCACGCTGTACTACCGATTGCGGGCAAGGGCGACTCGGATTGGTCGTACAGCTGGATACCGGTCCTCGGACCGCTCGTTGGCGGGGCCATCGGTGCCGTTCTGTTCAGGATCCTTGGGTTCGGGATACCGGTTATACCATCGCTCTTTGGCTGAGCCGTCGGGCCGTTCCTCGGCTGCAGCCCGGAGCTCGGTAGGATCTCCAGCTCTCTTAGTGCCTGCGTGAAGGGTGTTGTTTTAGTTGTGTATCCGGGTAAAACTTGAACCATACGCTCATACCGAACTTGTGGGAATGGAGGAAGACCATGACGGATGAAGCCGCAGTTTCCCGATCAGAGCCTGAGCCGCCAGCCCCCGAGCGCTATTACGCGGAGCGTGTCTCGCCGCCCTCCGGGACGGAGGGAATTGCGCTGGCGGAGCTGCAAGAGGCCATGAACGAGGGCGCTCGGCAGAGCTGGAGACTGGTTGGCGTGCTGAACGAGCCGACGGGCCGGGGCGTTATCCTGGTGTGGGATCAACAAGGGTTTATCTCCGGTTAGTCCTCCCGCAGCCTCAGGTAAGCAAGCCGCCCCTACGGCGCGCTACTCTGGTACTGAGGCGTTCTCAGGATGTTATCCTCAGAAGAGGGATAGAAAGGGTCTGGCGAGTGCACGTGTGGGTCACCGTAGAGGCCTCCACGGTGCGGTGCCGATGTTCTTGGGGGGCGGAAAGACAGATGAGCACACTCACCCAGCGATAAAGGCCCCTACCGGGCCCGAACAACACGACAAGGAGCGAAGATGGAGAGCAGCACGCAAAGCCGCGTTCCGCGGGACATAAGTAGCTACCCCTTCGATGTTATCGTCGTTGGGGCCGGCATCAACGGCGCGGGTATTGCCCGGGATGCTGCGATGCGCGGCCTTAAAGTGTTGCTGCTCGACAAGGAGGACATCTCCAGCGGGACGACGCAGTGGTCCACGCGTCTGATCCACGGAGGCTTGCGCTATCTTGAGCACTACGAGCTCTCGCTGGTGCGGGAGTCGCTTAAGGATCGGGAGATACTCCTTCGCATAGCCCCACACCTAGTCAGGCCGCTCGGGTTCCTGGTTCCCATCTACGAGTACATGTCGCACGGAAAGCTGATGATCCGGCTCGGCATGATAGCCTACGACGCCCTTTCACTAGAAAAGAGCCTCGAGCGCCACCATATCTTCGATCGGGAGCAGACCCTGGAGCGCGAGCCTGGCCTGAATCCCGAGGGGCTAAAGGGTGCCGCATTCTACTACGACGCGCAATCGGAGTACCCTGAGCGCATCACCGTCGAGAACGCCATCTCCGCCCACGAGCACGGTGCCGTCGTCCTCACCTACGCCAAGGTTGAGCGCCTACTCGTTGAGGACGGCAACGTTACGGGCGTCGAGTTCACCGACGTGCTGGTCGGCGAGCGATACACGGCCCACGCCCCTGTCACCGTCAACGTGACCGGCCCCTGGCTCGACGAGGTGCTCGGCGGGATGGATCGCTACGGGGAATCCGAGGAGCGCATGATCGGGGGAACCAAGGGGAGCCACCTGCTCGTCGATCCCTTCCCCGGAGCACCCAGGACGGCACTCTACGTCGAGGCCCGGAAAGACGCCAGGCCGTACTTTATCGTTCCCTGGAACGGCCGGCACCTGATCGGCACTACCGATATCCGCTATGAGGGCGACCTCGACCTCGTTGTCGCCGACGACGAGGAGATCGACTACCTCATCAACGAGACCAACACGGTTATTCCCGAGGCGAACCTGACCCGCGACGATATCCTCTTCACTTACTCTGGCGTACGGCCTTTGCCTTACGAGCCCGAAGGCGCCGAGGGCAGCGTCAGCCGGGGCCACATAATCTATGACCACTCGGAGAAGGACCCCAAGGTAGACGGCCTTCTCTCTATCATCGGTGGCAAGCTCACCACCTACCGCAACCTCTCTCGCGAGACGGTGGACGAGGTCTACAGGAAGCTTGGCGAAAAGGCGCCGAGGTGCCGCACGGATAAGGTTCCCCTCCCCGGCGGCGCCACAGAAGATTTCGAAACCTTCACTACGGAGTTCAAAGCCACGAGCGGACTCGCCGAGGAGCTGGCCGAGAGGCTCCTCAAGCTCTACGGCGTCCACGCCCCGGACGTGCTGGAGCTGGCCGGCGACGACCCCTCCCTGAAGACGCCCCTCTCTCAGCCCGCGACCGTCGAGACCGGCGTCATCGGGGCAGAGGTCCTGTACGCTTTCCGCCGCGAGCTGGCCGAGAAGCTCGGCGACGTTCTCTTGCGCCGATCGATGGTCGGGATGGGCCCCAACGTCGGGCTCGATGTGGACGAGGCGGCTGCCCAAATCGGCGTACGTTATCTTGGCTGGACGGAGGAGCGCGCCGAGCGCGAGATAAGGGAGTACCGTGACTATGTGCAACGCTACAAGCCCAAGGAGCTGCAGGAGAAGGAGCCCGCAAGGGCTTGATGCCCCTGTGACATAGCACTGCGACCTGGCCAAATGGGAGAGTTGTGGGAAGGACTCTAAGCGGGGCAGAGCTTCAATAAGCTCATGGCGCTAGCACAAAAGGCTCCGGTCTTCCTCTCATCGTATGCACGGTTTCTATGATGAATCCGACTCTCTACGATCCATATGCTGGAGGAGTAGCCGTCGGTGTTCTCCAGAGTCGATCTCCTCTGTAAGAAGCCGTTGGTACTCTTCTTCCATAAGAGGCGAGGTTATCATGAAATCGGCCGAGGCCCGATCGCAGGCCACGGGGATGTTCCAAAGCACGGCCATCCGTAAGAGGGCTTTGACGTCCGGACAATGAGGGAGGGGGTCGAGAGGGTCCCAGAAAAAGACCAGAAAATCGACGTCCCCCTCGGTAATCCTCGCCCCGATTTGCTGGTCTCCCCCCAAAGGTCCGCTCGTGAGCTTGTGGATCTCGATACCAAGTTCGTTCTCCAACTGTTCGCCGGTTGATCCCGTGGCGAACAGTTCGTGCTGAGCTACACGCTCTTTGTTTTCTTTTGTCCATTCCATTAGGTCTGGTTTGGTGTTATCGTGGGCCACGAGGGCTATCCTCTTTTTCTTTTCCATCGGTACGATTTTGTGTGCCATACGGCTTCTTGCGTACTTTTTAGGGACGAAAGTATCTTAGCAAGGATAACCGGGGCCTTCGAAGACGCGTGCCATACAGAGGGAGCACGATACCCTTTAGGCTTCCGGCCTTGGCCTTTCCTCGGGAAGTAGCCAATCGTGCTGCCCTTGCCATCGCTCGGTGCGTTTCACCCACGATGGTTCGGGGTAGGACCAGCGGATAAGGTAGGAAAGGAGGAAACGACCATGCTGGTTTTCGTCGACTTACGTGTGAACCCGAAGGACATGTCGCTCGACGAGCTGTGGATATATGGGAGAAGGAAGCGAAGGCTACGCTCGAGGCCATAGAAGCCGGCAAGGTCGTCTCGTTTTACAAGGTCTCGGGGCAGCGGCGAGTGGTAGGGGTTATGGACGTCGGGTCTACCGATGAGTTGGGTCAGATCCTGATGGCCGTTATGCCAATAGCCCGCTACCTGGAAGTAAAAGAGGTCGTACCTATACGCGAGTACGAAGCCTTCGCGAGCGACATAATGCAGCGCTGGCAACAGCAGATAGCATGATCGGTCTTGCGGATGGGTTATAATCCGCTTCGTAACACGATGGGCGAATCCAACATCAGCCAAAAACGACCGGCGCATTACGACCCGTCTGCCGGCGTATCCTCGTAGCCGTGCAAGAGGCTACTTTTTCCTCGTTCAGCCTGTTCGTAGCCTTGGTTTGCCTCGCGTTGAACGGCTTTTTCGTGGCGGCGGAGTTCGCGCTGGTGCGCGTGCGGGAGACGCGCATAGCGCAGCTTGAGCAGGAGGGAAGCGCTCGGGCCAGGACGGTACGGGCCGCCCTGCAAGATCTCGATGCCTACCTCTCCGCCTGTCAGGTTGGCATCACCATCGCTTCTCTGGGCCTGGGATGGGTCGGAGAGCCGGCAATCTCCGAGCTCATCCGGCCGGTATTCAGCCTTTTGGGTCTCGAGAACGAGAGCGTCGTCGAGATCGTCGCGGTGGCTTTGGGGTTCGCGATCATCACCTACGCTCACCTCGTTTTCGGAGAGCAGGCGCCCAAGTACTTCTCGATCCAACTGGCCGAGAAGACGGCACTCTGGATCGCCCGTCCGTTAAAAGTCTTTATGCTGTTTTTCAGCCCCATGGTGTGGCTCGTAAACGCCTCGACGAACTTCGTCTTGAAGCCCTGGAGCATACGGTTAGGTGAGGAGACAGAGCCCCACTCCGAGGAAGAGCTTCGGATAATGATCTCCTCCTCCGCCACGTCCGGGGTCCTCGATCCCCAGGAGCGCGACTACATCAACAACGTCTTCGATTTTGGCGATACGGTTGCCCGCGAGGTAATGGTCCCGCGCCCGGACATCGAGGCCCTGCCAAGCGACGCACCCCTCGAGGTTCTGGTCGAGGAGGCCGCCTTCGGCCGCTATACCCGCTACCCCGTCTACGAGGAAGACCTCGACCATATAATGGGCGTGGTGCATGTCAAGGATTTATTCCGAGCCGCCAAGGAGGAGCCCGAAAGCTTCGACCTCAAGTCCCTGATCCGCGACTGCCTTGTCGTTCCCGAGAATAAGCGGATAGAGGAGATATTGCGCGAGTTCCAAAAGCGCAAGCTCCAGGTGGCCATAGTCATCGACGAGTGGGGAAGCGTCGAGGGTTTGGTCACGATAGAAGACGTCCTTGAGGAACTGGTCGGGGAGATTCAGGACGAGTTCGACGAGGACGAGGCAGCCATCGAACCTTTGAGCGAGAACGTTTACGCGATAGACGGCCGCATCCCGATCACCGAGGTGAACGAGCGCTTCGATCTCGACCTCCCCAACGAGGACTTCGACACTATCGGCGGCTTCGTCCTCGGATCTTTGGGTCGTCCACCCGAACCTGGCGACACTGTTGAGGTCGACGACGGCTCGGTCCTCCGCGTAAAGAGCGTCGATGGCCCTCGCGTCTCCATATTAACCTTCGACCGGCGTGACATCCCTGATCGTCAGGAAGAGAGCTCCTAGCCTTAAGTGCCGGGTTCGAGGCCGAGCCGGTGCCGGGCGGCGAGTTCGGCGGTCTCGTGGCCGAAGACCATCGGCCGGTAGCGGACCTTTTGCCAGAGTTCTACCTGGTCATCGTAGTTCATGCTCGCGGGATGGCCGGACTGGCCGGGCGCCACAATGCTCCACGCCCGTCTCCAGTCGCCTGTGTCCACGACGAACCGGTAGTTGGGGCCCGTGGTAACGGGACCGAAGGAGGGCCTCCCGGATCCAGCGGAGCTTACGGAGCGAAAGCCAGCGAGCCGGACGGTGTTGGCGTCACCCCCGGCGGAATAGGGCCCGTGATTCAAAAGGCTTCGCAACGCTCTCACCACCCCCAACGGATGCCGCAGCTCCACCATGTGCAGTGCCCCCCAGCTCCAGTTTGCCGGGTCGACCCCGCAGGATTCGGTCAGGATCTCTACAGCCTCTTGCAGAGCTCCTCGTAGGGCTTCTTCAGGTAGGTTATCGAACGTTGCTGCGAGCTTCGGAAGGAGCCTCATAAGGTGTATATCGGCCCCTAAGGAGACGGGAGAGTCGATGCGAGGCACAGCACCCGCGGCGCGTTGCAGGAGAACCCCGAGCGCGATCCGGGCCACCGCCCCCGGACGGCTCTCCGCGGTGAGGTGCCCGTCCCAGACTCCAAGCTCCCGCGACAACCCCTCGGGAATGCCGGCCGGAGGATTGAGTTTTGCCAGCTTCACCGCGAGCACGTGAGCCGGGGCGCAGTAGAGGTCGCCCTGAATAGCGCGGAAGGTCTCCAAGGTATGGCTGCTGGTGGCCTGGAGTAGCTCCTCGATCCGATCCTTGCGGAAGCTGGGGAGGTAGATGCCGGGGATGGGGGTGGCACCGGACCCTGCTTCAGGGGCTTCGTTGGCAGAGGCGACGTACCCTTCTTCGGGGTCGAAGCTCTTGGGTAGCTCTTCGAACGGGACGAAGCCTTCCCATTCGTATTTTCCATCCCACCCGGAGACAAGACGCTCGCCCTGGTGGTTATCCCTTGTGAGGACAGTGCCGGCGAGCGCCCAGCCGACGGTGCCCGTCCTGTCGGCGTAGACGAAGTTCTGATTCGGTGTCGTCCAGCTTCGTAAAGCGTCGAGGAATTCCTCTTTGTTGCATGCCCTGTTGATGGCGAGGCCGGCCTCGACGAGCTTCAGAGGATCCGGAGCGGCCCAACGTAGTGCTACGTCCTTCTTACCACCGAGGAGGTCGGTGATGATGGGGCCATGCAACGTGGTCCTAACCCTCTGCACTACCGGCTCGCGGCGGCCCCGGACCGGTATCTTCTCATCTCTTAACCCGGCCTCGCGCCACTCGCCCCGGTACTTATAGAGGCTGGCGTTTCCTTCTTCGAACCGTTCAAGATACAGATCCTGCACGTCCGTAAGGGCTGCGGTGATGCTCCAAGCGATCGTTTCGTTGTGACCGATCACCACCCCAGGGGTCCCCGGTAGCGAGGCCCCGACCACGCGATAAGGACCGCCGTAGAGCCCGATCTCATACCAAGGGCATGGCACACCGAGAAGGAGGTGCGGGTCCCCGGCGAGCAATGCCGATCCTGTGGCACTCCGACCGGGCGAGATAGCCCACGCGTTGGAGCCCGCACCGGGGCCTACGTATCCAAGAAGGCCGGCCAATTCCTCCTCTCCTGAAGAATCGTACAGTAGCTTCGACTCCCAGCTTGCAGAGAGGCCCCAGCCCATAACCAGGGCCCAGGCAGCGGTGTCTGCCGGCGTCCAGGGCTCGGGGTGGTGACGTAAGAGCCTGAGCTCGGGGGGGCGCGGTTCGGTGGTGAGGCAGGCGTTTACCCCGGCGGAGTAAGCTTCGAGGGCTCGGAGTGTCTCTGGTGGTCCGTCCTTTGCGGAGGCTGCTATCCTACCGAACCCGATCGTGCGGGAGAAGCGGTCGAACTCAAGGGTGCTTTTGCCGAGCAACTCCGAGAGACGTCCGTGCCCGGCGCGGCGCTGTAGCTCCATCTGAAAAAAACGATCCTGGGCGTGGACGTAGCCTTGGGCGAAGAACAGGTCCCACTTGCTCTCCGCGAAGATCTGGGGCACCCCGAAGCGGTCTCGCAAGACCTCGACGGAGTTTTGCAGGCCCGATAGCTCCACCACGCCCTCGAGAGTAGGCAGCGACCGGCGTAATAGCCTCCGGAAAAACGACCGCGCTGCACGCCCGAAGGCCCCGTTCAAAGCTTCGATGGAGAGATGTGCGGGGTTCATAACCTCGAGAAGTTTAGCAGCGGTCAAAGCGCCCTGTTACCATTGATGACGACCAATTTCGGGATGAGTCGGTGGCGTATTTGGACACGAAGAAGCGTAAAAGCGGGGACTTTGGGGCGTTGACGACCGGGGCGATGGCTGGCCCTTGGGAGTGGGTGCGCGAAAAGATACCGGTGGGCACGCAGGTCTTCGACGTACATACCCACATCGGAGAGGACGTGGATGGACGCACCATGACGGCCGCCGGTATGAAGGCACGGATGGAGGCCGCTGGCGTACACACGAGCATCATCTTTCCTCTCAACGATCCGAACGCGCATGATGACTACTCGGGCCCCAACGATCTCATTTGGTCAGCTTACGAAGAGCATCCTGGCCTCTTCGTCCCTTTTTTCCGGCTCAATCCCCACAAAGACTACGACGCGGAGTTCGACCGTTGCGTATCGCGCGGCTTTAAGGGTCTCAAGCTCCACCCCGTCTCCCAGAACTTTGAACTCGATGACAAGCGGGCGATCAGGCTCTTCGAGATGGCTGCCGAGGTGGATTTGCCGCTGCTCGTCCACGCCGGGTTCGCGATGCGCAGAATAGTCGAGCCCCTGCTCCCGACCGTCGATAGGCTCCCGAACTTACGCCTGATCCTGGGCCACTCTGCGATGATCGAGCTTCTGGCGGCGATCCGCGCCTTTAAGGACCACCCAAACGTCCTCTTCGAGACCTCCGTCGTCTGGGCGAAGGACCTCTTCGTGCTTTTTTCCTCCTTGGATCCCGCACGCATTTGCTACGGCTCGGATATTCCCTATGGGGACCTGCCTTCGACCCTCCACGCCACCCTCGGTGCGGCCGATGCCGCCGGCCTCTCTGAAAAGGAGCTTACGAGCGTACTATCCGGCAACATTCGGCGGTGGTTCCCGTGAAGGCCGCCCCGCAAGAGATCCCTTTAAACCTCCGGGTTGGGCATCTCTTGCGGATAAACGGCTACCTGGACATGGCGATCTTCTCGATGTGGGCCATGCACGAGCGCGTTGCCGTGACGATGGGCATGGTGGAGGCGAGTGTGCGGGGAGCCGGCCCCGGCGGAGAAGGGGGACCGGACGAGGAGTTTCTCGCCAAGCTTCGGGACCTCATCGGCGAGGCGCGAGAGTACTACGCGTCCGGTGACTTTCAGGCGGCGATGGCCCGCATGCGCGTCGCCGAAGACCTCATCGCGCTGCGCATCATCCTCCTCGCCGGAGGGTAGCCCCTTTTGGGGCAGTGTCTTCCGTCCGACGCCCCCATCGCTGCGGTGTGGCGTGGAGGCCTCATCGAGAGCGTCCACCGCGGTCATTATGCCGTCTACGGTCTGGGCGGCCAGGTTCTAGACTCCCTGGGCGACCCCGGGCATTATGTCTACCTGCGCTCCACAGCCAAGCCGTTTCAGGCGCTGCCGCTTGTATTTTCGGGGGCGGCGGAAGCCTTCGGGATTACGGACGAAGAGCTCGCAGTAGTCTGCGCTTCCCATAACGCCGAGCCCGAGCATATCGCCGCCGTACGCTCGATCCTAGACAAGGTGGGTCTCTCTGAGGCGGATCTTCAAAGCGGCGCTCACCCCCCCATATACGCTCCTGCGGCCGCTCGTCTCTCCCGCAGTGGCGAGAAGCCCCGCCCCATCCATGGCAACTGCTCCGGCAAGCATGCAGGCATGCTCGCCGTGTGCGCTTATGCTGGATGGGACCCTACCGGCTATCGCGACCCGGAAGGCCCGCTGCAAAAGCTCATACGAAGGACCGTGGCGAGGCTCTGCGGCCTCGACGCCGAGGCCGTGCAACT
The DNA here is from genome assembly GCA_035642415.1 of Rubrobacteraceae bacterium. Lineage (GTDB taxonomy): Bacteria > Actinomycetota > Rubrobacteria > Rubrobacterales > Rubrobacteraceae > Rubrobacter_F. Next base: position 16,709 of record DASQSI010000188.1, read on the forward strand.
CGCGGGTGACAGCTGCGGCGTCCCGGTCTTCGCTCTGCCGCTTTTGAACCTCGCTCTGGGCTTCGCTCGCCTAGCCGACGGAAGCGAAGGCTTCCCCGAGGATCTCTCAAAGGCTATCAAAAAGGTCCGGGATGCGATGCGGACGCATCCTTACATGGTCGCTGGGACCGGCCGTTTCGACACCCGGCTCATGCAGTGTACGGACCTTGTCGCCAAGAGCGGGGCTGAGGGCGTCTTCGCCGCCGGGAGCCCGGAGGGCTGGGGTCTGGCGCTCAAAGTCTCCGACGGCGCCGGACGGGCCGTCGGCCCCACGGTCCTCGCCGCCCTCGGTAGAAGGGGAGTACGGGTTCCGCGCGAGATGCGCTCCTTCCCGATGACGGACCTGCACAGGAAGACCGTCGGCAGGATAGCAACGCTGTGATCCACAGGAATCCCTGAAGAAGAAAACTATCCAGGCGGCTAAAAACTCCAAAGAGTCGAGGTCCGAGCCTTCGAACCGCTGAGAATGCCATTCTCGAAGAGCGATCGGCTGCTGTAATATAGAAGTGTGAGGTTGAACCCGGAGATCCTCGAAGCCTGCTACCGCGCCGGAGCCTTTCCTATGGCCGACAGGTATGGGAGGATCGAATTCTACCGCTCTAACCCCCGATCCATCCTGGAGCTCGGTTCGCTACACGTATCGAAATCTCTCTCTCGCACCTTGCGCAAAGGTGTTTACGATGTTTGGGTAGACCGAGATTTCGAGGGCGTTATCCGGGCGTGCGCCCGGCGTCCGCAGACCTGGATCAACGAGGAGATAATAAGGGCCTTCGTGTCTTTCCACGAGAGGGGCGGTGCCCACAGTGTCGAAGCATACAAAGACGACGAGCTCGTGGGCGGGCTCTACGGCGTTACCCTGGGCGGGGCGTTCATGGGGGAATCCATGTTTAGCTGGATGCGCGATGCTTCCAAGGTTTGTTTTGTCCACCTCGTCGAACGCCTCAAGCAGAGGGGCTATATGTTGCTGGATTGCCAAATACACAACGAGCACCTCGCCAGGCTCGGCGCCACCGAGATCTACGAACGCGAGTACCTGAAAAGGCTCAAAGAGGCGCTAAAGCTTGAACGAACCTTCGTCTGATCGGGACGCAGGCGGTTTCTGTTCCGTTATGTGCTCGCTTCGGGCAGGGGATGGGGGAGTCCCCGGAGCCGGCGTGGTAAGCTTTGCTTTATGGAGAATGAGCACATAAACATGGAGTGGCGACCGGAGCTCGAGCGACCTGTGCTCGTAGCCGCGTTCACGGGCTGGAACGACGCTGCGGAGGCGGCGAGCGTCTCGTTGAACACCCTCAGGGAGGCGTGGGGGGCGAAGCAGTTCGCGAGCTTCGACGGGGAGCAGTTCTTCGATTACCAGACTATACGGCCTCAAATCAAGCTCGTAGAGGGCGTTACCCGCACGGTCGAGTGGCCGCAGAACAACTTGTTTGCTACAGAGGTGGGCATCGACGCTCTGGGTGGCAGGGGCGCGATCTTGCTCTCGGGCCCCGAGCCGAATTTCCGGTGGCAAGCGTTCTCGGAGGCGGTGGTAGAAGTTTCCCGCGAGTTCGATGTAAGGCTCGTGGTTACGCTCGGGGCGCTGTTGGCCGACATGCCACATTCTCGTCCAGTCTCGGTCTCGGCGAACGCCCAAGACCCCTCCCTCGTCGAAAATTTGGGGCTTTCGGCCTCCCGCTATGAGGGCCCGACCGGCATTACCGGGATTTTGCACCGCTATTGCGCGGGAAAGGGCCTCCCGGCGGTGAGCTTCTGGGCCTCGGTGCCCCACTACCTGCCCTCTGTACCTTCGGCGCCCGCAGCTCTGGCGCTGTTACGAAACCTCTCCAAACTGCTCGGCGGGCGCGTTGACACAACCCACCTTGAGCGTACTTCTGAGAACTACCAGCGGCAGGTCTCGGCCGCTGTTGCCCAGGATCCGGACCTCACCTCCTATGTCCAGATGCTTGAGGAGCGCTACGATACTCGTGCCGAAGGTGATATAACGAACCTCCCCTCCGGCGAGGAGCTCGCCCACGAGCTAGAACGCTTCCTGCGCGAGAAAGGCGAAGAACCGGAAAGGTAAAGGTTTCGCCGGCAGCGCTCAATCGTCAACCTAAGCCCTTTGCTGGCTGCTGCTGGAAGCTGAGCGCTTTAATAAACCACAGGTAGGATCTTCTTGGAAGGCTGCTTGAGGGCGGCATTTAAAGAGCCAGGCTGGTATCCGGCGAGGTCCAGCGTCACGTAGAGGAAGCCCGCGGCTCTTAGCTCGGCGGATATCTTCTCCCTGTCCTTGAAGGCCCGCTCTAGTTCGTCGGGTCCGACCTCGAGGCGTGCGATCTCTCCGTGGTGTCTGACACGCACCTGCTTGTAACCTTGCCGACGCATAAATTCCTCGGCGCGGGCAACCTGAGCGAGCTTCTCCGCTGTGATCTCCTGCCCGTAAGGGAACCGGCTCGATAAACAAGCGAGTGCCGGCTTGTCCCACGTCGGAAGCCCCAAATGCTTAGCGATCTCGCGCACCTCCGCCTTGCCCATTCCGGCTGCAGACAGCGGCGAGACAACGCCGAGCTCCTTCGCCGCCTTTCTTCCGGGGCGGTAGTCGCCTTCGTCATCCTTGTTCGCGCCGTCCACCACGCAGGCGTAACCCTTCTCCTCGGCGGCCTTCGCGAGATCCGAGTACAGCGTGCTCTTGCAAAAGTAACAGCGATTTGAGGGGTTCTTGGCGTAGTTTGGATTTTCCAGCTCCCGCGTGTTCACGACGAGGTGCTCGACGCCCAAGAAACGGGCTAGCCCTTTCGCCCCTTCCAGTTCCGAGGGCAAGTACGTCTCGTTATTCGATGTAACAGCGAGCACCCTACCCTTTGGCAGCGCCCTCACGGTGACCGCCAGTGCCAGCGACGAGTCGACGCCCCCAGAAAACGCGACGAGGGCACTCCCGTGAGGGGCTACTACTGCCTCCAGCTCTTCAAGCCTCTTTTCTAGCGAAGACTCCATCTAACCCCTCTCCAGTACGAGCGCCACGTTGTGCCCACCGACGGCGAGGTTTGTGCAGAGCGCCACCTCTAGGTCTGGAACCCGGCGAGGTTCGCCGACCACATAGTCCAGTTCGGCACAGTCCGCGGCCAAAACGTCGAGGTTCCGCATCGGCGGGACCGTCTTCTCCTTGATAGCTAGAGCGCAGATCGCAGTCTCCACCGCCCCCGTAGCCCCTAAAGAGTGTCCCAGCATCGATTTCGTCGCCGAGACCTTCGTATTCGGATTGATAGCCAGCATAGCTTGCGACTCCGGGCCATCACCGGCGACCGTGCCGGTACCGTGCGGGTTGATGTAGTCTACGCGTTCCCCTTCGACGCCCGCGTTCTTGAGGGCGATCTGCATGGCGCGTAAGAGACCCCGTCCCTCGGGGTCGGGGTCGGCTATGTTGTAGGCGTCGGTGGTGCGCCCAACCCCGGTTATCTTGGCGTATGGCTCAACACTCCGTCGCTCGATCGACTCTGCATTCTCCAAAACGACGACGCCGCTGCCTTCGCCGATAACGAAGCCCGCATGGGCCCTATCGTAGGGGCGGCAGGCGGCCTCGGGGTCGGCGTTATTACGGCTCATTGCGCGCATGGCGATAAAGCCTGCAACGATGACCGGGGTGATCGTTGCTTCGGCGGCGCCGCAGATCACCATCTCGGCGTCGCCGCGCCGGATAAGATCGTAACCCAGACCGATAGCGTCAGTGCCACAGGCGCAGGCGAGTGCCGGCGTGGCGGACGGACCCTGCGCACCGAGCTGGATGCTGATTTGGGCGGCGGCCGAGTTCGGCATGATCTTGGTAACGGCGAACGGGTTGGCCCGCGCCGGGCCCTTGGTGTCTATCGTATACATGGTATCTTCCATGCTCATCACCCCGCCGATGCCGCTACCGAGTATAAGCCCCACCCCCTTTGCGTTGCTCTCGAGTTCTCCCCATGCGTTGGCGTCTTCGAGTGCTAGCTTGGCGGCAGCGAGCCCGAGCTGGGCGAAGCGGTCCATCCTTTGGGCGGCCTTGCGGTCCATGAAGTCTTTGGGGTCGAAGTCCCAGCACTCGGCAGCGATCCTGACCTCGTAGTCCTGCGCGTCGAAGAGTGTGATCGGGCCAACGCCACTCTCGTTGGCCAGCAGCGAGCTCCAGAACGCCTTACGGCCTACCCCGATCGGGCTAACAACACCTACCCCAGTAATGTAAGCAGCCGAATAGACGCTCTCCATCTCACCTTTCGCTGCAGGGTCTCCAAATACTCATTCGCAAACGTGCATCTTAGCACTTCCGCCTTGCACAGACGCCGCGGCTTCGCCGCTGGGGGGCTTTGAACTTCTACGCTGTGGGCTTTCTCCAGAAAGCTCATCGGTCGGTGCTTACCTCGACGAACAACTTGGTAGCGCTCTTCGTCTCGGTAAGAAGCTGCGTCTTCTCGGGGTAGTTGTCGAGACCCTCCACAGGATGGGTTAGCAGATGCTCTAATTAACCAACTCGGATACTGCGCCGCCAGCGCCACGCCCTGCCCCCGCGAGCTGTGCGTCCCTGGTAACCCCGTAAGGTCTCTATCGGCTGATAACTCACGGCGTCTACTGGAGAATCTTGCACTAAGTAGCGTGCTTGTTCTTGGAAATGCGTTACTATGTTACTGAGCGAGATCACCTTCACGTGGCATCGCCGACGAACGACCGCGTTACTTCGAAGCAGCAGCGAGGCCTTTCGCCGCGGTCACAGCGTTCGCGTACCGGCGCGCGCAGCACCTCCGTCAGCAGAGCCTCAACGAGCCGGCATACCTCCGGGTGCTCCGGCACCACAGCGGTTAGAGGGCAGCTATAGCTGCGAACAACGACAGCACCGTCGTGCTCTTCGAACTCCGCAAGGCCACCCAGCTCACCGAGCACGGTGACGGCCACCTCGAGCCGCGCGCGCAGGTCATCCGTCGGTACGGTTCGCCTTTCCGCCATGCGACGGCCTACCGCCCTTAGCAGCGCTTCCGTTTCCTCAAGCCCCAGCCGCTCGGCCATAACGCCCAGGATCTGGCGAAGCACTGGCCTGTACGCCTTCGAGAATAGATCTTCTTCGGCTTCCGGCGTTAGCTCGTAGACGTGGGCGGGTTTGCCGCCGCCACGGCTTACCGTACCTCGCTGTTGCACGATCCCGTCCCGCTCAAGGGTGGCGAGATGCGCGCGCACGCCGTTGTCTGTGAGGCCAAGGGCCTGAGCGAGCCCCTCGACCGTGCGTCCAGAGCGGCGCAGCAGCTTCACGATCCGCCCACGCGTGCTCCCGAAAAACCTCTGATCCCAGCGTGTCGTCGCCAATCCTCTCCTTCCGCTCTTTCGTTCTAGTGTACCAGGACAAGCTAATTTGTACAATAAATCAAATAAATACTTGACATAACGTTGATAGCTGATAGTCTGAGGCCGTTGAAGACAAGCGTCCACCGCTGGCAACTGTAGGTTTCGAAGGAGGTTGGTAGCACGTGCAGGGTAGGGCCAAACTATTCGGACACGCGATACATCCGATACTCATCCCATTCCCACTGGGGCTGCTCGTAACGTCGTTCGTCTTTGATGTCGTCTACCTGCTTACTTATAACAGCAAATGGGCGGAGATCGCCTTTTGGCTGATCTCCGCCGGCGTCCTAGGTGGGTTGGTAGCGGCGGTGTTCGGTGTGATCGATTTTACGCGCGTGCCGGATGGTACCCGGGCCCACTCGATCGGCGTATGGCATGCCGTCTTGAGTGGAAGCATGGTGGCGGCGTTCGCCGTGAGCTGGCTGTTGCGCTTTTTAGGAGAACCCACGGAGCCGAGCGTTATATCAATCATGCTCTCGCTGCTGGGGATGAGTTTGGCGGTGCTGACGGGCTGGTTCGGTGGCGAGCTAGTCGAGCGGCTGGGCGTAGGAGTGTATGAGGGGGCGCATTTCGACGCTCCCAGCTCGCTGTCCGGACAGCCCGCGAGGGAGGGCTCGACCAACGAGCAGAGAAAGGAGTGAGGCATCTCTTATTGTCAAACTGCAACGACGATGATGTCTATGAGGGCCGAGACGATCAAAAAAGCATCTTGTCCACATCAACCGAGATCCATCGGTTTGCCACCGAGATGAAGAGACAGCTAGGGAGTAAGGAGAACCGCCATGGCCGAACAGACAAAGATCACCGCGCTCGACAATGGACCATACCTGATGAGAGGCCCGGTGGTCGTCGTTGACGCCGAGGGCAACGAGTTCCCCTCTAGGCGGGAAACGGTACCGCTGTGTCGCTGCGGGGGCTCAACGACGAAGCCGTTCTGCGACGGTACTCATTCGAAGATCGGTTTCCGGGCGTCGCAGAGGGCCGTCCGCGACGAGGAAGGGCAGAGTTGAGAAAAGCATACTAGCAGCAGCTCGGGCGCACGTCGGTACCGCGGATGGAGATTAGCTAAGTTATGCAGAACGAGAAGATCTTGGTCGTTGGGGCAACCGGAAGGGTCGGCGGTGCGGCTGTTAAAGGTCTCTTAGAAGCGGGCTTTAGGGCCCGGGCACTCGTACGCCGACCGCAGAGAGGAGAGCCTTTACGCGCCCTGGGTGCCGAGGTGGCCGTAGGAGATGTGAGCGATCCTGACACTCTCGGACCCGCCGTCCAGGGGTGCTCCGGGGTGTTCTCGGCGCTGGGCGCCGGGCCGGGTCGGGGGGCCTCGGAGATGGTCGAGTATCGGGGCAACGTTAGCCTGCTCTCGGCGGTGCGTTCGGCAGGGGTCAGGCGTTTCGTCTACAGCTCGGTACATCTAGCGGATCATCCGCTGGCTCAAAAAGTTGGGGCGTTCCGAGAGAAAGCCCGCTTCGAAGAGGAGCTGCTGGCCGCGGAGGACGTCTCTACCACCATCCTGCGACCGGCGATATTCATGGAGACCCTCCACATGATGCTCCGAGGGTCGGTGGCCTTTGTCCCCGGTCGCCAGCGGCGGCCCGTATCTTGGATCGCCACTCGCGACATAGCCCGCGCTGCCATCCGGGCCTTCCAGGCGGACATCCTGGGCCGCTACGAGATTGCTGGTCCCGATGTCACCACCTTCGACGGCGCCTTCGAGCGCTTGGCAAGAGCCCGTGGGAAGGGTATACAGGTGCTCCACGTGCCGCTGATCGCGATGCGCCTTTCTGGGCGCGCCTCCCCCTACCTCCGGGAACTGGCGAATATGATGGCTTTTTTCGATGCCGTGGGTTTTGCCGTGGAGCCTTCTCATTTGCGAGATACCTTCGGTGTCCACGCTCTTACCATAGAGGAGTGGGTTCGCGGTAACAGCGTACCAGGGGTGTCCTGAAAAAGAGCTCTGAGTAACGAAGAGGAGATGAGCGCTAGGTGCAAGTTCTTGAGGAGCAAAGAGAGCTGGCTTCACAAGCGGAGAGGGCCCTACGGCAGAACGACATGGGGAGCTGGACCCGTGCCGCTCTCGCTTCTCCGTATCAGCGAAACCGAACGAGCCGAACGGTTGCGAAGAACGGCTCTGGAGCAGCTTATGGCTGGCGGCTTCGCCG
>DASQSI010000189.1:0-9354 GCA_035642415.1 Rubrobacteraceae bacterium
GGTAGTGCGCACGTTCATCTCCTTCCCGGCAGGGACCGCGCGAATGAACTTTGCGAGGTTCAGCTTCTACACTTTGTTGGGGTGTGTGCCGTGGGTGTTTGCGCTGACCTACTTGGGCTACCTCCTGGGGGAGAACTGGGAAGAGGTTGGAGCCTACCTGCACTACCTGGACTACGCGGTCGCGGTGGGCCTTCTCGCGGGAGGCGCCTACCTTTTCTTGCGCTGGCGCTCGGCGCGGTCTTCGAGGGCGTAGGTTTATACCTGACCGAGCATGGCTCTCTAGACACCCCTCGCCATCCTCGCAGCCTACACCGCTAACCAGTTTCGCCTGCTCGAGCCGTCGAATCTCTCTTACACGCTGCTGAACGTGCTCGGGGCCCCTAGTTTTGGCGGTGGTCGCGGGTATAGAGTTCCAGTCGGGGCTTCTGTTCCTTGAAGGAGCGTGGACCCTGGTGAGCCTCATCGTACTCGTGGAGCTCGTAAGGGCCATGGAGCTCCCGAACCGCGTTAGCCCAGGTTTTTCGGCTCCACTCGGAGGATCTTTCCCGAGGAGAGCACGTAACTTCAGGGCCCGGAGGTGGGTAACGCTTGGGGATCGCGGCACACGTACTACGTTTCTGGAGTAGTGATGCCGCGAACTATGCCGAGCCGCACGAGGTCCTGCGGCATAAGCTGCATGTCCTCGGAGATCGCTTCGGCTTGGGACTCATCGTGTTCCAGGATGGCCGCGGCGCTTTCGGGTGCGATCACCGCGAAGTAGCCGTCCGGGGTAATCCACAGGTTCCCCGGAGCGGCGAGCGCGAGTGCCCCGCCAGAACCACCCTCCCCGATTACTAACGAAGTCATTGGGACGCTCAAGTTCGCCACGGTGCACAAGAGCTCGGCCATGGCCGTACCGACGCCTTCTTGCTCGTCTTTTTCTTCGTTTCCCGCTCCGGGGGTGTCTATGAGCGTGAGGACCGGCAGCCGGTGTCGCTCGGCGAGCTTGAGCAGGCGCTTTGCCGTGCGGAACCCCGCCGCACTGTTCGCTGCGCCGCACTGGGCGGCATAGGCGATGGTGCGGCCCTTTCGACGGCCGAAACCGCAGAGCATGCTTTCGTCCACACCGCCGACGCGATCGCCGGAGATCGCCACGCGTTCCTCGAAGAAGTCGTCGAGGTAGGCCGTGGCGTGTGGCCGGGCGAGACTACGGGCGCGCTTCACCGAGTCCCACGCCTCTTTCGGGGGCTCGAGGCGCCCGAGCGCAGCCGGCAGCTCGGGTGGGTGCGGGGGCTCTTCCCTAACCGGCGAGAGCAGGGTAGCGACGGTCGCAAGGCGCTCGGGCACGTCTTCCGCCTCAAGCTCCATGTCAATAAAGCCCCTCCTGAGCTTCCCCGAGCTTGCAAACGCTTCATCTTCGTCATCATTATCATCCCTGACCCGGGAGCCCGCGAAGGAAACCGCCGCTCCCTTGAGCCCGATCAGGAAATCGGCGCTCGCGGCCAAGGAGACCCACACGCCGCCGGTCGTCGGGCTGCGCAGCACGCTGACGTGCGGTATGCCTTCCGCGCGGGCGCGGGCGCAAGCGTCGGCGATCTTTTGCAGCTGGATGAGCGAGCGCATACCCTCCTGCATCCGGGCGCCGCCCGTAGCGACCAGAGAAACGATGACCTTGCGGGCCTCCCGCGCCCTCACGAAGGCCTCGACAATCTTGGAACCGGCTGCTTCGCCCATCGACCCACCGAGGAAGTTGAAGTCGAAGGCGATGATGACGACCGGTGTCCTGCCTACATACGCCTCTCCGGTGATTACAGCCTCTGTCTCTCCGCTCTTCGCTTGCGCGCTTGCAAGCTGCTGTTCATACCCCGGCCAGTCCAGCGGGTCTTCGGAGACGGTCTCCTCCCCAAACTCCGCGAACCCGCCGGCCACCGCCCGGATTGCCTCACGGGCCGACGGAGAAGCAACGCTAAACGAACGATTCGCCTGTTCCGCGCCCAAGCCTCCCCTCCCTGGGGTGGATCTACCCCTTCTGCTACACGAGTCCTTCGCGCACCTCGTGCTTGAGTACCTTACCCATGGCGTTGCTTACCCATGGCGTTGCGTGGCAGCTCCCCCACGAACACGACCCGGCGCGGCTTCTTGTAGCTCGCGAGCTTATCTTCAAAAAAGTCCTTCACTTCTTCCTCGGTCAGCTCGGGGTTGTCGCGCACCACGGCGGCCGCGACCTGCTCCCCGAACTCCTCGTCAGGCACCCCTACCACGGCCACTTCGGCTATGCCGGAGCACCCTTCGAGCACCTCCTCGACCTCGCGTGGGTACACGTTGTAGCCGCCGCTGATGATCAGCTCTTTGGACCGCCCGCTTATGGTGAAGTACCCGTCCTCGCTAATGGACCCCAGATCGCCTGTGCTGAACTACCCATCCTCATCAGAGCTCTCTTCGGTGGCGTTAGGACGGTTCCTATACCTTACGAAGACGTGCGGGCCTCGCACTTCGATCTCTCCTATCTCTCCTGCGGGTAGTGGCTCGCGCGTGACAACATCCACCACCCATGCTTCCTGGCAAGGAAACGGCTGACCCACCGTGCCGGGCCGGCGCTCGCCGTCGTAGGGGTTGGTCAGGTTCATGCCCGTCTCGGTCATTCCATATCGCTCCAGGATACGCTCCCCGAACACACGCTCGAATTCCTTGAACACCTGGGGACTTAGAGCGGCGCTACCCGATACGTACAGGCGTAAAGCTTGCGGTCGCTCGTCGCGGGTTGCTGCCTCCCGGAGCAGGCGCGTATACATGGTCGGCACACCAAAGTAGATCGTGAACGAACCCTCTAACAAAGCGTCGTACACCTCTGCGGCGTCGAACTTACGCCACAGCTCGGCGCTCGCGCCAGCGAAGAACGTGCCATGTGCGCCGACCATCAACCCGTGCGTGTGGAACAGCGGTAGGCTCAGGAGCAGGTGATCGTTGGCGGTCCATCGCCAGGCTTCGCACACAGCTTCAATGTTCGCGACGAGGTTCCGGTGCAGCAGCATCGCTCCCTTGCTGCGTCCCGTAGTCCCGGCGGTGTACGCGGTTACCGCCAGATCTCCGCTGTGTGGCGGGCTGGGTTCATAAGCTCCAGCAGCGTCCAGAAAGGCCTCGAGCTTTTCGCCGAGCTCGATCGCAGCGTCCAGCTGGGGCAGGTTTCCGCGTACGCGTTCGAACTCCGGCCTCCGCTCCTCATCGATAAGGCACAGGCGTACGCCGACATCGTCGAAGATGTGCTGCAGCTCCATCTGCCGATACTGAGTGTTGACCGGCACCACCACGCCGCCCGCCAGGTGCGTACCCAGGTAGGCCGCCAGGAAGTCAGGGCTGTTCCCGAGAAAGAGCGCAACGCGCTCGCCCGGCCGGAGACCCCAGGATCTCAGTGCCGCAGCGAAGGTCTCGGCTCGTCCGCACAACCGCTCGTAAGTCCACCGCTCACCCTCGAACCGTAGGCACAATTTCTCCGGCGCGCGTTCGGCGTGCCGGACGAACGCTTCGACTACCAAAGCCGGACGCGCCGCCATTACCGGTCTCCTCCGGGTAATGCACCTCTATACTTAAATGCGTGGACGCTCATCCGTCTCCCCCTGCCGCAGAGCCCATCCCTTACTGTCGTGCATTGTCACTATAAATGTTGGTGATCTAAGGCGCAATCACCTGCTCGGGTAAGCGGGCGCTACAGTTCACCATGTGGGCCCGTGTTGCGTTAAACTCGGCGGATGGACCTCTGGCAGCTACTGGTCTACGGGCTTATAGGCTTGGTCGGCGGTACGCTCTCCGGTCTAATTGGTATAGGCGGCGGCGCTGTCTTTGTCCCGGCGCTGGTTTATGCGGCAGGATGGGGCATCAAGGACGCCACGGCGGCAAGCCTGTTCACCTTCGTGTTCGGTGCACTCTCAGGTACGCTGCGCAGCCTACATAGCGAGAACCCCGTCAACTGGAAGGCTGTGGCGCTCCTCACCTCCGTGGTCGCGCCTTCAGCGTTGATCGGGGTGGTCATCAACCGTTTCTCCTCTGAACTCCTTGTACAACTTGCTTTCGCTGCTTTTCTCATCATTCTCGCCTATCCCGTAGCGTACGCCCGTCCGTCAACCGCGGAGACGTCTCGCAGGATCCCTCGCGCCCTCGTGCTCTTCGTTGGGGTCGGGGTTGGAACCATGGCCGGTCTTGTGGGTATCGGGGGCACGGTGCTAATGATCCCTTTGATGGTCTTGGGGCTCGGCCTGCGCGTCAAGGCTGCCATGGCTACCGGTTTGGCCATCACCATCTTTACCGGCATCGTTGGTTCCGCGGGATACGTTATTGCCGGCTTCGACCGGCTTTCGAGCCTGCCGCCGCTGATCGCGGGGGCAATGCTCGGGGCCTGGCTCGGGGCCAGCTACAGGGAGCGTATCCCGGAGACCGTACTACAGCGCGGCTTCGCCCTCTTTATGGTCCTCGTGGCGGTCCGGATCGTCGTAGATGCCGTAAGCGGATCGTGAGACTGCACGCGCGTGAGCTAGACTCCTGAGGTGGACATCTAGCGGCTACTAATCTCAGATCTCATCGGCCTTATCGGTGGTTTGTTGTCCGGTGTGGGCGGTGGGATCTTTTTTGTTCCGGCTCTGGCCTACGTGGCGGGATAGGGTGTCAAGGAAGTCGTGGCCGCCAGCTTGGTGGTCGTCATCTTCAGTTCGCTTTCGGGCACTATCCGCAACATCCGAAGCAAGGACCTGATAAATTGGCGGAACGCGGCGCTACTCGCCTCGACGGTGGCGCCGACGTCCCTGATGGGGATAGCTATAAGCTGCTTTTCCGCGGACGTCGTCGCCAAGCTCGCCTTTGCCACGCTGCTCGTCGTACTCACGTACCCGACGGTACGGGGCCGCCCACCCTTCGCCAAAACGTCCTTCAAGGTGCCTACCGTTCTCGTGCTCGTCGCGGGGGTCGGCATCGGGACGCTCTCGGGGCTCGTCGGGGTCGTTGTATTGTGATGATCCCTTTGATGGTTTTGGGGCTCGGGATGAGGACCAAAACGGCCGTTTCGACCACCCTGATCGTCGCGCTGGCGACTGGCGTCGTGGGGCCGCCGGATACGTCATGACCGGCTTCGGGTGGCTCGCTGAACTAGCTGCCCCTTATCACAGGGTTGGGGCCTGGGCCGAGGTGCGCCTGTGGGGCCCACTGCCGGACGGGGCGCTCCGGATCAGCTTCGCCGGTTCATGGCGCTGGTAGCCCTGCGTATTTTGGGCTACGCCGCAGGTATAATTAACCCGCCTCATGGATAAAAAGTCGCGCACGGTTTTGTTCTCGATCTCCTCGAACGCCTTGCTGCTCGCCATGAAGCTTGCCGCGGGTGTGCTTACAGGCTCGGTGAGCGTCCTCTCCGAGGCAGTCCACTCGGCGAGCGATCTCGTAGCCTCGATTGTGGCCTTCGTCGCCGTCCGGCGCTCGGTTTCTCCCCCGGACGAGTCTCACAACTACGGGCATGGGCGCTTCGAGAACCTGGCTAGCGTCCTTGAGGGCGTGGTACTCCTCGGCGTCGGTGGGTGGGTGGTCTTCCGCGCCGTGGACAACATCTTGAATGGTGCGGAGCTGGAGCTTTTGAGCCTAGGTATCGGGGTGATGGCACTCTCGGCTATCGTAAACCTCTTTGTCTCCTGGTGGCTTCTACGGGTGGCCCGCGAGACGGACTCCCGGGCCTTGGAGGCCGAGGGGTACAACCTGCGCACGGACGTCTGGGGTGCGGCGGGTGTGGCTTTAGGACTCGCCGCCGCTTTGGTGACCGGCTGGACAGTACTCGACCCCATCATCGCGGCTTCAATAGGCCTTGCGATCCTGTGGACGGCGCTGCGTTTGATCTCGGGCAGCACCCGCGTCCTTTTGGACGAGAGCCTGCCGGCCGGAGAGCTCGAGCTGATAGAGCGTGTGATCGAAGGCGAAATCAGGAGCGATCCGAGCATCCGTGGCTTCCACAAGCTCAGGGCACGCAAGAGCGGCTCGCAACGGCACATCGACTTCCATTTGCAGCTTAGGGCGGAGACTACGCTCGGGGAGGCGCACAAGATCTCCGACGGTTTGGAGGAGAGGATCCGGCGTAACCTGCCCAATTCGGACGTCCTGATACACCTCGAAGACGACCGCAGCATTACAGAGGGCAACCCCGCGAGCGAAACTCACGCGCGTTGACGACTTTGTGTCCCCGCATGCGGTATTCTAAGTACTCATGACCGACAAGCGCTTCCACAAACGAGCATTCGAAACAGGTACTACACCCGAAGGAAACCCCCAAGAACAACTCCACTCATCCAAAAAGAGCGGAGGGTTCCTTGAGTTTCTTATTATACTGTTGGTTACCTTCGCTCTGGTCTTCGGCTTTGTTCGCCCCTTCGTCGTCGAGGCTTTCTACATACCTACAGAGAGCATGGTCCCAACCCTTGAGGTCGGTGACAGGGTCTTTGTCAACAAGTTTGTCTATCGCTTCTCTCAGCCGGAGCGGGGTAATGTAGTTGTATTCAAGAGTATTGAGGGCGATGGGGACGAGCTGATAAAGCGCATCGTGGGCGTGCCGGGAGACGAGATCAGGGTCCGCAACGGTGTGCTCTTTGTGAACAACGAACGCTGGGAAGAGCCGTACGTCAACGACGCGTTCCCAGATAGCAGCTATTACGGTCCTGTTAAGGTGCCTCCCGGCGAGGTCTTTGTGATGGGGGACAACCGGGGCAACTCGCGCGACTCGCGCTTTTTTGGGCCGATTCCCATAGAAAGTATAGAGGGCAAGGCGTTTGTGGTCTTCTGGCCGCCGCCACACATCGGACTCCTTTAAAGTGAAAGGAAAGCGCTTCTTGAGGGACGGCGAAGTCCCGATGAGCCGGCGTGCGCGACGCCAGAAGCGGCTGAGAAAGAGGAGACGTAGAATTCTGGCCGAACTCTTCGTCCTCATCCTCGTGGCGTTCGCGCTCGTTTTCGGCTTGGTGCGCCCTTTCGTTTTCGAGTCTTTCCGGATCCCCACGGAGAGCATGGTCCCGACGCTCGAGGCCGGTGACCGGGTTCTCGCCAACAAGTTTGTCTACAGCCTCACTAAACCCGGGCGTGGTGACATCGTCGTCTTCGGGGGCGTCGATGGAGAGGAAGAAACGCTTATCAAGCGCGTGGTAGGGGTGGCGGGGGATAAGATTTTGGTGCAGGACGGCGTCCTTTTTGTAAACGGTGATCCGCAAAAGGAGCCGTACCTAAACAAGGAGTTTCCGTCCAGAGACTCTTACGGTCCTGTTGCGGTGCCCGAAGGTTACGTCTTCCTGATGGGCGACAACCGGGGTAATTCAAGCGATTCGCGCGTCTTCGGTCCCGTGCCTTTGGAGAACCTGGAGGGCAAGGCATTTTTCCGCTTCTGGCCCCTCTCCAGGGTGAGTCTCCTCTGATTTTTGCCGGAGACTCTTCGGCGAGTTTGCGTGCTTGGGGACTCCAGAGTCCTCGGGAGGTAAAAATATCGTACTTATTGGGATAGGGGCCTTTACGGAAGGCGCATCGCGATATAATAAAGGCGTGTTTATGGGAATGCTTGCAAAGGGGAGACCGGCTCTCAGCTTCGGGGTTGCGAGTGCCCGCTTCGGGTTCGTAACCGTTTGTGTGATGGCAGCGGGCGCGGCGCTCTTGACCTGGTTGCCGCAAAGCGATGCCTACAAGCCCGTTACCTATCCTGTCCAGGCTATAGCCGATAGCGTTACCAAAGGCTCCTCGGAGGATAGCAATCCCGTGCGCACCGTACGTAAAGGCTTAGAAGGGATTATGAACCTGGAGAAGCCTTTCTATGAGCCTCCCGCTGTTCAACCTACCGCTTCTAAGTCGGCAGCACCTGCAGCTCCTCCGGCGCCTAGGGTTTCGGCGTCCGCTCCTGCAGCTCCAACTAGCTATTCGGAATCCTCCTTTGTAGTCCCAGCTAGCGCTCCGGAACCTGCTCCCGCAGCTCCAGCTGGTGAACCGGTACCCGCTCCCGCGGATCCGGCCAGCGAGCCGCCACCAACCCTTGCAGCTCCGCCTAAGGCACAGGAACCCTCCCTTGAGACACGGGCGCGACACCCTAACGCCCTGCCTAAGGAACAAGACCCCCCCTCCGAGACTCCGCTTCCTCCTAAGGGAGAGGAGCCTACAGATCCACCGGACGGTGGGCTATCGTCGCCTCTTCCCGCGCTTCCGACCAGTGGGCCATCGTCGCCTTCTCTCGCGCCTCCGACTAGCAACCCAGCCTCTACTCCCCAAACTGGTACTCTCGATCCTTCGCCTACTACTAAGTAAAGGGCCGTAACCTACCCCTAAGGCTCTAGCCGTAGACTGGTATCCGGCGCCTTAGGCTCGGCCAGCAACCAGCCCCGTTCGCCGCTCGTTGCTAGCGAGAGCGTGCCGCAAGCCGCTTGACATTCGAAGTCTATGTGTAAAATACATATAGTAGGATAGCGACCGGGCAAGCTCCGACAACCTGCTAGAGAAGTACAGAAGGTCGGGCAAGCCCAGGAGGGAAGCTTGAAGATACGGCTCACCAAGACCGTCCGCGACTTCAGTGGAAGCCCTTATCCGAAAGGTTCGGTGTTAGAGACCCGGATCGCTCCCGACGGAAAGTTGGAGGTGGCTGGTGCCCAGCATCTACCGCTCTATCCCCACGAGTGGGAGCTCGTACTCACCGACAAGGATTTGGAATGGCTACTAGAGGGGTAGTAGCTCGTGCCTGCAGCGTGGAGTAACTCCCTTCCTTTCGCTCGCTACCCGGTCTTCGCCGCTATACCTCCTGTTTAAACGACGGCTGATCGGCTGCATATGGATATTGTTTGGGTGACGGTCTGCTAGAACTCCGGCCCCTTAAAGCACATTAGTTACCTAGTTAAGGATCAGGGCAAGCTCAACGCATCTGCCAAACGACCCATTTTTTCTACAGGATTGCGCCTTGGCAGTACTTCTTCTCTAAGTCTTTCTACTACTCGTCTCAGGCTACCACTTCCACCTGCTCAGCAATCTTGCCCTCTCGCAGTTCCATGCTCTCCGCCAGCACTCGGACCCCGTCCGGGTACTGACATGCTACGTTGAACGCTACGCGGTCTTGGCGGTGATCTCACGCTCGAGCTGATGGGTCGTATCCCTGCTAAAGACGTCTCTAAGGTACTCGTCAATCTCTTCCTTACCGTGCAACTCCGGCGGAGAGCTAGGGGTGTTGTTGCGGTCGACGATACGTATCCCAGCATCGTCTGTGTAGAGTGACAAAGCTAATTCGGCGTCGCGGCTCTCGTAAGCACGATTCAGGGTCTCGAGGTCGAGTTTACTGGTGGCCTGCTGGTCGGTCATAGTTTGTATGCTCCTTTCTCCCGCGTTTTCCGCAAC
>DASQSI010000190.1:0-2785 GCA_035642415.1 Rubrobacteraceae bacterium
ATGTCGTCCTCATAGCCGAAGGTGTTGGTCCACTGGAAGCCTTTGGTATCCATCGATTGGTAGGGGTAGAATTCTTTATAGCCAAAGTTCCTTACAAGATTCGAAAAGTCGCTATCCCATGTGGACTGGAAGAAGGCGGTATGGTAGCCTTGCTCGTTCAGGAGGTCGGCTAGGCACCGGTCAGGAATGCCGCTTGGTCCGAATTCTGGGCCCGAGTAGAGGGGCGGCTCGACCCCACAGTTGACCGCGAGGCTACCCTTAGCGGTACGGGGAAGGACCACGTAGGCCTGCTCGGCAAGGAGGCTGTTCTTGGCTAGCTCGTCCAGAAAAGGCATCGTCTTTAGGTTCTCGTTGTAAGGTGTTGTTGAGCGCGCACGAGTTGACTCTAAGTGGATCAAGACGACATTGCGCTTATCGGTATTAGGCGTCTGCGCGAGGCTGACACGCGCGGCCGGATGCCCAATGGCCGGCTCAGGATCCCAGTTGTCCTTGGAGCTTGCCCCGTTAAGTCCCGTCGCAACCACGTTGATGAAGGGGTCTCTCGCTAAGGTAGTCGTGCTAATCAGCACCGAGAGCGCGCCGAAGCCAATGCCTAGGAGGAAGAGTGCAAGGGGACTCAGCAGGGAGGTCTCGTGCGCTGTTTCAGCCGGATACCTTCTTGGCCACCCTCGCCAATGCTCGAGTGTATGCGTTATGAGCCAGGGACCGAAAAGCGCGTAGATGATGGCGACGGCAACAACCATCCTAGTCGACAGTGGAACGTCACCTAAGAGGGGTGGGCTGATCTCCTTGAACTTGGGGATCCACTCGGCGAGCGTGCCGTAGTCTAGCGTAGTACCGGTCTCTTGAGAGTACTGGTACGCACAGGTAGTCACGGCCATCACCAGCACCGTCATAAAGTGGAAGAGCCCTACCACCGTCCACCGCAGAGACCTCCTACTTTTGCGCACCACGCTAAAAAGTCCTACCCAGAAGATAACGTAGCCCAGATTGAAGAGGGCAGTTGGAAGCATTAGAGAGAGGGTTTGTTCAAGCCCGTGGTTAGGGAGCAGAGGTAGGCCGGAGAATTTCAAGACGAGATTGTAGACGGCGAAGGGGATAAGGAGGCTGAGTAAGTAAACCCAGTCCCGGCGGTCCACTAGTGCGCTTAAGGAGCTCAGCAGTAAATCCCTCTACCCGTTTCTTCGACGCGGCAATATACAGGGCTTCTACAAGCTTTACAAGAACTTGGCACTCGCGCGGTGCAGCTTCGAGTACAGAGTCCAACAATGAGTTTTTCACCAGCCTCGACCGTTTTCGGTACACCCTGTCCTTTGAAATAAGAGCCTGTTTGGTAAGGGTGAGGGTTGAATCGTATTCGCGTTCTGGCGTACGTGGAGGATCTATCTTATAGCGCTCTTTGGTAGAAACGCCTCGGAAACTGAGGAAGCTGCCCTGCAAAAACGGCCCACAGGAGGCTGTTGTGCGTGGAAAAGAAGCAGATTTGGCTTCTTCGAGCCTAACACCGCACACGGCGGGAGAGCTGTTATGCAAACAATTTGCAAAATGTGCTAGGATGCTCACATGGCACGCCCGGCCCACGTCCGTACTGCTGTTCAGAGAATCTTAGAGAGTTCGGACTGCCCAGGTTGGTCAGTAGAGAGCCTCGCTGATGCCCTAAACGCTGCCGGAGTCGACGCCAGCTTCTCAGCAGTGTGGCGAGCGTTGCAGCACCTTGAACGGGCTGGCGTAGCGACGCGGGTGGACCTCGGCGACGGCAAGACCCGCTACGAACCCACTGGCACACACCACGAGCACGTGCAATGCGAGCGCTGCGGCGCTGTCTCAGCGGTGGGAGGATGCGTCATCGAGGACGCGGTACGGACAGTGCAGGCATCAACCGGTTTTCGTCTTTCCGACCACCGACTCGTTTTCCGAGGCGTGTGCCCAACGTGCATTGAGGGGGAGCCGATATGAGCGTGGACACCGGAGCGGCGCTTGCTTTCGCTACGATGACGTTCTTCTCAACACTGGCTGGTGGAATCACCGCTCTGCGCTGGCCAGGCCGGGTGCAAGCCCTAATGGCCCTCGCAGGTGGCGTAGTTCTGGCCGCAGCCTTCTTCGACCTCCTCCCAGAGGCCGTACAACAGGCTGGCGAGATAGACATGCCGGTTACCGTTCCGCTCAGCCTAGCTCTCATCGGCTATCTGGCCTTCCACTTGCTCGACCGCTTCGTTCACCGCCATCCTGTAGGAGCCGAGAGCGGGCAGAGCGTTGCTGGTCTGATTGGTGCCGGAGGCTTTGTACTACACAGCTTCTTCGACGGTCTCGCTATCGGTCTCGGTTTCCAGATCAGCGCTGGGGTCGGGGTTGTCATAGCAATAGCGGTCATCGGCCACGATTTCTCGGATGGTCTCAACACGGTCTCTTACATGACGGCACACCGCCAGCCAGCGCGGCGGTCTTTATGGATGCTTATAGCGGATGCTCTCACGCCGCTCGTCGGCGCGCTCACCGCAACGCTCGCACCTATTCCCGACTCAGTCTTCCCACTGGCTATCGGCTTTTTCTCAGGTCTGTTCATTTTCGCCGCTGCGACTCGCCTTTTGCCACAGACTGCTGGTCTCGGTTACCTCCTCAGCTCATCGTTGACGGTAGGTGGTGCAGTAGCCATGTTCCTAGTTAGCCGCTTGGCATAGCTGCAGCTCACTACCGAGGTTCCGAAATAGCTTACGAGGATGCCGCCGTGGATGTGTTTTCAATACCGGGCGCTGTCGCTACACTGTGGGCATGCAGAAAGCGCAAG
>DASQSI010000191.1:0-16394 GCA_035642415.1 Rubrobacteraceae bacterium
CGACCGAGAGCAACAGCTCTCGTTCTGGATGAAGGACACCTTGATCCCTCTCTCTATCGCCTACATAAACGAGAGTGGGCGCATCGTGGACATCCAGGACATGCAGCCGCTCGACGAGACCCCCCACCCTTCCACCGAGCCCGCCAAGTACGCCTTGGAGGTCAACCAGGACTTCTTCAATGAGCATGGCATAGAAGTGGGAAACAAGGTGAGTTTGCCTGGAGAGTGAGGTATAGCGGCGGGACAACCCCTGATCAGGTAAAAGCTTTGTTAGAGGACTAGCGTTTTTCTCCCTTCGGCTAATAATTAACCTCACCAACGAAAAGGCGAACCCGCCTCGAGGCGGGTTCGCAAAGTTACGGGGCTCTCGGAGGTAGCTGGCCTACCGAAAGGACAGACGCGAGTATAGTTCTCATATTACTGGCAGGCGTTTTGCAAGCGTTGGCGTCGCCTACAACTTCCTTAACTTACGGCAAAGTAGGGCCGAGAAATTGTGGGCTAGCTTACGGGCCGCAAGCATTCTGGGACCGATACTAAATTCTTGGCAGCGATAACGGTGTAAACTCGGCGCAGGTGTCGAGCGGCGCGAGTTCGCCTGGAGGAGCAGTAAAGGGAGAGCTTTGGAGAACGCGAGCGGGATGAATGGCAAGGTAGTTTTGATCACGGGGGGCACCTCCGGCATCGGCAAGGCGGCGGCGAAGGCGCTTGCCGGGATGGGGGCGGAGGTTGTCGTGGCCGGGCGCAATCGGCAAAAGGGCGAGGGTGCGCTCCAAGAGATCCGCAGTGAGTCTGGCAATAACAGGGTCTCCCTCTTGCTCGCGGACCTCGCGGCACAGGCGGAGGTCCGGCGCCTCGCCAAGGAGTTTAGGGCTTCGCACGACAGGCTCGATGTGCTTGTCAACAACGCCGGCTTGTACAAGACTCGTCGTACTGAAACACCGGACGGCATCGAGATGACCCTCGCGGTCAACTACCTGGCCCCGTTCCTGCTGACGAGCCTTCTGCTCGATCTTCTCAAAAAGAGTGCTCCGTCCCGGGTGATCAACGTCTCCTCCGAGGCGGAGCGCTGGGGGAAGATTGATCTCGACGATCTGCAGTCGGAGCGGCGCTACCGTGGGTTCCCGGTCTACGGCAAATCCAAGCTTGCCAACATCATGTTCACCTACGAGCTGGCCGAACGACTGCGCGGTACCGGTGTCACGGCCAACTGCATGCACCCCGGCTCGGTCAACACCAACATGGGTAAGAACGAGCGCGGCGTGGGGATACTTTTGTTTCGGGCGTTTAAGCCGTTTATGCGCAGCCCGAAAAAGGGGGCGGATACCCTCATTTACCTCGCCGCCTCGCCCGACGTCCAAGGGAGGACCGGCGAGTACTTTATCGACCGCGAGGTAGCTACCTCCTCGAAGGAAGCCTACGACGGAACCCTGCGTGAACAGCTGTGGGAAGTCAGCGAGGAGCTTACCAACCTCAAGAGTGCGTCCGTGAAGCAGTAGCTCCTCTACCTCCAGACCGCCCTGCGCGGTTTGTCCCGCTGCGGGAAGCGACGACGGGTAGGAGATTATGGACCATAACACCTTCTCGCTTGCTCTTGGATAAAGTGTGCCGGCACAAAGTTTGATATTGCAAATACCTTGATACACTTACGCTATCAACCAATTTGGAGGAAAGCTTATGATCGAGGAAGCAGAGAGGGATCGGTTGATAGAGGTGGCGGAGGATCTGGATTCTGTACCGGCTCTAATGCTCGCTTCGTTGGCCCTGGCGTTCAAGCGGATGGCGGCGGTAGTAGAGCGTGAGACAGGAGTGAGCACACGCAAGTGGTTCGCTCTCTCGATGCTCGGTAAGGAAGAAGGCATCAGCCAGGGTGACATGTGTCAGCGGGTCGGTCTAGATCCTTCATGTCTCACCCGCCTCAGTCAGGCGTTGGAGCGCGAGGGCATGATACGCAGGGAGCGAGACCCGGAGGACAATCGGGTGGTGCGGGTGTACCTAACCGAGAAAGGTCGCGAGAAGTTGCAGCATCTGCCTGCGCTCGGCGAAAAGCTTGGACGCCGCGTCCAAGGGGTGTTGAGCGATGAGGAGCTGAAGGAGCTACGGCGTATGCTCGTCGTGCTGGCCCGGGCCATGAAAGATTAATGTCGGAAGGTTCGATGGGGGGCTATGCGGAGCGCGGGAACCTAGCTTTTACGAGGTTAGGTGAGAAGAGAGGAAATGATTAGATCGAAACGGTTCGGGACTCGCGCAACGGCGTTTGCGATGGCGGGGCTGATGCTTGCGTTGTTCCTGGTGGCCCTCGACCAGACCATCGTGGGAACCGCGCTACCCAAGATCATCGCAGACCTCGAAGGATTCAGAGAGTATGCGTGGGTTACCACCTCTTACCTTCTAGCTTCGACGTCTATGATCCCGGTCATAGGGAAGCTCGGCGACATCTACGGGCGCAAGTGGTTCATCCTAGCTGGTATCGCAATCTTCCTCGTGGGAAGCGCGCTTTGTGGTCTGGCATGGGGGATGACGGAGTTGATCATCTTCCGCGGCATCCAGGGCTTGGGGGCCGGGTTCATCTTCTCCAATATCTTTACTAGCATCGCGGACGTCTTCCCCGACCCTGCGCGCAGGGCCAAGTATCAGGGCATTTTCTTTGGAGTATTTTCCCTCTCCAGCGTGGTTGGGCCTACTACGGGCGGTTGGATCACGGACAACCTCGACTGGCGGTGGGTCTTCTACATCAACTTGCCGCTCGGAATCTTCTCACTGTTCGTCCTCCCGATCGTGCTGCCACAGAGCGGCCAGCAGCGACGGGCGAAGATCGACTACCTCGGGGCGGCTACCATCACGGCTTCGGTCGTCGCCCTGCTCCTCGCTCTTTCCTGGGTTGGTGAGGGATACGATTGGGACGCCGGACGCGTCATTGCGGGCTTTATAATCTCCGCAGTTCTCCTGGCCGCGTTCATCCCTATCGAGCTGCGGGCGGCAGAGCCGATAATACCTCTCTCGCTCTTTAAGAGCCGGGTGTTCGCCTCGGCCACGCTCTTGATGTTTCTGGTCGGGATTGGGATGTTTGGCATTATCCTCTACACCCCGCTCTTTGTACAGGGTGTTCTTGGCCAGACCGCTACCGGGTCTGGTACGGTCCTTACCCCGCTCGTATTCGCCATGACTGGGGTGGGCATCGTAGGTGGGCAGATCATCGCTCGTGTCAAGCGCGTCAAGCCATTCACGCTCTTCGGCACGGTAATGATGACCTTCGGTGTCTATCTCCTGACGACCCTCGATACGGATTCCTCCACAGGCACCGTTGCCCTGTTCCTGGTGGTCACAGGCCTGGGCTTGGGGCTCATCATGCCGACGGCAACCCTCGCCGTGCAGAGCACGGTGGACAAGAAGATACTAGGTGTCGCGACCTCCGCCACGCAGTTCATCCGCGCTGTAGGCTCAACGGTCGGCACGGCAGTTATCGGGTCGCTTGTTACCAAAGGATACGCCGACGAGCTGGCGGCCAACGTCCCACCACAGGCTCCCGGGAGGCTCGTCTCGGCACTCGAGAACCCGCAGGCGTTGGTGAGCGACGAAGCCCGGCAAGCACTCTCCCGCACCGCCTCCGCTTTCCCCGGCGGTCAGCAAGTCGTGGAGGGAGTGATCCAGGTGGCCCGTGAGGCGCTCTCGGAATCCATCCACACAGGCTTCGTATTCACGCTCTATGCGGTAGGGTTCGCCATCCTTGCGGCTCTACTAATGAAAAACATACGCTTGGACAAGAGCGCCGCCGGGGGGATGCCTCCACCGATCGGCCAGACAAACGGAAAGAACACCCTGCTCACCGGGATCATCCTAGCGTATCTGGCTCGGCGCATAGAGGGCGCGAATGGCGATTCCCCACGCCTTGTACGGACGGCCTCAGAGCTGGTCTCGCCCAATGGCGGCGCCTCCGAGCACGCCCGTGCTTTGCGGGCCAACGAAGAGGTTGTGAAGCCCCTCTCTCAAACCCTCCTGATGAGCTACCTGCAACGAAGAATCGAAGAAACCACTACTAGCCGGAAGAGGAGTGTAACCCCATGATTAAGTACCTATTCGGAGCGGTCGGAGCGCTAGGAGGGATGCTGGCTGGAGCGTGGCTGATGCTGGCTCCCTTTGCCCTGGCCTACCAACCCTCCGGGGCGGCCTGGACCGAGCCCACCTATACGGACTTCTGGAGTGGACTAGTGATCCTGGTAGTCTCTCTGATCGGAGTGCTCATGTACGTCCTGGGACTCGTTGAAGAGTTGAGGCGCCGGGGCATCATCGAGCGCAGGGAAGAGCCCGAAGCCCAGCAAGTCCAGGCTGCCGGCATGCCGGCGGTAGGTGGAACCCAGCCCGGTTCTGCTGCCGATGTAGAGCAGATCCTGCTGCCGCTGGTGAACGCCATGCTCGAAGACATGCAAGACCAGCGCAGGCGACGAGAGGAGAACGGAGCCCCCCAGGGTACCGCTCCAAATCAGCAGCTTGACCCGGAGAGGAGGGCACAGCAATGAACCCGCAGGCGCGTATAGGCCTCGTAACGACCGTGCTCACGTTCGTAGCCGGTATCTGGATGTTTCTGGCGCCGTTTACTATGGAGTATCAGAGGGTGGGTGAGGATTGGATAGACGCGACCAGGAACGACATGTGGACCGGGAGCATCCTCATGGCCGTCTCGGCCTTGGCGTTTTTTCTCTTCGTCGCCTACGCCCTACACGACGCCGCCGCCCGCGTTGAGGAGCACCGTCGGGATGAGGAAGACTTCCAGAACAGCGGGTAGAGTTTACTGTCTCTCCGGCCCCATCTGATAGACTCTTTGTTCGTAGCTGGAGAGGTGTCCGAGTTGGCCGAAGGAGCGCGACTGGAAATCGCGTAGGCGGTGTTGAACCGTCTCGTGGGTTCGAATCCCACCCTCTCCGCTTTTTCTGTTATTTGCAGGTAAAAAAGACAACCTTAGAGTGTAAGAAGCGAGGCCCTAGGATTACCCGGGGCCTCCCTTACTGCAACCGAGTTAGCCCATGCCTCGTCCATTGCTCTTGCGACCGCATCTCCTATGCTGGGCAGAACATGAGAATAGGTATCTAGCGTGATCGAGATGGTGGCGTGGCCCAGGAGCTCCTGTACGAACTTGGCGTGCACACCCTTACTAAGTAGCAGGGTCGCGCATGTGTGTCTCAGGTCGTGGAAACGGCTGTCTGGAAGGTCCACCTTAGAAAGCAAGGTTTGAAGGAGCGGGTAATAAGCTCCTGGCGGCTCACGGGGGTGCCAACCCGGGTGGTAAACACCAGCCCGTTGTCTTCCCACAGCCCCGCCAGCTTCATTCTCTCCTCGAGCTGGGTTTTGCGATGTCTCCTCAAGGAACTCTTCGCGAGCTCCGGCAGTTTGTAGGGTTAACTATCTAGATCTTGCTCATCGCGTGGGCAGCGCCTTGGCCATGACTGAGGCGGCCTACCTAGAGGCTAGGCGCAGGAGGTCGAAACAAGAGCGATAAGGCTACCTACCGTGTCTGCGAAGCTACCACGTAACCAGTGCTCCTCCTATGCCCCCAGTCACTAATGGAAGAAGGATGCTAATTATGAACGTCGAGATTATTCCTGCCATTCCTACGCTGACCCATTGAGATGCGAGGTTCCAAATAGGCGTCAGCCACTTATATGCCACCGGCCACTCGGGCATCTGTTACTCCCGGAACAACCGCGGACCGTACATTAGCTAGAGCCCTCTCACCAAGTCCAATAGCCTCCTCAGACTCTTCTCCTGCTTCCCGCCGCGGTACAAACGCACCATAGGGATTTTCTCACTCCGGATATTTTTAGCCTCCGCCTGTGGAGGAGGGGGTCTCTGAGGATTTTAGGGGGTCGGGAGGGTAGCGGGCCGGAGCTATCCATCAAAATGTGCCCCGGTTGCAGTCGGCAGTAGTAGTTTCTAGCTTCTAGCGCTTCTCAGACGTTTGCCCCAGAGTTCTTCGGCTGGCAGCATGGTTCGTGGTCAAGCAGGAGAATGGAGGAACCACGCGTGTCCGAGCAACAGAACAGCAATAGGTGGAGGCGCGACGGCTGGGAGGCGACCGTGCGCATTGGCGTCCTGACGCCGCACGCGGATGTCGGCCCGGAATCTGAGCTTCAAGTAATGGCGCCGCCAGGCGTCGCGATCCATGCGTCGCGGGTTCCGTTTGGTGCGATGGCGGCCGGAGGCGTGATGGACCCGGCAATCCCCTTGGCCCCAGTGAGGGAGTTCGCCCAGCCTCCTCACGTGGACAACGCTGCTGAGCTACTCGCAGCCGCGCCACTCAATGCAATTGCATACGGGTTCACGAGCTCAGCTTACGTAATTGGCGTGGAAGGTGAGGCCGAGATGATCGCGCGGCTCCAGCAGCGCACTCGGGACATCCCGGTGGTGGCAGCATGCAAGGCCTCGGTAGAGGGGCTGCGTGTTCTCGCTGCAAGACGTATCGCGCTTGTCGACCCCCCTTGGTTTGACACTGAGCTCAACACCTTGGGAAGACGTTATTACGAGTCGGCTGGTTTCGAGGTGGTCCACTCGGCGCCGTGTGGGCTGCCGAGCGACCAGGCGAAGATCACGCCTGCTGACCTACACGCCTGGGTCAGCGAGCATGTATCGACCGATGCCGATGCGGTTGTGATCGGCGGGAACGGATTCCGCGCGGTAGGCGTGATCGGCGCGCTTGAGGAGGATCTGGGGCGTCCCGTAGTGACAGCGAACCAGGCACTGCTTTGGGCCGCGCTCCGAGTGGCTGATGCAGATCAGGGCTCGGTGACCGACTACGGCCGCCTGTTTGTCCACGGCTAGCGCTAACCCCTAGGCCTATCAGACCGGGGCCATGGGAAGATCTCTCATCGCCTTCTTATAAACGTGCTCTAGGATTTGAGGCCGTGGGGTGCGTGATGAGACATGCTCAGAACTCCTTCCCGAGTCTGAGTATTCCGTCCCTAAATAGTCTCCTCGAGCTTTCTCCCCACGCCCCCTTTTTATCGCCGAGGTCCCACCCCCGATTGCATGGCATCCATTTGGGACCTCAGGTTTTCTTTTGCGCTGTGCCATAGAAACGCCTACAAAAAGGTCTAGCGTAGCCGCACCCTGAGCAGGTAAAGTAACGAGAAGCCCGGCGAACAAGCTACCCGGGAATCGAAGAATTGCGCCCATTGCTGTGCAGTGCTCAAGGCTCAGAATCGTTTAGCGAAAGATGGCGTTGGGAACAAAGGGGGAAACCGAACGAAAGGAGCTTTTTAATGGCCAAACTCTCCACAGCTGCTTGGATTGCCCACAATCTTGGACTTAGCGCCTCTTTTGGGGGATTACTCTTCGGCAGATTGGCCCTAAATCCTAACCTCAAGGTCATCGATTCCGAGGCGGAACGCGGCAAGCTCTTGAACACGACCTGGAACCGCTACAACGTGGTCAATGCTCTTTCGGTCGGTACGGCGGTTGCGACCTGGTTTCCTGGGCGCCTTGGGCTCTCCGGGCGAGCAATCGACGAGCAGGCTCAGAACCTCGTCAGGGCCAAGGATATCCTCCTCCTTGCTTCCGTCGTGATCGGCCTCGCCAGCATTATTAGCGGCTACATGCTCTCTAGCCAGGCTCCTGAGGGTGCTACGCCCGTAGAGTCGGGCTCCGAGCCCGCCCCCGAAACGCCCGATAGGGGAGTCAAGCTTCTCCGCCTGGTCAATGTGTTGGGAAACGTGAATCTCGTGCTTATCGGCAGCATCAGCGCGATAACGACGGTTCTCTCAATGAAGGCCATTCAGTCCCAACGGTGGAGCTTCGTGACCCGCTTGTTGCCGTAGGAAGCAATCTGGGGATGATTCATAGACCGGTAGGGACAGGGCCTTTCGAGGCTCTGATGCTGAACTTGCTACAAACATTCTCTAACAATACATCCTATTAGAAGAGCTTCCTGTGCCCGACGAGCCTACTGCAACCAGATTAGTACAGGCTAGTTCCATATGACTAGGCGGTACCTGGTCTCTTGCTGCTTGTCTGATAAACTAGTCGGGCCGCGCTAAGCGGGGAGCTGGCGATGCCCTGTACCTGCGATCGCCTAGCAGGGCCTAGATCCCCGCCTGAGGCGGCCCGGGTTCGGTTGAGACCGGTGCGGTCGGCGTCGATGGTCCGGTCCCGGGCAATGGAGGCCCGTGAACCGTGTCAGGACCGGGAGGTAGCAGCACTAAGCGGGTAACCCCATGTGCTATTCGGGGTCGCCGGGCCGGAGCTGACGGCCGGGAGTTCGCCGGGTCTGGGTCCGTCGAAGGCGGGGTGCGCGGTTTTTATTGTTTTCGTAGGGGAAGCCTCCGCTATACTAACGGTGTGAGGTCTTTCCGAACCATCGCTCTTTAGATATGCGCCACGTCTCGCTCTACCGCAAGTGGCGGCCCCGCACCTTTGACGCCATCGTCGGGCAGAGTCCGGTGGTGCGTACCCTCCGGCGCGCTATAGAGACGGACCGTGTCTCGCACGCCTACCTCTTCTCGGGGCCACGTGGGACGGGAAAGACGAGCACGGCGAAGGTCCTGGCGATGAGCCTCAACTGCGAGAAAGGGCAGACCCCGGAACCGGACGGGACGTGCGAGAGCTGTCGTGCGATCATCAACAACTCATCCCTTGACGTGCTGGAGATGGATGCGGCCTCAAACCGGGGGATAGATGAGATCCGGGACCTGAGGGACAAGGTGAGCCTGGCACCCGCGCAGGGTCGGATGAAGGTCTACATTATCGATGAGGTCCATATGCTCACCCCTGAGGCTTTTAACGCCCTCCTCAAGATGCTCGAGGAGCCGCCCGAGCACGTGATCTTCGTCTTAGCAACCACCGAGAAGCACAAGGTCTTGCCGACGATCATCAGCCGCTGTCAGAGCTTTGACTTCCGCAGGCCTGGAGTCGCGCTGCTCTCAGAGAAGCTTCGTGAGATCGCCGAGGCTGAGGAGATCGAAGCCGAGCCCGCAGCGCTCACCCTGATCGCCCGCGAGGGCAAAGGCTCGTTCCGCGATGCCGAGAGCCTGCTCGATCAACTCGCCTCGTTCACCGAAGGACCCATAACCGCTGCGGGTGTCCGGGAGCTTCTGGGCAGCGTCGGCTCGGAGGTGCTGCTCGAAACCGTCGACGTGTTGTATGAGCGGCGGGCAGCAGACGCTTTACGCGTGGTGGACCGTCTCCAAAATGAGGGTAAGGATCTCTCGCAGTTTGTCGGTGAGCTGATCGAGCATCTTAGGCGTCTCATGCTCTTGCCGCACGCACCCGAGGCCGCCCTCACCGAGATTGGGATCGAAGAGAGACCAGCCTTGGAGGAGCAGGTTGGGCGAATCCCTACCCCCGAGGTTGTGCGCATGATCGAAGCTTTAGGCGACGCCCTCTCGCGTACTAAGCGTGGTGACGATCCGAAGCTAGAGCTCGAATTAACCTTTTTGAAGCTCGCCCGCGATTACGTGGAGCCCTCCGTCGATGCTTTCCTCAGCCGCCTCGAAACACTGGAGAAGGCCGTCGCGGATGAAGCTGTTGTGCAGTTGGCTCCGCCGTGTGAAGAGAAGGTGGAGTTCGAGATCGTAGAGCAAGAGAGTGGGAAGCTAGTTGGTGAGGCAAGCTCGACGGAGGACGTTGAAATATTGATCGAGGCGAAGCAGGAAACCGAAGATCCCGTCGATGACCAGGGAAAGTCAGCAGAGCTCGTTATGTTGGCCGCCCAATGGAGCCGGATTATGCAGGACTTGAAAGAGCGTAAGCAGGCCTCTGCGGAGGCGGTGTTCCGTATGGCCCGACCCGCGGCCTTCTACGACAACGTATTGGAGCTCGAGTTCCCGGCGGAGCATGAGTATTTCCTGGATATTGCGGGGTATCCCAAGCACGTGAGCGAATTGCAAAAGGTGCTCGAAGAACGCCTCGGCATCCGCCCGCGTCTGGAGTTCCGCGTCGTAGGCTCGGACAGTGCTGCCCGAGAAGGAGCCGACAACATGGACGTTTCTCCCGCTCGTTCGCTATCACCGCAAGAAGTTCCCAAAACCACCCCCGAAGTGAAGCCGCCATTTGGCGAAAGTGCGGACGCAGCGTTGGGGCCAAGTACAGACAGCAGCACGAACGAGGAGGCTGCGGAGGAAGCCAGGGCCGATGATACGATTCGGGATCCACGAGAGGTGTACATGATGGCGCGGGAACGGTTCGGTATCGGGGATTCCAGCAAGTAGTGTTCAGCGCGGAGGAAGCTACACGTAGAGGCTCCTCGCGGTGCAAGCTCACCGCCATCATCGAGAATCTATCGGACCGTGGGGGCTTTGGTCACCAACTGATGCTGTTGTTCTCCCCGCTGGGGCTTGGACGGTACTTTGGAGCCCTGGGCGACGTACTTGGGCAGTCACGTGCCCCGTGAGGATCCGGCTACCACCATTGATCCAGCCCGAATCTCGGGCACGATCAGAGCTCGCCTCTGTACCAGAGCGGACCTATTGGGACCAGGGTAAATGTAGTAAGGAGAGCCCAGTGGGCATGAAAAAGAGCCAGGGCTGTTAGCCCCCGGCTATAGATGTTCAGGAGAAGGTTTTAGACACTTCGCCCCACGAGCGTGCGGTAGGTGGCTAATAATAGTATGAGTGCGCCAACTCGTCGTCTCTAATACCCCAGGAGTTACGTAATCGTAATTAGTAGAAGACGTTGTTGTTCAGCTTGTAGTACAGGCGGTAGTACACTGGCTCGAACTTGTACCACGCAGCAGCGCGCCCCCGTTTGACCGCCAGGTCGAAACAGCCTAACGAGTCCGCGATCTCTCCGCCGAAGCCCTCCTTGAATTTGTAAACGTTCCACAAGGAGCTGCTCTCGTCCAGGTCCTCCGGCTTGGGCACTCCTACCATGTCATAGTGCGTCAGGCCGCGCCGTTTAGCCCACCGCATCACTTCCCACTGCAACAGGTAATTGGGCTTGAGATTGCGCTTCTTATCGCTTGAGGCGCCGTACATATACCAGTACTTCTCGCCAAAGGTGAAGACGAACATGCCAGCCAGCGGTGTCCCTCCGTGTTTTGCAAAGAACAAATGCCCCTGACCCGCATCGTGCATAGCGTGCATCACACTGCGCAGATAATCGCGCGACCTTCGGAGGATGTAGTCTTCTTTCCGCTGTGAGGTGGCCTTCATCCATTCATAGAAGGTCTCCCAGCTTTCCTCGAACTCTGGTTCGACCACCTCGACGCCCTTCCTGGCGGCTAGGCGGACGTTGTAGCGCGTTTTGCCCTTCATCCTCGCGAGCAGATCTTTTTCCGGCAAGCTCAGGTCCACGACCAGGGTGCTCTTCAGGTTTAGGTCGTAGCGGGCTTTACGGAAACCAGCGTTGCCGAGGATGGCTTTTGTATCTTTGTTCTGCTCAGGCACCTCGGGTTCAATCTTGATAGTGTGCGCCCCTTCGCGGCTGGCGATGGCGCGCACGCCCTCGAAAAAGGCCCGTGCGGCTTCCCCGTCGTCCCAGGGCAGCCAAGGTCCCTTGGTGCAGTACATGAGAACGCCGGGAATCGGAGCAGTTCTGTAGGTGAGAAACTGTCCCAGCCCCACCACCTCGCCGTCCTTCTCGAGTACCAGGCGAACGGGCTTCCAGCCTAAGCGCCGCTTGAACTCGCCCCACTCGTAGCTCTGCAAAACGTGGCCGCCGCCTGGGGAGCTTCGTAGCCAGCCGTCCCACTCGGCCCGGGTGACGCCCCGGATTTCCCTCGTGGTGTAGGAGGTGGGGACCTGTACAGACCCGCGTACTTCTGCAGCACTCGTTTTCTTCCTCTTGAAGGAAGTGGAGGCTCGCACAGGACTGCGTACCTCTGCGGCAGTCGAGTTTTCGCCGTTGTTGGCTCCCACGGTTCTCTGTGCCTCTTACCTCGTCCAGAAGCTGGCTTCACCGTCGCCCACGGTGTATGACCAGTTAGTGACATCGTTGGCTATTTCGTGCAGGGCTTGATCCGCGAACTTAACCAGCAGGCTGTTACGTCGTCCCTTGCGGTAAAAGAAGCCTAAACGCCGCAAATCGCTCGACTGGGGCGAGGTGGGCGACTCGAGGAATCTGTACCTCACGATCTCTACCCCTGCCTGCCGGAAGAAACGCACCGACTCCTGAAGCAGCGCCTGCGCTACGTCGCGGCGCCCAGGGAGCGTTGCGAGGTCGAGCACGTTGCCGTCCTGGCCTGACAAGGTCACCATGAGCACGGCGTAGCCGAGGAGGGTTTCTCTTTCCTTCACGCCCAGGACGGACACCGGGAACTGAGGAGAGCCGGGGCCGTAGCGCCAGCGCAAAAACGCCGAGTCCTTCTCCGGTGTGCAGGGCACTTTCGAGGCAACTTTCTCGAACAGCTCATCAAAGGACTCGTCGAAACCTTCGACCACCTCCACCTTCAGATCGTTTCCAAAACTGTTACCCAACGCCTCATCGACTATTTGGAGCCCCCCATTCAGGAGCTTTTTTGCCGGCGTGGGTATCGGCAGCCGTGGGCGCACCGGGGGGGTTGCGACTTGCTCTTCCGCATCCTGCGGTTCTGCCCATGTGCGTAGCGCGTATCCGCGGGCGGGCACGGTCTGCTTCTCAAGGTTCAGGAGCCTCCTCATCGGCGAAGGGATCGACGGTACTGGGAGCCTGGAGACGTTCAACAGCTTCGCAGCGTATTGCAGCTGCCCTGCTACCTCGGCCCCTAGCCGGGACTCGACCCCGATCACTGCCGGCACCATGTCGCAGGCCACGCAGTTCTCCGTGGCGCGGAAGAACGTGCGCATCAGGGAGAGGGCTTGGAAGCCGTGCCGGAAGTGCACCATGTAGTCGCAAGGCGTGTGGGCGATGACCCGTCGGCCGTTGATTCGGTAGTACTGAGGCGTAGCCGCTAGGTGGCCCACTACCTGATCACCGTCGGCTACCGCGACCCAGCGGTGTATCTCGTTCCCCAGCGGGTGACTCTTGAACCAGCGGTAGGCAAAGGAGTAGAACTCGACGTCGCGGGTCTCGGGAAATTGAGGGTACGCGCGGATGCGCAGTCTCGCTACGCCGTCCTCAAGCGAAGGGTCATCGAGTGGCCGTACCATTACCTTCATGGTTCGTACCTCGAAGGCGCTTCTCCGCGACCTACTACCCCTTGCACCATGACGTAAAACTCCTCTGCTACATGAGAGCCATCCCCCGCTCAGATCTGAGAGATAGAGTGTAAAGGAGCGGGCCCGAAGAACGCAAGCGAAGATACCAGAGTTGGTAGAGCCGTAAAATCTCGCTACTATTGGTGGCGTGAGGTAGGGGTCCTTGAACCTTATTGCGAGCTGCTCGGAATGAGAGACTTGTAAATGCAGATAAAGACTAAACTCGTAGATCAAAACGTTCTTGTTTCGGTGGCTTTTCTGTTGATAGTGCCCGCGGTTGCTCATCTGCTGCTATCTTGGAGAGGCTTCAGTCCCACAGATGACGGGTTTACGCTCGCCTATAGTAGACGTATCCTGGAGGGACAAGTTCCTCACCGCGACTTCATTATCATACGACCCTTTGTCTCTCCTTTGATCCATACACCTGTAGTTCTCTTTGGTGGCGACTATACCTACTGGGTATCTCGTTTCTTTGTGTGGTTTGAATTCGCGTGTACTAGTTGGGCCTGGTTATCCGTTATCAACCGCGCTTTTGATAATCCGTTTAACAACTTGATGAAGGTGTTTGTCGCCTTGGTAAGCTTTGCTGCTTCGGTTCACTACTTCGTGCTTACGGCATGGCATACAGTCGACGGTCTATTTCTGTCCTCGATCGGATTATGGGTGCTCCTGACGCAGAAGCCCCCCAAGTGGAGGATCATCGGTTATTTGTTGATCGCCATTGCTTATCTGTGCAAGCAGAGCTTCTTGTTCATGGCACCGTTGTCCGTACTGCTTTTGGGCGATTGGCGAGAGAAAAAATATTGGCTGACTATAACGCTACCTGCGGCTGCTTACGGTGTTTATCTGCTGGCTTCAGGCTCATTCTCAGAAGCTATCCTACAACTGTCTTCGCAGACGGGCATAGTATCTGCTGGTGTAGGTAGCTATCTGAACTACGGGATCTTGCTCGGTGTAGTGGCTGGATCATGCTCGATGTTTCTGTTGAGCGCAAGCACCGTGCCGCTGCTGCGTACCAGCCGCATGCCGAGATACGTTGGAGCGTTGGTATTAATGGCAATACCGGCGTCTCTCATAGCGGTACAACTGAATAGGGGAAGCCTTGCCGCGGTGTCTTTTGGCGTTGTTGGAATGGTACTTGGCGTAGTGCTGTACCGTATTGCGGGAGGAATAACGCGCGATGGAGAAAGGATACCGGTTGCGTTAATAGCCTTATTATTAGCGTGGAGCGTTTCGCTGTCGGTAGGATACAACTATCCGGCTCTATTATTAGGACCCTTGTTCGCGATACTAACGGCGTTTGTGTATTCCAGGCGTGAATCGCTTAATCCTAGGTTCCTTCATACAACGTTAATTGTTGTGGGGGCGGCGGTCCTACTAAGTTTTGCTGTGTCCAGGCCATACTATATATACCGGGAGCAACCATCCAGCGAGCTAACCGAGCCCTTGGATGGTGTACTCCCGGGTGGAAGGTTGATCTATACCAATCCGAATACGTATACGTTTTTCGTCGATCTTAATAACGCCATAGATACAGTTTCGGCGAGAGACAGAACGTATGCAATAATCCCGGAGGTCGCGGGATACTGGGTTCAGTCAGGCCAGACGAATCCTTTGCTTATAGATTGGCCTTGGCCGGTTGAGTTGAACAATCAATACTTGACCGACCGCGTCACAAATGACCTGGCAGCTAAAAGGGGAGGAGTAGTCGTAATAGTCCAGAAGGTGGATGCTTTCGACCTGGCAGATGGGTTTATACCATTGGATGAGGACAATTACCCGGTAGTGAAATATGTTCGCGAGCACTTCAGAAAGACCAACGAAACCGAGTTCTTTGAGCTTTATGAGTGAACCGTAACCGCTCTGGTATGAGAGATAACCGCAATGATCCATAAAGGAGCGAAAGCACAGCATCGTACGGAGGAAGTACTCGTTTTACGCCACGTTAGCTGGGAAGGGTTGGGTGCTTTTGAAGAACGGCTCGATGCACGTGGGGTGCCCTGGCGTTACGTAGATCTCTTCGCCGGCCATCCGCTGCCAGACCTTTGCCTCACGCGGGCGCTACTCATTATGGGAGGACCGATGGGTGTCTATGAGGTCCACCGCTACCCGTTCTTGGAAGAGGAGATCTCGGCGATTGGCGAGGCCGTGCGGAGCGGAAGGCCAACAGTGGGGGTTTGCCTGGGCAGCCAGCTGCTCGCCGCCGCCCTGGGTGCGGCGGTTAATCCCAATCCGGCCGGAAAGGAGATCGGCTGGGGTTCCGTCCGCAAGACGCCTGCTGCGGTAGCAGATCCCATCATGGGGTCTTTCCGGGCGGAGGAGACGGTGCTCCATTGGCATGGCGACGTCTTCGATCTACCCGAGAATGCCGTACCGCTTGCGTGTTCGTCTATAACGCCGCACCAGGCGTTCCGTTGGGGTCCTAGAGCTTGGGGTCTGCTCTTCCACGTGGAGGCAGACCCGGCACTGGTTCGGCGCTGGCTTGATGAGCCGAGCATGAAGGCGGAGGCTGCCGCGCTCGACCCGGTCCTGCCAGAGCGGCTTGAAGCCGAAGCTCCCCGTTACAAAGGACGCTTGGTCCACTTGCAGGAGGCTGTTCTCGAGGCGCTTTTGAGTCCGGACCCCCTACACTAGGCGTAAGCACTTTGGCTAATTACTTCAGAGATACTACCCATGATCGCTCATGCGTATATACCTCAACGATCGCGACAAAGAGAAGGGGGATGTGGAGAAGTTGAGGAAGTTGATGCTGTTGGGACTATGTTGGTGTTACTATTGGTAGCCTTTGCGCCGCCTGCCTTGGCGCAGCAGACTGGAGACCTGGATTGTAGCGACTTCCGTTCTTATCTAAGAAAGCAGAGGATTTTACTCGAAGACCCGAGTGATCCGAACAACCTGGGTACCGATAAAGACGGCATAGCATGCGAGGAGTTGTTGCTCCCGGGAACAAAGGTTACTACTTCCGTCCTGTCGATAGCCGTCAGGTCGGTAGCCGAGGAGAAGCTGTGCGGCGCCGAGGCCAGAGGCCAAGGAGCTGCGGAAGACCGGTGGCACGGGCAGGGTATTACACGCCAAGGAAGCCACCCCGTTGCCTCTTAGAGAGCACGAAAAGAGGGCCGGGGTTATAAGAGCCCCGGCCCTTCGCCTAGCATCCTAGGCTACACCTCGGTTAGCTAGTCGCCGTTGCCTGCTCGAGCCCCTGGTCGCAGTTCACATCCAACGAGGCCTGCTCGTCGATAGAGGAACCCTCCATATCAATGAGGTCGTCCAAGAAGTCCACTAGTTGATCAGGGTTAC
>DASQSI010000192.1:0-3726 GCA_035642415.1 Rubrobacteraceae bacterium
TTTCAGGAGCCGCAGAGAGGGTCAGCCTACGACCTCCGCGCCCGCCGCGGGGCGGAACTCGTAGAACGCCGGCTCCTCGAAGCCCTCTTTCGCGAACTTACGCCGAACATCTTTTACAAGCGCCTCGGTAGCGTCCTCAGCGACGAGGGCGATAGCGCAACCGCCGAATCCCGCGCCGGTAAGCCGGGCGCCTAAAGCGCCGGCCTCGCGCGCGGCCTCGACGAAAGCGTCGAGCTCCGGGGTCGAGACCTCGAAATCTTCGCGCAGGGAGAGGTGCGAATCGTACACGAGGCGGCCGAAGTCGGCGAAGTCCTTCTCCCGCAGCGCCCGGACCGCCTCTAAGACCCGCACGTTCTCGCGCACGACGTGGCGGGCGCGCTTGAGCTCGTCACCGGAGAGGCGTGCGAGCTCCTCCTCCCGCGCTTCCCGCAGCTTGTCTACACCGAGCTCTCGTGCGGCTTTCTCGCAGGTCTCACGGCGCTCCTGGTAGGCGGTGTCGGCAAGCCCGCGTTTGACGCGCGTGTCGCAGACGAGGAGGACGAGGTTAGCCCCTTCGAGGCCGAGCGGTACAGGGTCGGCCTCGAGGCTACTGCAGTCTATGAGGAGGACCGAGCCGGCCTCGCACAGGAGGGAGGCGTACTGGTCCATGATGCCGCTCGGCACACCGACGAAGCCGTTCTCGGCCTTCTGGCACAGGAGGGCGAGGTCCTTCCCGGAGATCTCGAACCCGAAGAGCGCGTCTAGGGCGAGCGCCGTCGCCGCTTCGATGGCTGCGCTGGACGAGAGCCCGGAGCCAAGCGGTACGTTACCCGCAAAGGTCGCGCGAAAGGGAGGCGTCTCCACGCCGGTTTGCTCTACCGCCCACGCGACACCGCGCGGGTAGTCGGCCCAGGAACCGTCGCGACCGTCCTCGAGAAGACGCGCCTCGTCGAAGTCGACCGAGAAGAAGGTGCCTTTACCGCCGGGGGCAGGACCGACGGCGGTGGCGACGCGTCGGTCGATGGCGCAGGGCAAGACTAAGCCACCGTTGTAGTCGGTGTGCTCCCCGATCAGGTTCACGCGTCCCGGCGCGCTGGCGACTAGCGCTGGCTCCGCCCCGAACCTCTCCGCATAGGCGCGCGCCGCTTTCTCTTCGATCTCTCGCAAACGGCCCTCTCTATCCACACCCGCACGGCTGCTCCAGCACCAACTCTCGGGCGTCGGAGATCACATCCCGCTTCGTTATTACCTCGTAGTAGGTCACCTGCACCGGCCGCAAGGCGACGAGGCCTTGAGCATAGCCCGTGTCGCCGGCAAGCAAGAGCCTCACGCGTGCCCGGCCTCCGTCGATCCGGCCGCGGCACGCTCCATAGCTTCACGCAGCGCGGCGGCGGTCGTCTCAGGCAACGCGTCGACTATGAAGGCTCCGGCGCCCACCTCGCTCCCCGCGAGGTACTTGAGCTTCTCTGCGGTCCGGTTCGGCGCATAGAACTCCACGTGGAAGTGCGCAATACCCCCATACTCCCCCCCATCCGTCGGGGCCTGGTGCATGGACATGACGTACGGCAGGGAGAACCCGAACAAGGCATCGTAGCCGGAGAGCAGGCGCTTAAGGGCGCGGGCGAGGTCCTCCTTCTCGGTGCCGGTCAGGTCCGCCAACGAAGGGACGCAGCGTCTCGCGTAGATGTGGGCCTCGTAGGGCCAGCGTGCGTAGAAGGGAACGAAGGTGGTGAAGTGGTCGCCCTTGTATAGGATCCGGCGGCCGTCGGCGTGCTCCTCGGCGAGCAGGTCGCAGTGGAGGCAGGTCATGTGTTCTTCGCGGTGGTCGCGGGCGGCCTTAAGCTCCTTCTCCGGGTGCGGCGGGACGAAGGGGTAACCGTAGATCTGGCCGTGCGGGTGGTGCAGTGTCACCCCTATTGCCTCGCCCTTGTTCTCGAAGATAAAGACGTAAGCCACCTCTTCGTTGGCGCCGAGCTCTCGGTAGCGGTCGGCCCACACCTCGACGAGGTTGCGGATCCAACGCTCTGGCATCCCGGCAAGGGTCGCCCCGTGGTCGTCGGAGTAGAGGACGACCTCGCATACCCCGCGTCCCGGGGCCGTCGGCGCAAGCGCGGTGCCGGGCTCGTCGGGCTCGGGCGCGTTCGGGGAGAAGGAGGGGAACTTGTTCTCGAAGACGGCGATCTCGTAGGACTCGCGGGGCACCTCGGTTGGGAAGCCACCCGGTTTTGTCGGGCACAGAGGGCAATACTCGGGGGGCGGGAGGAACGTGCGGTCCTGACGGTGGGTGGCGTAGGCGACCCACTCCCGCGAGGTCGGATCCCACCGGAGCTGGTTCACTCGACGCCTTCCCTGCCGAAGTGGCCCCCCTCAGACTCCTCGCCACCAAACGTGTAGAAGATAATATAGCGGCCGTCATCTTTTGTTTCGCGCTCTTTCTCGAACCCCTGCTCTCTTTCGGGGTATTCTTCGGCCAGGTTCCTTACCACTCTTGTAGACCTCTCCTCGGGTGTGACGCCCGTGGAATCCTAAAAGGAACAAGGTTCAACCGTAGAGGACATACAGCATTAGAGAGATTGTAGGCATTTCTAAGAACGTCGTCGCGCCGCGTTCCGGGCGGCCCGGCGGCGGGGCGAGGCGTAGCTAGCTCCCAGGACCACACAGCCGAAGAAGACCATGAACAATCCCCACCATAGGCTTATGTTTATACCCAAGCTCTTGTATTCCTGCCCTGCAGGACCCAGGAGCCCGTACAGAACCAGCGCCGTGCCGATAATCAATACGAGAGCCGCAACGTAAAACCCTATTGTCCAGCCAGGAATCGTTAACGGAAACCTTTAGCTGAACCAAAGCCAGCCTGCTCACGAGACTCCCCTTTCCCTCTGCTTATGTATTCATAGTACCTACGCGCGATCTTTTGGGTCAAACACGTGGCGGTTTTGCAGGTGGCAGGGGTAAAAAAGTGACGATTATAATGAGAGCAAAACTCCAAAGAGGGAAAGGAGACCTCTGCATGGGCGAGAAGGTTTACCGCACGGAGCTTACACCGGTGAGCTTCCTCAGGCGTAGCGCTTACATGTTCCCGGATAAGACCGCTGTTGTCCACGCTGATAGGCGCTATACCTACCAACAGTTCGAAGAAAGGGTCAACCGCCTGGCCTCGCGCCTTAAAGAAGCAGGCTTCCAGAAGGGCGACAGGATCGCTTTTCTGTGCCCGAACATCCCGCCGATGCTTGAGGGGACCTTTGCCGTACCCGCGGCGGGTTTGGTGCTGGTGGCCATAAACACACGTTTGAGCGCGGGCGAGGTCGAGTACATAGTAGAGCACTCTAGGTCGAAGATGGTCTTTGTGGACTCAGAGCTTGAGGATCTGTTGGAGGGGGTGAACGAGGAGGTCGAGGTCGTGCGTGTAGACGATACCGGCGAGGAGGGTGATCCTTACGAGGACTATCTGGCGGAAGGCTCCCCAGAACCGGTAGAGAGTGTTCTGGAGGACGAGGAGGAGATGATCTCCGTGAACTACACCTCCGGCACGACAGGAAGACCGAAGGGTGTGATGTATACCCATCGTGGGGCATACATCAGCGCCTTGGGCAACGTTATCGAGACGCAGATGAACGCCGAGACGAAGTACCTGTGGACCTTGCCGATGTTCCACTGTAACGGTTGGACCTTTCCTTGGGCCGTGACCGCGGTCGCGGGGACGCATGTCTGTCTAAGACGGGTCGAACCAGCCAAGATTTGGGAGCT
>DASQSI010000193.1:0-4245 GCA_035642415.1 Rubrobacteraceae bacterium
CACCCAGGTCGAAAAACCGGCCTTTGAGGGGTCGAAGCTTGCCGCGTTGCGCCACACCGAGACGAACACGTCCTGCACCAGGTCCTCGGCGAGGGTGCGATCCCTGAGGTGCCGCATCCCCGCGTTATAGACGAGGTTGCCGTAGCGGTCATACAGCTCGGAGAACGCCCGCCTGTCATCCAACTCGGCTACCCGCCGCATCAAAACCTCGTCCGTGGCGCCTTCCAACCCGAACCCTCCTGAACCGTTCCCGAAACGGTGCGGTTCAACCTCCGGCCTAACACCGATAAGCATAACCGGTCCAGCGCCATCCTGCCTATGACTCCGGCAGTCTTGACGAGCCTCGCATGAGCTTTGCGTCTTCATATGTTATCTATATACGCTTTGAGCCACTCCCGCGGATGACCCGTGCCTTGAATTTAGTATTAGCCGCTAACAAGGAGACCGATCTTCGTAGTAAAGACCCTTGAAGTAACCAAGAGCTTGCACCAAGGAGTATACGGGTTGGCTCTATTAGCAGACGAGCAACCAGGAGCTCCATTGGCTCCAGATCCACCTACACTCTTCTTGCGCCATAGCAGGGGCGGCAGTTGCCATCAACAGCACCATCATAGTAGCCACCACCAGAACCGATCTGTTGAATCTCACTGCACACACCCTCCTTTCTTCGGTAAGTGCCGGTATGTTGTTTCGCTGATAACCTATATTCTATCTAGTGACTTACGTACAAGAACCCCTCGGTGGATGGCTTTCGAAAATATTTTTAAAAATTTTGAAAATTGTTTCCAGAAAGGGCTATTTTCGAAGACTCAGCCAAGGATGTCAGCTCTTAGAGCTTAACGCTCTCGCGAGGGTTGATAGGCTCCTTCGCCCCTTCTCGTAAAGAGGTTAAAACCCAGCCAGGCTATAGCTATGTTGAAGACGAGGTTGGCGCTTGCGCTTCCAATATACACTAACATGCTAAGAGGTCTGCCGCCTAAGAGGGGACTAACCATCCCGGTGATCGCTGCGCTAACGATCAGGAGTATGGCGGCCAGGCGCGAGTAAGCTCGTGTTCGTAAAATTGACACGCCAAACAAAGCGAAGCCCAAGTTAGCAAGCCAGCCGTACCAGACATTATCTGACTGCGCCAGTACCGTGCCAAAAAAGGCACATAGAGAGCCGATCAGGCCAAGGATGCCCGTAGCTTCTGGCTCGCGGAGATAGAGCCCGACCAGCCCCAGCAACAACAGCGCCTCACCGATTGGTGCGATCACGGGTCTAACGAGCAGGTTAAACGAGGTAGCAGCTTCTGGGCTAAAACCTAAGATGAACAGGTTGATGAGGTTGATGAGCGCGAACAGCGTACCGGCTGCCATGGCAGCCGAACCCCCCCATCGAATGAGATTTGAAACCGACACAGAGCCTTCCCTTTGCCCGAGCTTCTTTAGGTTCTCTAGGGTAAATAATGACATCAACCGAAGCCTAGCGCATCTCCTCGCTCTTAAGCTCTGGGCTCGCGTAGGAAAACGTGAAGGCAACAGCGAAGCTGGGCCCACGCTGGGACTTCTTGTCAGCAGCACATGGGAGTAATCCCCTTGTTATTGCGTTGGAAATATATCTTTCGAAGACTACAAAAACAGAGCGAGCCAAGGGCTTACTAGCGGGAAAAATACTAAGTTAGCATAATAACAGCACAAGGAAAGAGGGGACGCAGGCTACAAGGAGGAAAGGGATGCCGCAAGAGCATGTGGTCAGCATCGATCCGTCCAAACCGCTGTCTCAGGAGCCCGGCACGGGGCACAACCGCTGGCACGAAGCCATCGAGCCGGTCCTGGAGGTTGACCAGGGTGACCTCGTCGTTTTCGAGACGCGCGATGCCTTCGATGGCCAACTGAACGGCCAGTCTACGGAAGCGGACGTTGGGCAGTTGAACCTGAACGTCGTGCATCCGCTGACCGGGCCTGTCTACGTAAAGGGTGCGGAACCGGGGGATCTGCTCGAGGTAAAGCTGGTGGACATCGAGGCCGACCCGTGGGAGCAGTGGGGTTATACGATCGAAGTACCTGGCTTCGGCTTCCTGCGCGACGAGTTCCCGGATCCGTTTATCGTCCACTGGCGGCTATACGGCGACGAGTACGCGGAGTCGGACCAGCTGCCCGGTGTACGCATCCGCTACAATCCTCACCCGGGCACCTTCGGTCTTGCCCCTGGCGCCCAACTGCGCCAACGCGCTGCGGAGCGTGAGGCCGAACTGGCCGAACGGGAAGGTTTCGTCTTGCCACCCGAGCCGACCGACGCCGTGCGGGCCGAGGATACGATAGCTCAGGAGGGGTTACGCACCATTCCCCCCCGCGAGACCGCGGGTAACATCGACATCAAGCAATTTTCTCCAGGCGCCACCATGCTGATACCCGTGTACGCCGAGGGTGCATTGGTCTCCACGGGGGATGTCCATTACGCCCAGGGCGACTGCGAGGCCTGCGGGACGGCTATAGAGATGCGTTCCCGAGTTCACGTACGCTTCCAGGTCCGGAAGGGCGAAGCAGAACAGCAAGGCATTCGGGACCTGCAGTTCTTCCGGGACGACTACTTCACAGCCCCCGAGTTGGCCGTGCCGCGCCGGTTCTTCGCCACCACCGGCACCAGTATACGCAGGGATGGCCAGAACGAGAGCGAAGACCTCACGCTAGCTGCCCGGAACGCGCTGCTCAACATGATCGAACACCTCCAGACACGGGGGTTTACGCGCCAGCAGGCTTACGCGCTCTGCAGCGTCGCGGTAGACCTGCGAATCAACCAGACGGTCGATGTACCGAACCTGCTGGTGAGCGCCTTGCTCCCGTTGGATATCTTCCTATAGAGAGTTGCGGTGGGGCACGGCGGTGCTCTGTAGACGCCTGCCAGGTTCTGTAAGATCCCCGTAAAACCCTGTAAAATTC
This sequence comes from Rubrobacteraceae bacterium, assembly GCA_035642415.1. Taxonomy (GTDB): domain Bacteria; phylum Actinomycetota; class Rubrobacteria; order Rubrobacterales; family Rubrobacteraceae; genus Rubrobacter_F. The sequence goes on from DASQSI010000193.1 coordinate 2,922, forward strand.
CCCCGCTTTGGGGTATTGGGTAAAACGGGTCGGACCTTTGGGAAGGGGACTTCTGAGCCGCCGGGACTGGGTTTACTTGCTCGGTCTCCTTATACCTTTCGTCGTCTACAACCTCATCCTGAAAGCCTCCGATGTCGCTTCGTGGCCCGAGGGCGGCCACGGGCTCGCTACGACCTTGGATCTGATGCGATCGGACATGTTCTTCAACCTGGGGTACGCGCTGCTTTGGATCGGGCTTTTCGCCATAGCGCGCAAAGGGCCTCTGCGGTGGGTTGTGGTGGTCCTCTTCCACGCTACGGCGGTGCTCGTGCTACTCGTGACCGCATCCGCCCACTGGTACTTCCAGGAGACCGGCAACACGCTGGACTATAACACCATCACCGAGTGGCCCTCTAAGTTCGATCTCATCGAACCTATACTCTTTCAGGGTGGGGGCCCGGTCTGGGTCTGGCTGCTCCTCGCCATGGCCCTCTTATACGCGGCTCTAGGCCCCTGGCTCCTGGCGCGCGTCGTCGACCGGCGGTCGCAAAGATCCCCGGCTGAAACGTCCGGGAGCTTTTCTGGGGTTTCTCTCGTACCATGCTTCCTAGCTTTGGGCTTTGGTTCGCTCTCGTTGCTAGCCGGGTTCAGCTCGGTGGGTGCCGACACTTCTTTGGCAAAGGACCCGTTCGTCAACGTTGCCTTAGCGGGCATCGAGGGAACGACCGCCGAGAAGGATCAGCCGGATAGCGGGTACGCCGCCGAGCATCCGGCCGCACATGCGAGGCTCGCACAGACTCCCCAGACAGAGAAGCGCAACGTCGTTCTGATCCACCTGGAGTCGACCCGCGCGCGGTCCGTAACCCCTTACAACCAGGACTTGAAAACCACACCCTTCCTTGACCAACTGGCCAAGAGCAGCCTCCTTGCCGAGCGGGCCTACGTAGTCCTTCCTCGCTCGTCTAAGGGAAGCGTCGCGATCAACTGTGGGATAGAGCCCCCCCTTTATCCGGGGCCGGAGTTCGAGCCGAACGAGATTCCCGCTCCTTGTCTTGCCAGCCTCCTCAAGGACCAGGGCTACCGCACCGTCTTCTTCCAGTCGAACTCCAATAGCATAGACAACTTTAGGGACGTCACCAAAGGCTTCGGCTACGAGGAGTTCTACTCGACCGAATCGATGGATACCGAAGGCTTTCAAGTAACGAACACCTTCGGCTATGAGGACGACATAATGCTAAGGCCCAGCGAGGGATGGCTTAGAGCGTATGGATATGACAAGCCGTTCATGGCCGAGTACCTCACAGGCACAGGGCACTACGGCTACGAATGTATACCCAACCGTTAC
>DASQSI010000194.1:0-3873 GCA_035642415.1 Rubrobacteraceae bacterium
TAGCTCGACGATCTCTCTGAGGTTTATCGCCGCCCATATAGTGCCGATGACCCCTAGGGGCACGTTAAACCAGAAGACCCACTGCCAGGAGATGGAGGTCATGATGCCTCCGATCACGACGCCCAGCGTGGAGCCCGCCGCTGCTACCATCATGTTTATCCCTAAGGCTTGCCCGAGCCCCTTGCGGGGGAAAGCGTCGGTGACGATGACGCTAGAGTTGGCCATCATGAAAGCCCCACCCACCCCCATGACGGTTCGCGCGGCGATCAGCTCTCCAGCGCCCTGGGCGAACCAGGCGAAGAGGCTTACGACCGTGAAGAGCGCAAAGCCCCCAACGTAGAACTTCTTGCGTCCGACCATATCGGCGATCCTCCCGGCCGCCAGCGTCAGCACCGTTTGGGCCAGAAGGTAGCTCAAGAGCACCCAGATCAAGCTGAAAAGCCCGGTGTTTAGCTCCCGCATGAGGGTGGGTAGCGCAACGATCAGAGACCCGCTGTTGATGGCGGCCAGAAGAGCTCCGATACTCGTACACGAGAGCGCGGCCCACTTGTACTCTAAGGAAAACCAGTGCTTTTTCTTCGGCTTTACACGTGGCTCTAAATGCTGACACTGCATCCTAATCATCTGCTTCAAAGCTTGTCCTCCCTAAAAACCTTACTCTCCAAGCCGCACCACTTCGAAACGACTTGTAAATACAGTAATACCCAGATTCTAGTATACTTAGACGTGTACGTACAGGTACAGAGGAGATTTTTCTGATGAACGCCACCACTGGATTGGTGCAGATAGGGGAGGTGGCTGACAAGCTCAGGGTCAGCACCAGGACGATCAAGTACTACGAGGAGTTGGGACTAATCAAGCCTGGGGAACGCTCTCCAGGAGGCTTCAGGCTCTTTAGAGGAGAAGATGTAGAGCGCTTGAAGCGGATCTTGAAGATGAAAGGGATGGGGTTCTCTCTGACCGCGATCCGAGAGGTTTTGGCTGTACGAGACGTTGCCAGCGACGCAGATAAAGTCATCGTCTTGAACAAGGTTACCGAGCGCCTCGAAGAGCAGGAGCAACAAGTAGCTGGGAGGATTCGTAAAATGCGCGAGGAGGTAGGGCACGCTGAGGAGCTGTTGCGGGAACTCCGGCACGACGTAGCCTTGTGCAAAGAGCGCGTTAGAGAACTTGAAGAGATGAGCTTCAGAAGCTCTGCCAGAGATGCCTGATACTGGCCAGTGGTTAAGGTAGCCTACCAGGAGGAAACACTATTGGATACGCGCAAGATCGGCGATCTCGAAGCCACCATGTCGGGATTGGCTGCAACAACTTTGGCCGGCGCCTCGACAGAGCTGGCACCGACGCGGTTGTGAACGCCGCCATAAGGTTGGTATCAATTCCTTCGGCACCGCCGATGTATACGGAGACGGAGCTTCGGAGGAGTACCTGGGTGAGGCGCTTAGCTTCCGCCGCGAGGAGGTCATAATCGCAACGAAATTCGGTACGCAACTAGGCAACGATCCCGGTCGAGGCGGAGCCAGCCCTCGCCGGATTGAGAGAGCGGTAGAATACAGTCTAAAGCGACTCGGCACCGACCGTATAGATCTCTCTATCAGTTACATAAGTCCGACGAAAACACTCCGATCGCGGGTACCCTCGGAGCACTCGATCGTTTGGTCTCCTCTGGAAAGGTTCGCCAGATTGGCTGCTCGAACTACTCGGAACCCCAGATCGAGGACGCCTTATCGACCTCACGCGAGCGCGATCTTGCTCAATTTGCGAGCGCGCAGAATGGTTTTCCCTGCAAGCACCTGGCGTAAGGAGGCAGATATTAGATGTGTGGCATCGCGGGCTGGGTAGACTTCGACCGTAACCTCACAGCAGAGCAGTCGACCGTGCAGGCCATGACTGACACGATGGCCTGCCGAGGTCCTGACGCCGAGGGGCTCTGGATAGCACCGCACGTTGCGCTGGGCCACCGACGACTCGCTGTCATCGACCTGCATGGTGGGCGCCAGCCCATGGTCGTCGAGAAAGGCAAGCGAGTGCTCGCGGCCCTCACCTACAGCGGCGAGGTGTACAACTTCCGTGAGCTGCGCGCCGAGCTCTCTGCACAGGGTCACTGCTTCCGCACCCACAGCGATACCGAGGTCGTGCTTCATGCTTACCTGCAGTGGGGCGAGGACTTCGTCACGCGGCTCAACGGTATGTACGCCTTTGCGCTTTGGGACGTTCGACGCGAGGAGTTGCTGCTGGTCCGCGATCGGATGGGCATCAAGCCACTGTATTACTACCCCACCCCGTCGGGAGTGCTCTTCGGCTCCGAGCCCAAGGCGATCCTCGCCAACCCGCTCGTCGAACCCGTGGTCGACGATGACGGGCTGCGCGAGCTATTCTCCTTCGTCAAGACGCCCGAGCAGGCGATCTTCCAGGGTATGCGTGAGGTAAGGCCCGGCCAGCTCGTACGAGTGCGCCAGAAGGGCATGAGCAAGCGCCGCTACTGGGCCCTGGAATCACGTGAGCATACAGACGACACCGATACCACCGTACGCACGGTTCGGGAGCTGCTCGACGACATCGTCACCCGCCAGCTAATCTCCGACGTACCCCTGTGCACGCTGCTATCCGGCGGCCTCGACTCCAGCGTCGTGACCGCACTGGCCGCGAAGACACTTCGTGAGCAGGGAAGTGGCGGGGTGCGCTCGTTCGCCGTAGACTTCGTCGGCTACAGCGACAACTTCCAACCAGACGAGATGCGAGGTACCCCCGACGCTCCCTACGTCGCCGACCTCGCTCGATACGTTGCTGCTGATCACACCGACATCGTGCTCGACAGCAGCGAGCTGATGAGCCCCGAAGCGCGCGCCGCCGTCCTGCATGCTCGCGACCTGCCAAACGGCGCAGGCGACATGGATACTTCGCTGTATCTGTTGTTCCGTGCTATCCGCGAACACTCCACGGTAGCCGTGTCGGGCGAGTCGGCCGACGAGGTGTTCGGCGGGTACCGTTGGTTCCACGACCCCGAGGCGGTCAACGCTGACACCTTCCCCTGGCTCGCGGCGTTCCGAGGCAGCCAAGAGCGGGTCACGCTTTTCAACCCCGAATTGATGAAGCGCCTGGACATTGCCGGCTACTGCGCAGATAGCTACCGCGACGCGCTCGCCGAGGTGTCGTACCTACCCGGAGAGTCCAGCCTAGAGAAGAGGATGCGTGAGGTCAGCTACCTGCACCTCACCCGCTTCTTGCAGATCCTCCTCGACCGTAAGGACCGGATGAGCATGGCAGTGGGGCTCGAGGTTCGGGTACCGTTCTGCGACCACCGCCTAGTCGAGTACGTCTTCAACAGCCCCTGGTCGGTGAAGACCTTCGACGGGCGGGAGAAGAGCCTGCTGCGGGCCGCGACCAGCGATGTGCTGCCCTGCTCGGTGGCGAAGCGGGTCAAGAGCCCTTACCCTTCTACCCAGGACCCGGCCTACGAGCAGAAGCTGCGCGAGGAGATGGGCAATATGCTTGCCAGCGAGGATGCACCGGTCCTGTCGCTACTCGACGTCGAGCGCGCCCGTGCCCTCGTCGAAGAGCCCGTAAGCTCGGTGAGCACCCAGTTCAGCCGTATGGGCATGGAGCTGGCTCTGCAGCTCAACGGGTGGCTAAAAGAGTATGGCGTGCGCATCGGCAAAGGTTCGACTCTACCCGTATAGATAAGGCAAGGTGCCAGCTAAGTACCTCCACCATGAGTTTACCTGCCTGCCAGCAACAACGAAGCACAACTTTTGCAGCAAAACTTCCCTTGTAAGCAATAGGTTGGCCAACCCTCTTCTCACAGCCACAACGTCTCGTGTCTAAGCGGGAGTTTGAGGCAATGCCGCTGAAACACAGGGGCCAGAGCCCTAA
>DASQSI010000195.1:0-11355 GCA_035642415.1 Rubrobacteraceae bacterium
TGGGCTTTCTGAGTTTGGGGGAGGTGTGCTCACAGCTCTGGGACTGCTAAACCCCCTGGGACCGCTCGGGGTCATAGGGTCAATGTCGATGGCCACGACGAAGGCCCACTGGGGCAAGCCCATCTGGGTGACCGAGGGTGGAGCCGAGCTGCCCGCCCTCAATTTAGCTGTTTCGACAGCCCTCATGCTCCGCGAGCCAGACAAGTACTCGCTAGACCGCGTCCTGGGAATACGCCTGCCGAGCTGGGTTGGACCCTTGGGTCTTGCAGGCATCTTGCTTGCCGTGCGCTACACCGGAGTTGGAACCGAAGAGCAGCATGAAGAAGAAGAAGAAGAGGAGGAGGGGGCCCAGGACCAGGCGCGCGAGGAGCTGGCCGGGGAGGCATCATAGCCGTTTCTCGTTGTTTGCTCTGGTCACTGTCAAAAACTGTCACTGGTCTGACAGCTGCCGGGCTTAGACTCGAATGGGCGCTTTTTGCACCGCCATAAGGTCCTTGTGCTCTCGCTGGCTTCTGCCAAACGCTCGCTTTCGCTAGGATTTCGGGGGGAGTCAGCCTCCGCCGTGACGTTGGGAAGTGGCGAAGCATGGCTCGCCGGGGTAGAGTTCGCGCTGAACGCTAACGCTCGCGACAAGGAAGTCGTAGGAAAGGTGGCCCCTTAAGACGGGTAGCCGGCCCTGGGCTTGAGGCAGCGGTGCGTGCGGTACAGCCTAATAGGGAAGAGGAGACGGTGAAGCAGTTTTGAAGCTGACCACAAGAAGCTGGGGCGAGGAGGACCGTCCGCTTGCTATGCTTGTGCATGGGGTCACGGCTTCGTCGCGCACCTGGTGGCGGGTCGGGCCGTGGTTCGCAGAGAGAGGCTGGTACACCGTCGCAGTCGACCTGCGTGGACACGGCGACAGCCCCCGTGCCACGCACGGCCTCACCCTCGAGGATCTCATGGAGGACTTGCACGAGACAGCCCAAGGGTTGTCCAGTTTCACAGAGAAGATAGACATACTGATTGGCCACTCTTTGGGCGCGCTCACCGCCCTCAAGCTCTATAAGGAACACGATGATCTCATCGAGAGACTCGTGCTTGAAGAGCCCCCGGGCTCCGAGACTAGCGACTTCGAGGAGATTGCTAGCATGGTGGAGTCTGACGTGGCCCGAGCCAGAGAAGCCCCGGACGAGATGAAGCGCCAGCAGCTAGACGAAAACTCCTCATGGACCGAAGAGGACGCCGAGAATAACGTCGTCAGCTTGCGCTACTGTGACGCCGGGCCGGTTGCCGAGATGATTCGTAACGACCTGCGCTACGACCTATCGGCCCTGGTCGGATCAGTTGAGGTCCCCACTTTGCTTGTCCTGGCGAGCGAGGCACAAGGCTCAGCCCTCCCCGAGCCCGAGCGAACGGCCGTCGAGAACGTGCTGCGCCACGGGACGGTGGAGGTGTTTGATACCGGCCACAGCGTGCACAGGGAAAACTTCGCGGGCTACATCCGGGTTTTGAGCGGCTGGCTTCAAGACTAGGAGCATCACTACGAAGATAGCATAAACCGTCCAGGCCTTTGTCCAAGGGGCAGGGCATTGTTGCTCGGCTCTTTCTCACTGCTGTTTTACCTGCGAATCAAGGTATTCCTAGAGCGCGCTCGGCAGGACTAGAGAACCTGCGACCTTCTGATTCGTAGTCTTAATTGGCAAGTTCTACTTGGTTCTAGCCTGTTAGCGAATTCGCTCCATTCAGGCCAAAAAAGCGGCTTTGCTCTGTGCGTGTTTTCTGTTGTGTTCGACTCTGTTCTATGGCTACCGCTGCCAAGAGATTTATATAACGAGCTTCTATGTTGGATGCTGCATAATATCCGGCCTATGAAAGTACCCGTTTGCGAGTGCTGCGGTCACCGAGTGCTAGGGCGCTTTGTCTGCGAGGTTGAGGAGGCTATCGTCCTCCTCGCATGGTACCCAGGCCAGCGCATCTGCTCCGACTGCGTGAGGGCCGTCATGGGCATATCATGCCCATGACGGCCTCAGCTGTGACCTTGGCGGTTTACCTAATCCTAGTGTTCGGGATGGTGGCGCTCACCGTACTACTCGTGCGCCTAATCGCGAGTCGGTGGCGGCGGTAGGAGATGTTGCCACCTACCGCATCGGACCGGGGCTATAGGCCAACGCGTGAGCTAATTGGCTATTTTCTATTAGCGTGTGTCCTAGAGAATCAGGAGGTGGACGAAGAAAACGTAATATGGGATGACCGATTCGCTGAGTCGGAGGAGGTAGTTATAGGCGTCTGTTGGTACTGCGGAGCCAAACTAAGAGATGGCTATGACTACGATGTGCTGTGCCAGGAATGCCTCGGAGAGGAGGAGAGCTTATCCATAGGGAGACGACTGTAGCTTTTGAAAAATAGCCCATTTGGACCATGCCGCCAGCCCTTAGCGTTGCGTAGAGTATCTATATAACCCGGGCTGGCCTCCTCTCTGACGCTACAAGCCCAGCTCGGCTCCTCTGGCCGAGGCCGGGGTCCTATATATCAGGGCTCCGGTCTTTTGCTATGATGCGCTTCGTCATTAACAAGGGGCTGGGTACGAGAGTGCTATTCCGCCTGGCTGGGCTGCCTATCGAGCACTAAAAGACGGGGCGGAACGCCTACATCAGGGCAGTGGCCCTTTCCATGCCACGGAGATTTAGCAAACCCTTTACGGCTATTTAGCTCAGGGTAGGTGCTATGTGCCTACCATATAGAAAGGGAAAGGATAGGGGGTCCGTGACGAACACCGCACAGCGTCCTCCCTCGGTCGTCACGGACTTATATATGGGCCTGGTGCCTTGCGCCTTCTCTGCTGGTGGCCCTAAGACCGAGAGTGCTTCGTTTCATCCTTTCGCAGTAGCATCGTCTGCTCTTCTAGAAGCCTAAAAATAGTACATTTGGGCCATACGCGTGCTCGTCCAACCACATGATAGGAGAACAAGAGGAAAACTCAGCGGGGATAGGTAGAGACACAGAACTTCGTCCCCGTGGGGCCGATACCCGCTCAACAGGAAGATTGTTCAGGGTTATCCACAAGCTGCATCTTTTTCGCTGCGCGGCATAGGGATGTACCTCCATCTTGGTGGGTGTTACGATTCCAGGGCCGTCCGTGGGGGGAGCGCTTCAAATCATCAAAGTGTACAGCGACCACCAGGGAAAACGAGAACCCGGCTCAGCTACCCCTTGACGGGTAGAGGCTATAGCCTCATTAGGCCTGAGGCTGCTCTGGAGAGGGAATAACTCCCAGCTGCTGCATCTGGCCCAGGTCGTCCCTGAGCCCCCAGTGCTCGACCGCCTTGCCATCGGCGAAGCGCATGACGTGCACCTGTCTCTGGACAAAACGCTTGCCGGTCGGAGCGATGCCCATAAACTCGCCCTCATGCGTGCCGCTGTAGGTGTTGAGCATTACCACCTTGTCTCCTTCGGCGACCATGTCTTCTATAGTGATGTGGTGGTCTGGGAAGGCGCTGTGCAGCATGGCAACGAGCTTCTTGACCGGCTCGGGACCACAGGGCGCTCCAGGGGCGGTGTGGTTGACCATGTCGGGGGCGACAAGCTCGTCAGCCAACTCGAGCTTCCCCTCGTTGAAGATTTCCTCATAGATGCGGCACATGACGGCCTTGTTCTCTTCCAACACGGTGGTTACTCCTTTCTCTGTATGCTTCGCTTCTAGCGTGATGTCGGCCTCTTTCGTTCGGTTAATCTCTTCGGGATAATCTTGACGCTAAAGAGCTTCGTTGGCAATATATTCGAGCAGCGTTTAGCTATTGTTCGGAGAAAGCGCTATGACGTTCGGAAAACCTGGGCGCCCGCCAGAGGACCGCTTGGCCCGACAGCGAGAGATCTACGAGGCTGTCGTACCGCTGATTTACCGGGACGGCGCGCGGCGACTCTCGATGCGCAGCGCCGCACGCGCGGCGCACATGAGCGTGGGTGGGCTCTACCACTACTTCCCGGCCAAGCGTGACCTTGTACTGCACGGCCTAAGAGAGGATGCTCGCGACCGAGTCTGCCGAGAGTACCGAGATCAGATCGCGGATCTCTATGGATGGAGCGCCGAGCGGTACGTCGAGGCCTATCTCGACTTCGCGATACGCATGTTCGCCTTCGTCCGGCCGGCGGTGCAGGCAGCTCTGGAGTTGGGCGTCGAAGAGTTCCAGTCCCAGTTGGACGCGGGGCTTACGGCGCACGTGGAGGAATTGGCGCAAAGCCTTCGGCGAGTGGCGCCCGACGTCCCTAAGCGGGACCTGGAGAAGCTTGCGCGAGCGATCCGCCGTGTCGCCTTGGGGGCGCTGGTCGACCGGCGCGCCGACCTTCAGGAGACGCGCGAGCAGCTGCGCAAGCTCATAGAGGGATACGCCCTGAACCGACGAGGCGTCGAAGCCTTATTGGCCTAAGGACAGAAGTGACTTAGTTTTCCGTCGGTGGGAAACGCCGAAGAGAAGCCTCTTCACCTAGTTCTACAGGGCCGCAGAAAACGTCGATTTGGGCTCATAGGACTGAATCTTACTTGGGTAAGACCCAAATAATAATGTGTCCCAAGGGGCCGGGGGTCGTTATCCCGATGACTCTATATCTCCTGTTCTCCGGCCCCCCTTTGAGAGACCCACGGCCCTTAAGGAGAATGCAGTGGGGAAAGGAGACGAGCATGTCATGTCTCATATCCCTCTGTGTACTCCTCTCCAGGTTCAACGCTTTGTATCTCGGCCACACCCTAAGTCGCGATAGCGTTAGGGTTCGGATAGAGGGGGGCGTAGGACCGCCTCTCTCTATCTCGCTCACTCTCCCAGAGGCAGCGGTAACTCCATGCCGTACTTTGGGGCAGCAGCAAGCGTGCGCTCGATCTCCTCCGGCCCGAGCGGGGGTGCGCTGCCTCCCTCCTGCGCGGGCAGGCCCGCCTCGAAGAAGAAATTCTCCATCCCCGCCGGTGTGAACAATACTAGCATCTTGGCGGGTGTCGCTCCCACGTTCTTGAAGCGATGCAAGGTGCCTTTAGGGATGTGGACGAACGAGCCGGCGCTCGCCATGAAGGTGCGGCCGCCGTCAAGGATTTCGAATTCGCCCTCCAGCACGTAGAAAAACTCGTCCTCGCGGTGGTGTATGTGGGGAGGCGGCCCGAGTTGCGGCGAGACGGTTCCCTCAAACAACACTAGCGCCCCGTTGGTGTCTGCGCCTACCGCCTTGAATGTGTAGGTATCCCCAGTTATCCAGATCGATCGGCCCTCGCCCATCGGGACGTGCCTAACTCCCGCTTGCTTGGTCTCCATGATCGTTTCTCCTTTCTACAAACTTTTCGCTCACCCGATGTGCAACTTTCACCTTTGGCTGATCTCCTAGCGTTTCAGATCTCCTCCTTCTAATGTCCGCTTGTCTGTGCCTCTAGTCTGCCGCGCGGCGTGGGGGCAAACCATCCACATCGTGCAAACACTGTGCAAACACCGCTCCCACAGTGGCGGTTGAGTGGCCGGTCGGCGCTGCTGACATGGTTCGCACTGGCGACATGTCTGAGCGGAGGGGTACGGTCTGAGCGTGAGCCCGCAGCAGAAGCCAACGCCTGGGATGCGAGTGCGGCGGTTTAGGTAGGCCGCAAGTAGCGATCCTCCCCAGCCGGATCCAAGCGGCTTCAGTGCAGGTGGTGCCACGGTTCAACGACTCGAGAACGTCTCTCTTCCCGATGGCACCGCTGCTAATTTGGAGCGAGTCGTGCCTCCGGAGGGGGCGAATTACGTCCCCTTCGTCCTGGGCATGTTCGAAGAAGAAGGCGAGAGGTACACGCTCAGCGTCGAGGTAGATACACTGGAGGGAGAGTTGGCTCGTCAGGTACTCTCGACGATGGTGAGGGCGCCTAGACCATAGAAGACTCGTTAACGTTGGCCATTGTGATGAGGAGGCGCAATCGTGTGGGCTGAGCAAGTGACCGGCCCCGTGGCTTACCATGGTGAGGGGCCGGTCTGGTCGGAGCGTTGGGGCGGCCTGCGTTGGGTTGACATGCTGGCCGGTGACGTCCTCTCCTTGGCAGCCGGCGGCGCGATCAACCGGCGCCACGTCGGCAGCGTCGCAGCCGCCCTTCGGCCACGCCGCAAGGGCGGCGCGGTCATCGGCGTGGAGCGCGGCTTTGCGCTGGAGGACCCTGACGGGACGCTCACGCACCTGGGCGAGTTGTGGACCGACGCACAGGTGCGGATGAACGAGGGAGGTTGCGACCCGGATGGCCGCTTCTACTGTGGGTCGATGGCGTATGACCAGCGGCGCGGCGCCGGTGCACTATACCGACTCGATCCTGATGACTCCGTGCACGTGGTGCTGGAAAACGTGACCGTCTCGAACGGGCTTGATTGGAGCCCGGACGGCTCCCGCGCCTACTACAATGACACAGCGACCCACCGTATCGATGTCTTCGACTACGACGGTGAGACTGGGTTGACCGGTCGGCGTTTGTTCGTGGATCTGTCCGCCGAATCTAAACGTCCTGACGGCTTGACAGTCGACGAAGAGGGCGGCGTCTGGGTAGCACTCTTCAACAGCGGTGCGGTACGGCGCTATACCCCGGACGGCGTGCTCGACGAGGTGATCGAGGTGCCGGCCAAAAAGGTCACTGCCTGCACCTTTGGCGGTCCGGTCCTGGACCAAATCTTTATCACCACGTCGCGAGAAAACCTCGAGCCAGGCGAAGATCCGTTGGCCGGCTCGCTGTTCCGGGCCGCTGTGGGCGTGGCCGGTATGCCAGTTCGGGAGTTCGCCGGATGAGATAGAGGAAGGGACGCGCATCACACCTTCGCCACGCTTATGTTGGAGCAGGGGGAGAACCCGAAGGTTGTCCAAGAGATCTTCGGTCACTCTCAGATCACGCACACTATGAACACCTACTCCCATGTCACCCCTAATAGGCAGCGCGAGGCCTTTACCCGGCTAAAACAACGGCTGAAGTAGGCTTCGTATGTAGCGAGGAACTCGCCGTGGTGAGCGAGGAGGTCTTGCTCAGATGGCTCGTTGGCAAGAACTCCGTCCGACCAGGCAGTGGAGCCTAGCCAGATGAGGAGCAAGAGTTGAGAAATCCGGGTGGGGGAGGAGACCCGATACGCTATCAACGGCACAGGTTTCCGTTGCTGTTGCTACTTTGTTAGCGCGCTTGGCAGGGCTAGAGAACCTGCGACTTTTTTATTCGTAGTTATACGTACTACGTTTATGGCTGTTCGTGGAAGTTCGAAAAGGCTTTAGATAAGCCAAATCCAGTTTCTCATCGTTTCTTGTTGTTTGCTCTGGTCACTGTCAAATCTCTGTCAAAAACTGTCACTGGTCTGACGGCCGCCGGGCTTGGATCTTAGGCTGAGCGTCTGGACGCCAAAGTTCGATACCCTCTACAGTAGAGGTTACGCTGTTATTCCCATTAGCGTCTCTGCGTCCCCGTCGTGTCCGGGATGGCTCTTGCCTCCTTGTTTAGCACTACGTCGCACCTGGAAACGGTCCGCCACTCAAGTGGCGTGCGGAGGGCCTGCGTCGTGTGTTGCATCCTCATGTAGCGCCCGGCGCTGCCTTAAGAATCGCATCGCCAGCAATACGACCGCGTTGACGATCGCCAGCGTGACGATCGACGGCAACAGCGACGCCCAGCCGGCTTCGCCCCCAAACGCCACGCTCCAGATCACCTTGAGCAGCGTCCCCACGTTGAGCACCGCCAGGCCCCACAACCACCTACGCCGCCAGAACGCCGCTCCCAGCGCAACGAGGAAAGCGACCACCAGCAGCACCAGGGCGACCCGAACCGTGACATTGCTATCCGTCAAGAACTGACGTTCCCACGCCAGGTATCCTTCCACACGCGGGCTCGGATTTTCCTGTGCCGAGAACCAGAACAGGCTGGTAGGGAAAACGAGCAAAGCCACGCCAAGGCCCAGGAGGCTACGTCTGTAGGCGAACCAGCAGAACGGCAAGATGAACAGGGGCCGAACATACCAGCTTAGCTCATTGTGATGGCGGGCCCAAACCCACGAAAGAGCATCGTTGAAAAGCTGCGTCAAGTCCATCGATTTTCTTCGAAGCCCTAAGGGAAGATACCTCGCTCTATATAGATTCTCGCCACTTTGTCGAGGGCAATGACGAGCGCTGCGGTGCGCGAGTCAATCTGGTCCCTATGCTGCCATTTTTTCTCTCGTATTTGGTTATAAGCAGAGATCATGGTCTCCTCGAGGCCCGCATTTACTAGATCTTCTTCGCGAGCACCCAAAGCGATTTCGTTAGAAGGTTTCTTGTCGAATTCCTTACCGGTCAATCCTTCCACCGCTCGCAGCATTTTTACATGAGCTTGTTCCTCGAAACGTCTTTCCATTCGCCCGAAGCGCACATGGTGAAGGTTTTCTAGCCATTCGAAATAGGAAACCGTTACTCCACCTGCATTCAGATAGACGTCGGGGATTACCATAACCCCTTTTTCGAATAAGGCTTCGCTCGCGTCAGCTATAACTGCACCATTTGCGGCTTCCCCAATAATCTTGGCCTTAATCCGATCTACGTTCTCCATCGTGATCTGCTCTTCAAGAGCAGCAGGTACCAGAATGTCGCAATCCAATTCCAGGGCATCGGATGAATCGGGCAGGTTTGTAGCTTTCGGAAAGTCCAGTAGTGATTCAGTTTCTTGCCGGTGCTGCATTACCTCATCGATGTCTAATCCTTTGGGATCGTATATGGCGCCTTCTTGTTCGGCCAATCCTACGATGAGTGCTCCCCCCTCCTGCAAGAATTTAGCGGCATAGTATCCTACGTTGCCAAGGCCTTGCACGACCACCGTTTTCCCTTCCAACCCTGGCGAAAGCCCTAGCCGCTGCATGTCTTCTGCGAAGTTGCACGCTTCCCGTATACCAAAATATACCCCTCTGCCCGTCGCCTCTTTTCTGCCTCTGAGCCCTCCTTGGGCGAGCGGTTTTCCCGTAACGCAAGCAGAACGGTTTAGTACTTCTAAAGAGGAGACCACCGCACTGTAGGTATCTAGGATCCAGGCCATCTCTTGAGGGCCAGTACCATAATCTGGCGCGGGAACATCGACACCTGGTCCGATAAGGTTTTTCTCGACCAATTCGTAGGTGTAGCGGCGGGTGATCCGTTCCAGTTCACCATCAGAGTACCGTCTTTTATCGATCTTGACCGCTCCTTTGGCTCCCCCGAATGGGATATCAACGATGGCGCACTTGAAGGTCATTAGGCTTGCTAATGCCACCACCTCGTCTTCGTCTGAATAGGGGCTGTAGCGAATCCCACCTTTCACCGGACGGTAATGATGACTATGTTCGGCCCTCCAGCCGTCTATAACCTCGATAGAGCCATCGTCTTTTTCGAGAGGGAAAGCCGTATGGTAGACGCTATTGCAGAGCTTTATCTGGCTAAGCAGGCCTGAAGGATGGTTCGTGTAGGCAGCTGCTTTGTCGAAATTCTGGCTTATTTGCTCAAAAAATCCACCCGTGCTTGACACATCGGGCTCCTCTCGGTCTCGATCCACCGTCTATTCTTCACGCCAAGGATAAATGAGCAGGAAGGCAGCAGCTAGCGGTATCTCGTATTCCTAAAGAGCATCTCGGTCGTACCAATCTTGTCCTTAATAACTTATGCTGACTAAAAGCCTTGGATGAACCGCGGTAACTTGGCACTGGCTTGCATCGACTTTTGAAATGGCCTGTAGTGTTGTGGTACGAAAGCCCGAAAGCCCCGCTGAGACTTGTACTACCGGAGGTGGGGCTCGGCCCACGCTTTCCGAAGGGGAACGGGTACACAAGCCGACACGGAGGGACAGGGAGAGAAACTCAGTTGCGGTCAGAATTGCGGTCAAAAAGTGTGTACTACAACCAAGGCGTTCGGACACCAGCTCATGGTTACGATGTGCTTTACAGGAACCTCACCGAAGTTCCTGTAAAGCAGGTAGCACTTCTTTTGCTACAAGATGATCCGAGCGCTTCCGCACGGCAATGTCGATGTCACGGGAGCCGCCGACGATGACTAGATGTGAGAGGCCCAGCTCAACAAGCTGGTGCAGCCGTTCGGCGCACTCCTCTGGGGGACCGATCACGGCGAATCGGTGGAGAAAGTCGTCGGTAAGGATCTCCGATTGGGTAGCGTGCTCGAGCCCGTGATGGTAGGTATCGTAGCGGCCGGTAACCTCTTCGACGACAGCAGCGTCCGAGGCTGACAGCGCCGATATTACGTTCCGCTGGAAATGGGCTGAAATGCTCGCGTTGCCCCGGATGAGTTCGTCAAGCGCCTTTCGGTCGGTGCCGACGCCAACGATTACAAAAGCACCGACATCGAGCGTCTCGGCATCGAGCCCGGCGGAGGTTCGCGCGTGTCGCGCGGTTTCGATCGCCCACTTGACCCGTTCGGGCTCGGCGCCCACCGTAACTGTGAGTCGGTCACCTAGGCGGGCACCCTCGCCTATCACGTGTGGCCCAGAGCCGAACACGTCTACAGGAACCTTCGACTCGCCCTCCAGTGGCAGCCATGTGATGCGGCTCTCGAACCCGCCGACATCGACCGCGTCGCCACGCAGGTAGGACTGAAGGTTCTCGAGTTGCGCTTCGAACTGGTGCGCAGACGGTGGTGTAAGCCCAATTAGCTTAAGAGCAGTGTCGCCACGGCCAACGCCGAGGTGAGCGCGGCCTCCGGAGACATGATGGAGGGTCGCGAATGCCGATGCAACGACCGCCGGGTGACGGGTAACGAGGTTGGTCACGGCTGTTCCAAGCTTGAGTTGGGAGGTGGTCAACGCGGCCAGGTACAGTGACCCGAAAACGTCCATGCTCAGGTTCTGGGTATCCGTGAACAGTAACCCGTTCCAGCCGTCCTCCTCTACAGCAGCGGCCTGCGCTTGCACGCCATCGGGATCAGGGTACGAGCGCAGATAGTATTCGGGTGGAGACACCTCACCTAGAGAGCTCACGCAACCTCCTTTTCCCGAGTCCGTAGATTGCCTGTCAGTGCATTCTCTTGCTCAAGAGGCAGAACGGACAGGCCCTGACTTTGCAAGTGCTAGCTCGACCAAGCCTTGCGATGATCCCGCCTATTTCTTCCCGATCCTATGCTCGAAGTGTAGTCGTCCGAATGTTCCCTTCAGAACAAACGTCAAGTTAGGCACGTGTTACCCCTATATATGTCTCTAAGGTAGCGTCTACGAGCTGTTCGATTGGTGGCCACGGGAACTGGGGCTTGTTCACTCGTAGGGTGACGAGCCCATGAAGCGCTGCCCACAGCAGAATCGTAGAGAGGAGGGGATCCGTGTGTGCCGCTTCTCCCGAAGAGAGAGCCTGCGCAACCGAATCCCTGAGGCCCTCGAACACCCACCCGCCTGGCAGCTTCGAAAGGGGACGC
>DASQSI010000196.1:0-8472 GCA_035642415.1 Rubrobacteraceae bacterium
CGGTTCGCAGTTCGTCGGCGAGGTGCGGTGGCGGTGGCCACGTTCCGTCGACTCGTTCGAGCTCGCCCAGCTTGAGGTGGAAGACGTTCTCGGGAGAGCTAAGCACGCCGTCGCTCACCAGCCGCCGACCGAACTCGAGCAGTGTCCGCCGGATGACGGGCAGGGCCAGCGTGGCGTAGAAGTGGGTGTCTTCGCGGATCTGTAGGAGGCAGCGCCCCTCGGCGAGAAGCTTGAGGAATACGGTCCGCAGAGGCGGAACCCGGAGTAGGGGGCGTGTCAGCAGCTCGTCCCGCGCCGCTTGCCATGCTGGTTGGCTGCTTTTGGTCAGCGGCTTCGCCAAGGCGAGCCCCTTGAGGATGCCGAGCACCACCTCCGGTGCATCTTTCCACGTCGGCTGTGAAACCAGCAGCGCGGACGCCGTCTCGCGATGGCCGTAGCGCTCCAGGAACGCTCGCAGCTCAGCCAAGAAAGCGCGCCCCGACGGCTGCTCCTCCAGTGCGACCCACAGCGCGCCAGCCTCGCAGCTCGCGAAGAGGTCGGCGAGGGTGGGGTTGGACCGGATTCTAGCTGCCAGTGCTTCGAGCGCGCGGTTTGCCTCCAGCGTCTTGTTCTCGACGCCCGAGAGTAGTACGCCGAAGCGGTCGCCGCACCCTAGCAGCCTGAGTGCGGCCCAGAGCCCGCCGCCGGCGAGCACTGCCCGGGGCATATAGCGGCGTCGAAGCTCCCCAGCGAGGGGCAGCGGAAGTGCTTGCGCTTCGCGTACCGTGGTGAGCAGATCGTCCCAGGAGAGCGCCTGCAGGTCGCGTACCTCTAGCGCGCGGGCGCGACCCTGGGCCTCCGCCAGTAGTGGGTCGGCGTGCCAGTGGACAGGGTTGTAGCGTCTAATAAGCCGCAGCAGCCGTATCGGCGCCAGCAGCATGCCAGGGGTTGGGTGGACAGGTGGTCGGCCGCTGAACCTGACGACGACGCCGTCCTCCTCGACGAATGCCTGATCGAAGCGCGGGCCCGCAAGGCCGAGCGGCGCAAAGATCCACGCGATAGCGGCGAACAGTGCAGACATCCAGGCGGTCACGTCGAGCGGGTATGGTCGGATCGGGAGCATCTCTGCGAACGGGCCGCTCATCCTCCGTTGCAGCTTGTTCAGGCGAGGGGGGGGCTTCGGCAGGGCGGTAATCGGGCGGGCTTGGACGATGAAAAGCTCTCCCCCCGCCCAAGCCCACTCTATGTCCTGCGGACGCCCGAAGTGCCGCTCGATGGTCGCCCCCAAACGCGCCAGCCGTCGTAGCACCTGGTCCGGAAGTTCCGAAACGTCTGTGGCGGCCGATCCTTTGACCTGCTCCGTGCTACCACCCGACCGCGCCCGGACGATCACCTCGCGCCGCCCGGGGCGGCGCGAGGTGATGCTCCAGCCCCACCACCGCCTCCGCAAGACAAAGTGGTCGGGGGTCACCAGCCCAGAGACGACCGCCTCGCCGAGGCCGGGACTAGCATCGACGACAATCTCATCCCGCGCGCCCGTCACCGGATTGGCGGTGAAGAGGACCCCCGCGACCTCTGGCGGCACCATGCGCTGGACCACGACCGCCAGCTTCACCGTCTGCTGGTCGAGCCCCTGGCGTGCGCGGTAGGCGACAGCCCGGTCGCTCCAAAGCGAGGCCCAGCAGCGCTGCACCGCCTCGATAACAGCGTCGATTCCCACGACGTTGAGGAAGGTATCCTGCTGGCCTGCGAATGCTGCCTCCGGCAGGTCCTCGGCCGTCGCGCTCGAGCGCACAGCCACCGGGACGGGTATGTCATTTCTTAGCGTCCGGTATGCGGCGGAGATCGCGTCGGTGACAATGGTTGGCACAGGTGCCGAGAGCAAGCGCTCCCGCGCGGTAGCGGCCAGCTCTGCCAGACTCGCGCTGTCTTCGGGGTGCGTGGTGGTTATGCCCGTAAGGATCGGCTCGAGGCCGGCGCTCTTCGCGACCAGCGAGTAGGCAGCGGTGCTCACGGTAAAGCCGGGCGGGACCGGGAACCCGGCGCGGGTCAGTTCGCCAAGGTTCGCCGCCTTGCCTCCCGCGATGGAAATCGCGGCACGGTCGATCGCGGACAACGGGAGGATGATGCGCTTGTCGCGCGTCCGGTGCTCATTCTCCTGCTGGTCGTGGGCCCGAGGGCGCGTTCGCTTATTCATCAAGCCTCCTCTCACCGGCCTCGGCGAGAAGCGTCATCGCTCGCATGACTTCCGCCCGCTCCTCGGCCGAGAGGTCTTGCATGATCGCCAATTGCGCGTCCACGCGGCGCCGCTCCACCGTGGCCAGGAGCGTGCGCCCGCCCTCGGTAATGGTCACAAGCTTTTGACGCCGATCTCCCTCGTTCTCGCGTCGGCTCACCAATCCTCGCTTAACGAGCTGATCGAGCATGCGACCGGTGGCCGATACCGAGCGTCCCAACTCCGCCGCAACCTGCTTGATAGGGAGTTCCCCTTCTTCGTCGAGCAACAAGAGGGTGAGCATCTGTACCAGCGAAAACTCGAAGTCACCGAAGCTGCGGACAAGGCCGCGCGCGAAGTCGCGCCAGATGGCGCGGCGTAATCGGCCGTAGCTTCGAGCGAGTGCCTCGCTTTCCTCATTTCCTTGCATTAGCGCAATATTAGCATACGCGCAAGTTATTGGCAGAGGTTTGAGGGCGCCTGGGTACCTCTCCCGTCAGGATTACTTAATCCCCTATAAAACGTGGTTTTGTCTCCCCGTGTCCCTTCTGTGCCGGCTCGTGCCGGTGAGCGTGGAGGACTCAAAATCCGGTTCCCTTCAGGGAGTGTGGGTTCGAGTGCCACCTCCGGCATGAGTCGAAATGCCTGCAAAACTAGGTATTTTCTTTATCGTAGACAGGCCCGAGTCCCCGGCTAGTCGTTGTATTGATCTAGCTGCTGGTCGCGGTACTGGCGTATGGCACTCTCCATGCGTTCGCCGGTGACGAGGAACACGGTGCGCTCGCCGATGCTCACACCGTGATCTGCGATGCGTTCGAGGTAGTGGACGGTGAGGGCGGCCCAGACACGCCACTCCGGGGAGCCGCCGCTATCCTTGCCCGGGTTGACGGCAAGGTTCAAAACCTCCGAGTAGAGGAGGTCAATCTTATCGTCGGCAGCCTCAAGATCGCGCGCACGATCTATGTCGCGGGCCTCAAAGATGTCAAAGCCTTGCCGGAAGAGGTTGCACGCGCCGCGGCACATCTCCAGGAGGGCGGCTTCTAGGTCAGGATCACGTTCGGCATCCGCACTCTCAGCAACCGCCTGGCAGATGTGCTCACACAAGGTGCCGGCACGTACCAGGTGGTTTTGCACGATCTGCACCGTGTAGATGAGCCTCAAGTCCCGGGCTACCGGGGCCTGGCGGGCCTGCAGGATCAGGCACTCCTCGGCGATCTGTGCCCCACGCTCCTTGTAGGTGGCATCCACGCCAAACACCTTGCGGGCTATCTCGGCATCGTGGGTTTCTAAGGCTTCAACCATCGTGCCAAGACAGGACTCGACCTCTCGGCCAAGGTCCATAACCTCCTCGACCAGCCGGTCTAGCTCTTGCTGGAAAGTCCCCCTGGGCATCTTCTAAACCCCTAGCCGAAGCGTCCGGTCACGTAGTCTTCAGTCTCCTTACGATCCGGCGAGGAGAACATCTTGTTCGTTTCGTCGAACTCCCAAAGCTGGCCTGGATCACCCATGTTCTTTATGTAGAAAAAGCCCGTATAGTCCGAGATGCGGGCCGCCTGCTGCATGTTGTGCGTCACGATGACCACCGTGTAGCGCTTCTTGAGCTCCTCCATGGCATCCTCGATCTTCTGGGTTGAGACAGGGTCCAAAGCGCTCGCCGGCTCGTCCATCAGGATCACCTCGGGCTCGACCGCCAAGGTCCGAGCGATGCACAAGCGCTGCTGTTGACCACCTGAGAGCGCCGTCCCGCTTTCCTTGATCTTGTTCTTGACCTCGTCCCAGAGAGCGGCCTGGCGCAGCTTCTTCTCGACGATCTCGTCAAGCTCCGACTTCTTGTGCTTGCGCCCGAGCAACTTTATCCCGGCGACGACGTTGTCGTAGATGGACATGGTCGGGAAGGGGTTAGGCTTCTGGAAGACCATGCCGACCTTGCGTCGAATCTGCACTGGGTCAACCTTCTCGGCATAGATGTCCTCGCCGTACAGCCGCACCGTGCCCTCCACGCGGGCGCCGCGGACGACCTCGTGCATCCGGTTCAAACCGCGGATGAACGTGCTTTTCCCGCAGCCTGAGGGGCCGATGAGCGCGGTGATGTGGTGGCGCCGTATGTGCATGCTGACGTCGGAGAGGGCCTTGAATGAGCCGTAGTATATGTTGAGGTTTTCGACGGTCATAGCCGCGCCCCCCGTCTCTTCGGAAGACAGCTGCCTACCTACGCCAGTACCACGGGCACCCGATTCTCTCTCCCGCTCCTTCAAAGGGTTGCTCTGTTTCTTCCTGGTCTTCTCGCGATCCATGTCCTACTCACTCTCCTCAAACCAGACTTTCTATCTGCGTGTAAAGATCAAGCGGGCCGCCAAGCTCAAGACCAAAACCATCAAGACTAGCACCAGAGATGCACCCCAGGCCGCTTCGATCACACCCGCGTAAGGAGAGCGAGAGAAATCGTATATCTGAAGCGGCAGGGCGGCAATCGGGCCCTGGAATACTTTTGTGTTCAAGAAGTTGCTGCCGAGGATGGTGAGGATGAGCGGTGCGGTCTCCCCAGCTATCCGAGCTATAGAGAGCAGGATCCCGGTCATAATACCTCCTAACGCAGTAGGAACCACAACGTACATAATGGTCTTCCACCGCGGCGCGCCCAGCGCTAACGCTGCCTCCCGAATGGAGCCGGGCACCAGCCGTATCATCTCCTCTGTCGTCCTGGTTATGATCGGCACCATCAAGATGGCTAAAGAGAAGGCCCCGGCGAACGCGTTGAAGCCTCCCATGTTCACCACGAGCAGGCCGTAGGCGAAGATACCTACCACGATCGAGGGTATCCCGGTCATCACATCCGCGGTAAACCGTATAAGGCTACCCAGGCGGTTATTCCCGTATTCGGCCAGGTAGATCCCCGCCATGACGCCGAAGGGGATCCCCATGAGGCTTGCCAGTACTACGATAATCGCTGTTCCGATTATGGCGTTGTATATCCCGCCCCCGGTGCCGAAGAGCTGCGGTAGCCCGGTAAAGAACTGTGGGCTCCAGGCTCCCAAGCCCTTTACCGCTACATAGACAAGAACCAGCACCAGCGGCACGATAGCAGCAAGCGTACACAGGTACGCCACGACCGTCATAGCTTTGTCCAGAAGCTTCCTCCGCTGGTAGCGGGCGGAAGTTACCACGAATTGGCTCACGCCCGAATGCCTCCTTGTGGTTGTTTGCTAATTAGCGAGACCAGCAGCCGAGCCCCAACGTTGATGAGGAAGGTGACGGCAAATAGAATCAAGCCTATCTCGATCAGGGAAGAAAGGAACAATCCTCTGCTCTCGGCGAAATTGTTCGCGATGATGCTCGCCATCGTGGCCCCCTGATCAAAGAGCGAGGTAAAGATCTTGGGCGAATTCCCTATTATCAGGGTGACGGCCATGGTCTCCCCGGCCGCCCGGCCTAGCCCCAGTATCACAGCTCCAGTGATCCCGCTCTTGCCGTAGGGCAGCACCGCTCGGCTGAACATCTCCCAACGCGTGGCACCCAAGGCCAGCATGCCCTCCCTCTGGGCATCCGGGACTGCCCGTATAACGTCGCGAGAGATCGCCGCCACCGTGGGTAAGATCATGATCGCCAGCACTACGCCCGCTGCAAATACGCTAGGACCGAAGAAGGTCCCGCTAAACAAAGGGGCCCAGCCCAGAACGGCCTGAAGCGGCGGCACTATGTAGTTCTTCATCCACGGTGCTAGAACGATGATGCCCCAAAGCCCGAAGACTATGGAGGGCACAGCAGCCAACAGTTCCACCACAAACCCTACTACCTGGTTTAGGCGTCGCGGTGCTATCTCCACGAGGTAGGCAGCGATACCGATGCCTATAGGACCCGCTATGAGGATAGCCAGAACAGATGAGGCGAGGGTTCCGTAGATGAAGGGGAGGGCACCGAATCTATCGTTCGGCGGGTCGAATGCAATGCTCCATAGGAAGCCCCACCCGAACTCCCGCCGTGAAGGAGCACTTTGAGACCACGTCTCGAAGACGATGCCGAACATAAGCGCCAGAATGGAAAGCCCGAAGAGAAGGGCCAGAAGTTGGAAGAGCACGTCTCCCAGGTTTCCCTGCCGGAGCTGTTTTAGCAACGCAATACGGGCCGCTAGCGAATTCAGCATGCTTTTCCTTCCAGCTGCCATAGCTGCTTTACCACCGAGCTCCATCTGCTGCACAAGGCCCGTTTACCAGCCATGATCTTCGAGCATCGGTCGCCGCAGAGAGCCATCCCGGACCTCCTCCCGCACCGCGCTCGGTAGGATTCATTTACTGCTGGTAGCAACTCTGACCCTCGGCTTGCAGGCTTTTGATCTTTTGCTCATCTAGTGACACGACGTTGTTTGGTATCTGGACGTAGTTCTGATTGGGGGCCAGGCTCTGACCGTCGTGCGTCGCGTACCACGCCATCTGAGCCAGCGCCTGGCATTTGGCTAGATCGTCTTGCTGCTGGCGAATCAGGAGCCAGGTTAACCCCGTGATCGGGTAAACGCCGTTCCCGCTGGGATTGGTGGAGGAAATGGTCACCCTCAAGTCGTCGGGTATACTCGCGTTCTCGATGGCCGCTCTGGAGGAATCCAGGCTGGGCTCGACGAATTCCCCGTTCGCGTTTTGGATTGAAGCGTAAGGCAGGTTGTTCTCGGTGGCGTAAGCCAGCTCCACGTACCCTATGGTGTTGGGCGTCCTGGAGACCTCCCCTGCTACACCGTCGTTGCCCTTGGCGCCGATCCCGACGGGCCAACTCAGCTCCGTACCTGCCCCTACTTGGTTCTTCCAGTCCGAACTCACGGTTGAAAGATAGTTACTGAAGATGTTCGTCGTGCCCGAGCCGTCCGAGCGGTGCACCACGGCTATATCAGCGCTTGGCAGGTTCACACCCGGGTTGTCCTGGGCGATGGCCGTATCGTTCCACCTAGTGATCTTTCCCTGGAAGATATCGGCGAGCGTCTGACCCCTGAGCTTGAGCCCGCTTTGTACCCCCTGGAGGTTGTACGTGGCGACGACCGCGCCGCCGACCGTCGCAATGTGCTGCGGGTCGCCGCCGGCATTCCGCATCTGATCATCGTTCATCGGTGCATCGGAGGCACCGAAGTCGACGGTCTTATTGGTGAACTGTTCTATACCTCCACCGGATCCTATGGCTTGGTAGTCGGCCTGGATCCCCGAGTCCTGGGCGAACTGCTGAAACATCTGCTGGTAGATGGGTGCCGGGAAGGTGGCCCCCGCTCCGTTAATACTCGAAGACGCTTGCCCCGTGTTGCTCCCGCCTTGGGTTCCGCACCCTACAATGGCTGCTAAGAATAGTGCCAAGCCTGTCACAAGAGCCAACGCCCGCACAACTTTGCTCAAATTGTGTGCTCCCTTCCCGCGCGCGCCGTCGGAATCTCACTACGCTCTGCGGCAGTACAGTCGCCTTTCAGTTTCAGTTACCAAGCGAGATGGTACGGGAGAATCTTCCCGCCCAGGTTTCAAAAACGTAAAATCGGCGTTAACTCGACGTTAACTCGACTAAGAACCGGTTTCATGGACATCGTTGGGCATTCGTCACCAACTCCTGCTCTCCGCCCCTGCCACGCTCTTTAGCAAACTTTTTACCTGCTTTTTGCCCTCTTTTAACTCACCACTACGTACTCTCCTCTACCATCAGAGGGGTGGCTGCAACAGACAGAGAGAGGAGGAGGTGGGAAATGGCCCATACCTGGACAGCAGACGACGAAGCAGTAGCTAGCGACAAGTTCCCCGCCGAGGAAGAGCGCCGTTGTTATTACTCCTCGTGGCTAGAGAACTACCTCGAACAACTTGAAGGCAAAGAGGCCTACCTACGGTTTCAGGAACGCTACTACAGCACCCCTGAGTACTACGCCCTGGTGGCCTCGTTGGCGGCATAGAGAGCAAGGTGTAGCAGCTGGATACCTCTGGGCGAACAACTTTTAAGGAGCTTCGATGGACTGTAGAAGAAGTCAGCCGGGCCTGCCCTATTGCGCGGTTCTGTCAGAGGGATCGGTTATGGGCGCCAACATTGGCAAAGAAAGAGAGGAGGTTGATAAATAATGAAGATAACCGGCCACATCGAGAGAAGCTACGACACCCATGAGGTGCCATGCGGCATGGTTTACGCGTGGCGTCCGGGACGTAAGAGGATTGAGTGCGACTGTGGCGAGAAGTTGAACCTTACCGGCTCTACGAGCGTCTGTGGGTGCGGCGTATACTACGCGGCCATCCTTCAAGAAACGCTAGTCGCTAAGCGGGCTAGAGACGAAG
>DASQSI010000197.1:0-3048 GCA_035642415.1 Rubrobacteraceae bacterium
ATGCGTCTCGTTCTCCCACAGAGAGCTCATTATTCTATGAGGACGCACTCCTCAGGTAGCTGTTGTGGTCTACGCACGAAGACGGGCTTCATCCCCAGGCCGGAAGTAGTGGTGCAGCAGCAGGGTTCTCATGAGCCTATACGACCGTAGGCGTCTTCGAGGCGGACGATGTCGTCCTCGTCGAACTCGCCGAAGGAGACCTCGAGGATTCTCACCGGACGCTCGCCTTCGCAGGAGAGCCTATGGGCTGTCTCTCTCGGTATGAAGAGCGTCTCTCCGACCTCTGGGTGGAGCACTTTCTCCCCGAGCTCTACCTTAACGCCGGGATCTAGAACAACCCAGAGCTCATCGCGGTGATGATGGTACTGGAGCGAGAGCGTGCCGCCCGGATCGACGGTGATGATCTTAACCGTGGAGAGAATGTTGTGGGTGTACTGCTCGAACCTGCCCCAGGGCTTCTCTACCCTTATTAAGGGGGGCTCCTCGCCTACAGAATACTTCTCCTCGCTCATGCGAGCAGTTTAAACCATTCGTACCCCTTTTGGGAGTTCGCGACGGTGAACCGCCATAGCCTTCGGGGCTGGCTAAGCTCGCTTCAAGCCAAGTCCGAGATTACTTCCCTGACGAGATGTTCTACGAGGGCGGGGTCGTACGCGACGCGAAGCAGGTAGATTATTAAGTACCCGGTCCCGGCCTTGTCCATCGGTTACAGCCTCTCAGAGATCTCTTCAGAGGTGTCTATCATAGCCCCCGCCTGGAATACATGGCGTAACTCATCACCGCGAGCTAGTGACCTGTGACCTACTTCCTTGGGGTCTTGCCTTCTTCCAGCAGGTAAACGTCGATGGAGGCCGAGTCGATAGGTCGCTTCGTAGTCGCGCTCGACGTCCTCACAATGCCTGCGCAGCACGTCGAGGTTGTTGTGTAATTTATCTATGCTGACTACGATATTGCAGGCGTTGACCCTATAGCCTTTCTTCGGGGTCGGGGCTCGAAGGCGTAGCCCGCCGTGGAACCTGAAGCCTTCAGTGTATAGGGTCTACAGGACCATGCAGTTTTTCGTCCTGGGCGACTGAACTGCATCAGTTCGTTCGGCTGACTGACCTAATCCACTCCCTCAGCGAGCATAGCCTGCGCGACGTTCAGGAAGCCGGCGATGTTGGCGCCATTGAGGTAGTTGCCAGGAGTGCCGTACTCTTCGGCTGTCTCGTAGCAGGTAATATGGATGTCTTTCATAATCTCCTGGAGTTTTTGGTCTGTGTACTCGAAGCTCCAGGCCTCACGGCCAGCGTTTTGCTGCATCTCCAGGGCCGAGACTGCCACACCGCCGGCGTTAACGGCCTTGGCGGGACCAAAGGCGATGCCGGCGTCCGAAAAGAGCCTTATAGCCTCGTGGGTGCAGGGCATGTTGGCCCCTTCTCCGACCGCTGTACAGCCATTCTCTATAAGCTTCTTGGCATCGCCTTCGTCGAGCTCGTTCTGGGTAGCGCACGGTAGAGCCACGTCGCAGGGGATCTCCCAGATGTTGCCTCCCTCTTCGTAGCGGGCGTGCTTGTGGGGGTCGGTGTACTCGGAGATACGAGCCCGCTCGGCCTCCTTGAGGCGCTTAACGGTCTCCAGGTCGATGCCCTTCTCGTCGTAAATAACGCCGTTGGAGTCAGAGCAGGCCACCACCTTGCCGCCGAACTCCTCCTGGATCTTCTCTATGGTGTAGATGGCTACGTTGCCCGAGCCGGAGACCAGGCAGGTCTTGCCCTCGAAGGACTCCCCTAAGGTCTTGAGCATCTCCTCCATGAAGTAGGCGCACCCGTAACCCGTCGCCTCGGTGCGAGCCATAGATCCCCCCCAGCCGACTCCCTTGCCGGTTAAAGCGCCGGCCTCGAAGCGGTTAGTGATACGCTTGTACCTGCCGAACATGTAGCCTATCTCGCGTGGCCCTACACCTACGTCGCCGGCTGGGACATCGGTGAAGTGGCCGATGTGGCGGTGTAGTTCGAGCATAAAGCTCTGGCAGAACCGCATCACCTCAGCATCAGACTTGCCCTTGGGATCGAAGTCCGAGCCACCCTTACCGGCGCCGAGGCCGAGGTTGGTAAGGCTGTTCTTTAAGATCTGCTCGAAGCCCAAGAACTTGATGATGCCCAGGTAGACGGAGGGGTGGAAGCGTAGCCCTCCCTTATAGGGACCCAACGCGCTGTTGAACTCGATGCGGAAGCCGCGGTTGACGTGCACTTGGCCCTCGTCATCCTGCCAAGCTACCCTGAAGAGGATCTGCCGGTCGGGTTCGCAGAGCCTTTCAATGATCCGCTCTTCGACAAACTCCGGGTGCTTTTTGAGGACGGGTCCTAAGGAGCCGACCACTTCGCGGACTGCCTGGTGAAACTCGGGCTCGCCAGGATTCCTCGCGATGACCTCTTCACAGATGCTCTCGACCTTGGTGTCTACATCCATCACTTTCCTTCTGCCTAGAGTAGTTCTCATATATATAACTTCAAGGGAAGATAGTAACTTCCCCACCAGTCAACAACTACCACTTCGCTCCTACCCGCTAAGTAAGCTTCTATAAACTCCTTCCCCACTCGGCCTTGAGTTCCCGCTCTGACGCTTCCACAAATGGCCCTTGCCCTTGGCAGCGGATTTCACAATTATTGCCCAAGCGTGGAGTAACCACAGTGAGCGAAGAAGCCCTGGGCATTTTTGCACTGCCCACCTCCAGCGCCTTACCTATGTGACCTCCACTAGCACCCCTCGCGTCTGAGCCCCAATCTTCCGCAGAATATACTCGATTTTCGAGAAAGCTTCCTTGCCGCATATCGGTGATCGTACCCCTGTGTTTACCCAGCGGGCTGACTGGTCTTTTACACTCCAATATTTAGCTCACTACTAGACGCTCAAAACGCCTATTTGGGTTGCTATCCTTTCGAGAGAGAGGTGTTGCCGTCGGCGTTACGGGCGACGACGAAGAGCAGGTCGGAGAGGCGGTTGGCGATCTTCAAAGCGTCGGGGTGCTCCTTGGCGTAGCCGGCGACGACCAGGCTGCGTTCTGCG
>DASQSI010000198.1:0-18448 GCA_035642415.1 Rubrobacteraceae bacterium
ATTCACCGCCGGAACCACCTCGTTATGCACCATCAGGTCCATCAAACGGTCGGGTTGGAAGTTGCTGACCCCGATGGCTCGTACCCGGCCTTCCCGGTACAAGTCTTCCATGTCTCGCCAAGCGCCATACACATCCCCAAAGGGTTGGTGAATCAGGTACAGATCGAGATACTCTAGCTGCAATCGCTGCAACGATCGGTCAAACGCCTGCTTGGTACTTTCGTCCCCGGCATACGCGATCCAGAGCTTGGTGGTGACGAACAGCTCCTCTCTCGGCACCCCGGCCCTCTTAATAGCGTTGCCGACGGCCTCTTCATTGCCATACGCAGCCGCCGTATCGATTAGACGGTAGCCCGTGCGTATCGCGTCGTAGACGCTTCGTTCACATTCTTCGGCATCCGGTATCTGGAAAACACCAAACCCTAGAAGGGGCATTTCCACCCTGTTGTTCAGAACAGTCTTTTGCATGATTTTCCTCCTAAAGATTTTTCAAAGCAATGCTGCTTGTCCACGCGGAGTAGGCCTTCGCGTTGTACGTGGGTTTCTGCTCCTTTCGTCCACAGCTACGTGGTTGTTGAGCGCGGCTCGTGCTTCTGGGCTGACGATGCTGCTCTGTAAGCATGCAGGCCTCTCGCCCTACTAAAGGCGGATCTCCTCTTAAACAAAAGTCCAGATTGCTCCTAAGGACCGGGATTAATTTCTCTGGTATCCTACTCATTATAGGAGCCCTGGAGCGCAGGGCGTTATAATGATCGTCCATAATCCCTGTACTATCCTGCAAATCTTAGAGCGTATTTCGTAAGGGGTAGGATTGGCTCCATAGAACCTGAAATGGGCTTCTCATGGAGACGGGGGGTGGCCCTGTTTTAGCGGAGTAGCTTCCTCGGCTTTCGAAAACACACTTGGTGGTGAGGGCTCAGATGGGGCTTCCGAACGTGGAAGCAAGATCTCCTAACCCTCACCTTTACCAAACACGCTCTTAGAAGCTGGTTCAAAGGAGAATAGGTGTAAATGGTATGATACGGAAGGGCTAGCGGCTGTGAGGAGAAAACTATACAGATATGGCCCCATACCTAGCACACGACACATGAGGAGGCGCCTCACGCATGCTCCCTGAGGCAGACCTAGCCAAGCAGCAAGGCTCAGGGGCCACGCTCAACAATGGTGGGGAAGAAGCACGGCGACTAGCGGAGCTTGACTACCTGGACGCCGCGCGTCCCGAACCCGATCATATCCTTCAAGAGATCGTAGACGAGGTGCGCCTCATCTTCCAAACCGAGCTGTGCATGGTGAACTTGGACCTCTCGGACGTACAGTACTTCAGGGCTTGGTCAGGAAAGCTCCCCGAGGAGCTTACCGTGGAGAGGCAAGATCCCCTAAAGCGCAGTATGTGCAAGTATGTGGTGGGGACTGTAAAGCCGCTGTGCGTACCTGACTTCCTGGCCACCGACGAGTTCAAGGAACAGCACTTCTGTGTGAACTACGGCATCCGCTTCTATGCAGGCACACCGCTCGTCACCTCTAGGGGGAATACCATCGGCACATTGTGCGTGCTTGATACCTCACCCAGACATGATTTCGGCGAAGAGCAGATGAGGCTGCTACGAGCGTTTGCGCGTGCGGTGGTGGGGCGGCTGGAGCTGCTGGGTGCACTAGAGCGCGAGCAGGCTGCTCGTACCGAGGCAGAGATAACGCAACACCGTCTCAAGGCCATACTAGACAACCTCACGGAGGGTGTGCTGATGGCTGATGTAGAAGGGTATGTGCTTTTCGCCAATCCGGCCGTCCACGCTATGTTGGGCGTAACAAACGGGGGGCTCCTCGAAGAGCTTCCGGACCTGTGGGAGGACTTTTATCTGCCGAAAGCGGTGGCCAAATGTGCCAGGGATAACGAGAGCATAGAGGCTCGGGTGCACTCCGGAGAGAGCTATCTTCGGGTAAAGCTAGAGTGTTTAGTCAACGACGAACGGCGTGCCGTGCTTGTGGTCATGCAGGATCTCTCGGAAGGACACCGGCTGGAGGGCTATCAGCAGCGTTTCCTGGCCAACGCCGCTCACCAGCTCAGGACACCTCTCATGGCCATCATGGGCGCTGCGGAGCTGCTGGCAACCGGAGATGATGCAGACCTTGCCATGAGACGCCGCCATCTGGAGCATATCTTCGGAGAAGGCCGGCGGATGCAGCGGCTGGCTGATGTCTTGCTGCGCCTGTCCAGGGTAGGTTGGGATCTCAGGGAGCCTGAGCAGGAGGTTGTGGACTTAAGGGAAGTGGGGCAGCAGGCAGCCGGGTTGATAGAACCGCTTATAGAGAGCAGCGGACTCGGGCTCAGTATCGAAGGCCAGAGGACTTGCTGCGTACGCGCAGATTCCGAGTGGCTCCAAGAGGTACTACTGGTTTTGCTTACCAACGCTATCAAGCATTCCAGCCGGGGTGGGTATATACGGCTGCACGTCGAGGACGGCGCTGTCACGGTGGAGGATGAGGGAGTGGGGATAAGCCCAGACGACCTTCCCCACGTTTTCGAGCGCTTTTACAGGGGGAAAGAAAGCTCGGAAGGTTTTGGCCTGGGGCTTGCGATCTGCAAAGAACTTACCGAGCGGATGGGAGGCACTATCTCCATCCGTTCTCAAGAAGGAGTTGGCACAAAAGTTAAGGTTGAGCTGCCAAAGGCTAACCTGGATAGCAAAGACATTGCTAGCCGAGACTGAGCTGGCTTCTCGCCTCGACGCGGTTTTATTATCGCACCTAGGATCGTAAGTAGCTTCCGCATAGGTTGCCCGGGTTGTGGTTCGCGGCGGCTCAACAAACTGGGCTCACCACCCTATAGCCATCACCGCGATAAGCCCCCGTTCCAGTTCCAGAAGCGTCTATGGCTCCAGAGGAGGCCCGCCGCTGTTGGTCAACGCACGTATTAGGAAGGAGCGATCGAGGCTCTCTAGCACTGATGAAGGCGACTACGGGCGCGGTGCAGGGCCCATCCGCTAGTAAGGCTTCTCCAATGCGCTCTTCTACGCTGTTTTATAAACGACCGTTTCTGGAACAAGCAGCGTGTATCAAAAACCTCCGTTTTTGGTACAGCTAGTGGTTGGAGAATCCCCATTGTGCGAAGGCTAGGGAGGATATCTTCCTCAGAGAGCAGCAAGTCTCACAAATAGCCGCTGCACGGGCTACTCAACAACCCCTAAGCTCCTTTTATAGGGGTATCTTCTCTTAGATACTTGGCGGCCACAATACTGAGAAGCCCTACTACTAAGCACGCGATCTCTATAGGACCTCTAAGGGGAGATTCGCCCCAAAGTAAGGGTGCAAGGATGGTAGCGCTTTTGGTTACCACTAGTAACACGCCCAATCCCCTGACTAATACACGTACCTCTCCTCTTGGGTATAGGAAGCCCACCCCGCCATAGAGCATTCCGAGCATTACATGGAAGAAGCTTGCAGGCGATGCCCAATCTATAACCTCTGTGAGCCCAAGCAGGCCCAGCACGATGAGTGCTATTGCTGTTATGCGGGCATAGTTGCGGCAAGTGAGGAAGGGCAGCGTGTTCAGCAACCCTTTTATGGGTTAGCTCTAGGCTCTTGGCACTCGTTTGAAAAAACGGCCCTTTTGGTACTGGTAGTACTCAACACGAGCTCTACGAAGCGTTCCCGACTCAGGCTCACGAGCCCAACCGTCCTCTCGAGGACCATCTCCGGCAATGGGTCCAGGGCCACCCGCTCCACGCTCGCGCAGGGCCCGTAGAGCACCGAGATAAGCTCCCCGGCCGTACTCTCCCTGACCTGCCAGCAATCGAACCCTACTTCCCAGAGCTTGAGGAACATCTCGGCCTCCTCCTGGTGGCTGAAGACCGCCAGCGCTTCCTCGCCGCTGGTGAGGCCGGTGGTGAGGACCTCCAATGGTCCGTTGTCGTTCCTGGTGATCATCCAGTACACCGGATAGGGGTGTTGCCTCAGCGCTCGTCCCGAAGCCGGCTCAACCGTTCGCCTTGGTGCCCGGGTCGTCCCACTCTCGGGAGCCGGCGTAGTGTTTAGTGAGCCTCGATCCTTTGGCACGTCCCTTGACATGCTCTTTCCTCGTTTCTTTCTCGAGATCTGCTAGAGAGATCTGCCCCCCGGCCTATAGGTCACCTTCTCTTTCTCAAGATGGCTCGCACTTCCTAGCTTGAGGGTGGTGGCGTCACGCGGCTTAGAGCCAGCCCGGACTCCGAGAGCCAGATCGTGCCCGAGTGCAATACCTGCGCCCGCCTAAGCATCTTCCCCGGCCACTCGTCGACCACCTCCTCCAGCACGGCCGTCTTGACCACGAGCTCGCCCTCCTCGACCACCTCTTGCAGCGCTTCCTGCTGCTTCAGCGCCGCGTCTAGGTCGACCTGATGGGCCCAGTCGAAGCTAACCCAGACGGAGCGGCCCCCGTTGGTCTCCTCGGAAAGGAGCTGCCTTAGCTCTTCAGCCCGCCCGCGCTGCGGATCGGGCTCGGAAGCGAAGCGAAAGCGCCCCTCCTTCTCCAGGCGCCCCACCTCCAAGCCGTGGGGCTCCAGCTCGGTGCGCACATCTTCCAGCGAGTCCCAAGGCTCCCCGCCGGCGTATTTGATCAGCCTCCCGCCCTGAGCCTCGCCTACCTGGAAGAACGCCGCGTCGAGGCGGTGCATCATCTCGCGGTCTTGGGCGATGGCGAGCATGTTGTCCGGCACCTCTAAAAAGGACCGCAAGCGCCCGACGAGCGACTCCGAGCGCTCGCTTCGCTCAAGGAAGCGCTCTAGCGCCTCACGGCGAATGCGCCACCCCTTGCCGATCTTCATCGCCGGAACGCTCCCCTCGCGGCACCAGCGTTGGACCGTCGTCTGCTCTACGCCCAAGTACTCAGCGACGTCGGCGACGTCCAGTAAATACTTCCCTTGGGCAAACCTCTCGTCCATTACCTCCGCCTCTAGGGGCACCCGCGTTCGTTGAAGCGGCCCGGCTTCTCCCTGCTTTTGAGCATCATACATCAGTTTACCTTACTTTGAGTACTCATAAAGCACAATGACAGAGTATATTAATGTCTCGGGGAGTTAGGGAAGGAGAAGATAGTGAACCGCGAAGAGATAGAGCAAAGATTCGTCGGCGCCGGCTGGAAGGTGTGCGAATCCTCCTCGCCGTACCTGCTCGTCGGCAACGCCAACGCCTTGTCGATACTAGCTTATCGGGCGTTAACCGAAACCGAAGACCCGGTCTTCGAGCTCCTCGACCGCAGGCGGGGCACGAGCTACTGGGTTAGGGTGCTACTCACGCCCCGACTAGCTGCGGTGCTCCTAGAAGAACACGGCGAGTTTACAGAAAGACCGCTCGCCGGCAACCGGTTCTCTTAGAGTAGGCTCTTTTACCTGTCTCATAAACGGTCGTATTTGGTATAAGCAGCGTGTATCAAAAACCTCCCTTTTTGATACACCAATGAAGGTGTTTCATAAACGGTCGATTATGAAACATACTTCTCCCACACTCCCAACCAACGGTTTTATGGCTATTGAGATGTTTCATAACCCGTTTCATAATCAAAGTCTCGATACTTAGCAACCTTATGAGTTTTGAGACCTCCGGAGGCAACCCGCCTCCTATCTATAAGTAGGGAAAGCTCTTTGCGTTTGCGAGCACAGATCTTGACCGCAATTCTGACCGCAACTGGGTGTCTCTCCCTGTCCCTCTGTGTCTCTTCGAGAGTACTGAATTCCTTATAAAAGCGTAGTTTTGTCTCTCCCTGTCCCTCCGTGTCGTCCTCTGTCCCTGTAAGAGAATGACTACGAATCAGAAGGTCGCAGGTTCGAGTCCTGCCGAGCGCGCTACTAAATGCCCTGCATATTACGGAGTTTTCTCTCTCTCGAAGCCGCTCTTTGTGAGAGCGTACCACTTATCTGACCACTTACGAGCCTGCGGAACGCACCCTTCAAGGACCGGCCGGGGTGGAGTCCGCGCCCCTCAACCTTTCGGCGAAGCGGCCCATCGCGGTCGAGGACGCGCTCGGCGCTAAAGACGTGCTCGAATCCTGCTAATTACCATGAGATCGGGAGGACAGGTGCGAGAGAAATTTCTTAAAGTGGATCAGGAGAGAGACGCGATTACCAACGTCTCGGACGAAGTCATCTACGTTCGTCGGGAGCGAGAAGGCAAACACGTATACATAGCCCCTTCCACCGAAACCAAAATCTGTAAACAAGTTGCGCCGAAGGAAGTGTGGGTGTGCGTCGATTGGCAAGGACCTCGATGCACCTCTTGGGAGGAATGTGCTTCCCGAGAGGTCATGGAGGTAGAGATTTGCGTAGATTTCGCGGTGCCGGAAGGTGGCACACAACAACATAGTTATTGGCGGCCCTCGGCGGGCATGCCGTTGAAACCATAAAAGGCCTGGAAAATGTCTTAGTGGTTGTATGGGCCGAGGTCCCATATTGGGGGCTCTGGTCCTTTTGCTGCTATGATGCGAGGGTCATTAACGAGGGGCTGGGTAAGCAGGATCTTCCACCCGGCCCTTTTCTTTGCTCATCCGGTCCACTACCTATAGGCCGATATTGTCTTATGTAACACGTAGGGGGTCGTGTCTTATGAGAGTTACATAAGACAATGGCACTACTTTAGTTCTGTGTGCATGCACATAAAACAATGCTTTGCGAGCACGCTTCCTTCTGCCACCAACCCCTGCCCCGATCGGACCAGGGCTATGCGTCCGGTGTTTGTGCCGTGGGATACTTTGTGTCCCACGGCACAGAAGATACTCTGTAGGTGTGGCAAGCTTCCTTCTATACCTTCCCAGGGGGAAAGGCCCGGAGGAGTGCTTTGAAGGAGATGAACTCTATATGATGGAGCGCGAACTGCGTACCGAACCACCTCCCCCTTATGTTCGTAGTGAGGACAGGTGCGATCATAGTTACCCTATCGTGGTAACCCCCACCGAAGCTGGATCGTACTACTACGCTAGCTGCCTTGCGTGTCGAACCAGAGGCCCCAAGTGTTCCAGCAGCGGGGCCGCCTACCGAGCGCTAAAAGAGGGGGTGGAGCGCCTACACCAGGGTTCCCCGGGCTCTCTCTTTTGGCCATAGATCCTTAGTCCTATATAGGCATGCATAGGCCCACAATGCTTTGCAAAGTACACTTCTTTTCTACCGTTAACCCCTACCCCTATCGGACCGGGGCTATAGGGTTTAGCGGCAGTCCGGCGTAGGTAGCTAATGTGTGTTGAGGGGGCCGGAGGTTGTTGCTTACAGCAGGCACCTTTCTTGTTTTCTCTGGCCCCTCTTTGCTTAGCTCATGCCCCGGGG
This sequence comes from Rubrobacteraceae bacterium, assembly GCA_035642415.1. Lineage (GTDB taxonomy): Bacteria > Actinomycetota > Rubrobacteria > Rubrobacterales > Rubrobacteraceae > Rubrobacter_F. Next base: position 7,287 of record DASQSI010000198.1, read on the forward strand.
GCAGGTCCGAGTCTCTCGATGATGCCTGACATCTCTTCCTCGTTATACGCCCTAAGCGTGGTGGTTTTAATGTTGCCCAAAGAGCAGATTTCGAGGAGGTAGGCACTCAGAGCTTCATCGTCCGGTGCTTCGATAATGCTGACCATATCGTAGGGCCCTACCGTCCAGTAAGCCTGCTCTAACTTCGCCCCGTACTTCTGTGCGAGCTCGCCGCCGCGATCGAGGCGCGTGGTGGTATCCCTCACATTCCTGATGCCTTGGTCGGTATAGTTCGCAAGTACTACGTAGGTAGGCATGTGGCCTCCTCCTTTCTTCCGCCTTCCCTAAAAGTGCGGGCAAGCCATAGCCCCGGTCCACTACCTATAGGGTGCCCGGCCCTACTTTGTGCCCTGGGGTACAGACTTGCCCCTGATGTAGTGGTACGGTTGAGTTCATTACCGGGCTGACCCCCCTACTACAAGGAAGCCCAGCCCGGCTATGCTGCGTTACATTGCCGCACATAGACGGCTTTGTCCATGGCCCGCAGGGTGCAATTACGTGCATCCTTTGGACCATTTTAGGCCTCCGGCCCCTCTTTATAAGACCCGGCGCCCTTAAGCGGTTGGAGTCAGGAACAGGACACCGGGAGACTGGCATTCGTAACGTCTTGGCACCCTCACTGTCAAGGCCACAAGCAATCTCTCCTGCTCAAGGCTATACAAGGTAACCCCAAAAGGCGCAATAGCTTGTGAGAACCCGTATCCTCATAAGCTATCTCTGCCTAGCAAGAAGAGAGTGTGAAAAGAGCCGGAGCTGTTAGAGACACCGACTTCGAGTTCATTCTTCTTCTATCCCATTACGTGCAGTAACGTCGTTGTAGCGCCAGGCTGAGTCCTTTGGATAAGCACCCTCGTTCCGTAGCTGTTGTTTAGCCTGGGCGTTGGCGTCATGCTCCCAGGGGTGGTGATGAGCCTCGTACTCCTCATCTAACACCCGGATGACCAGCTCCCCCCGGATACGGGCTGTGTTGCCCTTACCGCATTCGCAGCTGACCACTTCTGAGCCGAGGATCTCAGACCTGCTGTAGGTCGTCCTCTTGCCGCATTTACTACACTCGGCCACAACCTGCTCGGGAGACCACTGGTAGTTCCTACCGAACGGCACCTCCTGAACATCGAAGTGCTCCGCGATACGCTCGATGACTCGGATCGGCATCCCCTTTCTTTCCCAACCCCCACTTGCAGAGCTGTCTGTATCTCTAGCTACAATATCCACTATACTACACCCCCGTGCCACAAAATCTGGTTAGTGCAAAAACGTAACAACAAATAATAACTAGCGTGTCTTTTGGGCCCAAAGCAAAAGCGCTTGCCTCTAGCGCTAAGGGGCTGCTCCTGTGCCAGCCATGACCTGCTCGCTAGGAAGGCTTGTAACGCCAAAAGGCCGATAGCTTGTGAGAACACAGATTCTCATAAGCTACCTACCCTAGATGGCATAAAAGAAGGCCGGGGCTGTTAGTAGCCCCGCCCGGATGCGGTAACGTGCAGGGGCTTTTAAGCCTCCAGCAGAGGTGCTGCCTTACTTATCTAGCACGCACCTCTTCTTCATGCCTTCGGGTCCACGCTCGCATCAAAGATACAAACGAGTAGGCCGCAATGGCAGCACTTATTATCAGGGTGACATGGAAGGCATACTCGATGTACAAAAGTCTCTGCATATTATCGCCGTTGCTCACGTGCAGGTTGCCGTGCGGCCACCAAGAGATCAATGCCCAGCCTATGCTCAAGTAAAGCAACCACGCCCTAAGCCGCATGTCGGGCTCTACCCTACGCACTACCGGCAGCCCCAATATCAGGAACGTCACTCCCAACCCTAAAGCTATGGCCTCAAAGAAGCTCTCTACCATGAAAAAGGGCATCTGGGCGGGGGTAGGCTCCATACCTAGAGGAGGCCAGATGACGGGGCCTAGCATGAAGGCAGGGATCGCGACTATTAAGGTGATCAGCACCCCTTTAATCCAAGTACTCCTTCGGCTATCGTGAGCACCTCCTGGTGCTTCCACCGCTGGGTTTGACATAGCTCTCCCTTCTTCTAGGGCGAGACTCGTCAGCCCCGCCGTTGTTCGAACAGACGTAGTATGACAGGTAGGGAGCTAGGCGCATGACCCAAATGGACTATTTTTTACAAATTCTTGCAGCTACGATCCTAGAACTTGTAACGCCAGAAGGCGGATGACTTTCGAGAACATAGATTCTCAAAAGCTACCCAACGGGGCCGGGATTTTACGGGGCCGTCTCAGCCTTCCTCTTTGCCCATAGGTAGGCCTGTTTGAGTATAGAGGGGTCCCGTTCCGACAGCTTTTAAACCAGTGACAGTTTTTGACAGAGATTTGACAGTGACCGGAGCAAACAACGAGAAACGATGAGAAACCGAGTTTGGCTTATCTAAAGCATTTTCGAACTTCCACGAACAGCCATAAACGTAGTACGTGTAACTACGAATCAGAAGGTCGCAGGTTCGAGTCCTGCCGAGCGCGCCATAGAAATACCCCGATTCATCTCCTACCTCCTGAGCTAGTTGTTCTCGCGGGCTCCTGCGGTTGCGACCGGGCGACACACCTGGCAAGGTCGGTAGCCGGCCTCGACGGCGGCGCGCACCGACCGGAACGGCCAATGGTTCTCGGGGCGAATCCTCTTGGCGTTGCAGCAGGTGGCGTGGCAGACGATCCCGGTGGTCGGCGTCGCCACGTAGGGGCCGCGCTGGAGCTCCTCCGGGGAGACGCCCTCCGCCTCCAACAGCCTCGCGTTCTTGTCGGCGCCAAAGGCAAGGCATAGCCGCCGGTCAGTCCGTCGTTTCTGACCACCCAGTGGCACGGGACGATGAGGGGGACCGGGTTGTTAGCCATCACCGTCCCCACGACCCGGGAGGCCCCGGGCGCTGCAGGAAGCGCTGTTCCCCTACCTGGAGGTCCTCGGCTAGGTTAGGGCCCTCCTGAACAGCCCCGGGTAGTCTACGACAAGGCCGTCTGGGTCCACCGGCAGGTCGGCGGTGAACCCGCCATCGAGGCTCAGGAACCGGTAGAGCCCGCCCCCGTCGCCCTTCTCGAGGCAGGCGTAGCGCTGCGGCTCCGGCCAGGGTTGCAGCTCGGTCCCGTCGAAGTAGGCGACCGTGATCTCGGCGTACTCCCCGGGCGCGAGGTCGAGCCTCCGGATCGGGAGGGTGTTGGTGAACGGCGTCTGGGAGATGTCCACGTACTCGCAACCCGCCAGGTACGGCAGGGTCCGCCCGTCGGGCCCCGTCCAGTTGCCCTCCCCGTCAAAAAGCAGCTCGACCTTCGGCGGCTCGTCAGGGACGCCCACGCGAACGGCCCTCACGCGCCAGCCGGCGTCGCAGCGCACCTCGTAGGCAAGGCGGAACGGGCAGCCTTCCGTCACGCCCAGGACCACGCCATTGGCGACGACGCCGCTGTCGCGGACCGCAAGCCGCAGGTGCCCCAGTCCGACACCGTCCCACGCCCACCACATCACCTCGCGTACCACGCGCCGCCCCTTCCTGGTCGCCACCGACGCCTCATCTCCGGGTAAGCCTACCGGCCCTGCGTGGTGTTGCCACCCCCAAAACACGCGTCGGCGGCAGGATCTCCACTGAAGTACACTCGGAGGTCTTCCTGCTGCGTTCGGTGCACGGGGGTGTCGCGCACATCGTGAGCAGGTTTGCTGCAGGGGGTGCTGTTCTCCTACTTTGAGGCCCTTTAAGAGGGGCCTGTGGGATCCGGATCGGGGCACGCCTCCCCTCCGGAAGCCCCCGGCGGATCCCCGAGCGGAGGCTTCCAGCGAGGCCCTGCTGGCCGACGATCGTTCGGCAGCGTGTCTTTTCTCGGTCAGGGGATGACGCAGCGTCCGCCGCGCATGAGCTCGCGGTCCTCGAGCTCGTCGGCTTCGCGCCAGGCCTGGAGCCGCCGCGGATGGATGTGAAGGTAGAAGTAGGTGGTGGTGAGCCGGCGCGTGTCGAATCCGGTCTTTGCCGCCAAGGCGTCGCCGACCTCATCCGGGATCTCGGTGGCCACCAGCGCTTGCGCGGTCCCCTCGCCGAGGACGAGATCGCGGGTCGGGCCTATGCCGAGGCGGAGCTTGCCGCTTATCGCAGGTTGCGGCCGGTCGGGCTGGATGACAGCGTGGTCACCCACGCGTCGGTGTCGTACTCGAGCCGTTTCGGAGCGTACTGCTTGCGTTGTTGCTAGACAGCGTGGACGCTCTAACCGGGGCGCTGGCGCTTCTCCGAGCATGCCGCATCACCGTTGGTCCGGCCTGCCGAGGACGGGTTTGACGTCCAGGACGGGGGTGCCGTCGATCGCTTCGAGGTTGCGGACCGTGATGGCGTCTTCCTCCACCGACTCGATCACGACGGCGTGCAATCCGATTGGGTTGGGACGATCGGGCGACCGGGTCGCGAACACGCCCTCGCGGGGCCGGTTCGTGTCGCCGCGCGGGTGCACGGAGAGCACGTCGCGGCGCCCTTGGTGCAGCCAGGTCAGCACGAGCACCTCGTCGCCTTCCCGTAGACCGCCGGCGGCTTCGCGAAACTCGGGCCGGAATACGACCCGCGCCTGAGGCGCCCCCTCGTCGCCCTGTTTGGGGGCGGCGGCGAGATCGGTCAGCGGCGATTCCACCCGGCCGACCGGCCGCAGTCGATGCGTCGGATCACCCACCGCGTGGATTTTCTGGACCAGGAGTAGACTCGTCTCCCGTGCAACTAAGGCGACTGTAGGAGGCCGATGACGTTGCTGTCTGCGTCCTTAACGGAGGCGATCAATAGGCCTCTGCCGACGTCCTTGACTTCTTGCTCGGTCTCAGCGCCAGCTTCGAGGAGCGTCTTCAGGCTCATCTCGATGTCCTGCACGTGCCAGTAGATGACGGGGCCCGTCATACCCTTGCCGTGGCCGTTGGGATCGAGGCCGAATTCCTGGCCTTCGACGTTGAAGCCCACGTAGTAGGTCTCGTCCGCATAGGGCTCCGCGCCCAGCAGCTCGGCGTACAGCTTCTTGGCCTTGGCGAGGTCCGTGACGGGGTAAATGATCGTCTTGGCGCCTTCGGTCACGATGAGCTCCTCCTACCTGTCGCGTTACATCGGCTCAGTTGTGTTCGTCACTACTATAATGACGGATTAAAGCGGAGGAAGGTAACGGTGGCCGAACACGACTGGTTGGCACAGCGCTTCGAGGAGAACCGCGCCCACCTACGAACGGTGGCCTACCGCATGCTCGGCTCGACGGGCGCGGCCGAAGACGCCGTGCAGGAGGCCTGGCTGCGCCTCAGCCGCTCGGAAACGGGCGATATCGAGAATCTCAAGGGGTGGCTGACGACGGTCGTCGGCAGAGTGTGCCTGGACATGCTGCGCTCGCGCCGCTCAAGGCGCGAGGAGTCCTTGGGCGAGCCCCCGGGGGCACGTTCGCCAGAGCCGATCGTGGGCCGCGAGGACGGGGGCGATCCCGAGCACGAGGCGCTCGTGGCCGACCGAGTCGGCCCCGCCTTGCTCGTGGTGCTGGAGACGCTTTCTCCCGCCGAGAGGGTCGCGTTCGTGCTGCACGACGTGTTCGGGGTACCCTTCGCAGAGATCGCACCCGTCGTGGGACGCTCCCCGAACGCGGCCAAGATGCTCGCCAGCCGGGCACGCCGCCGGGTGCGGGGAGAGGCCGCCACTCCCGACGCCAACTCCACCCGCCAGCGAGAGATCGTCGGGGCCTTCCTCGCCGCCGCGCGCGAAGGCGACTTCGGGGCGCTGCTTTCGGTGCTCGACCCCGACGTCGTGCTCCGGGCCGACCGCGCGGCCGTGCAGGGTGCCGCCTCGAGGCAAGCCCAGGGTGCGCCGGCGCTGTCAACCGAGGTCCGCGGGGCGGCGGCCGTGGCCGACATATTCTCGGGGCGTGCCCGGGCGGCCAGACCGGCGCTCGTCGATGGATCCGCCGGGGCCGTGTGGGCCCCCGGTGGGCGGCCGCGTGTCATATTCAGTTTCAAGGTCGCAGGCGGGAAGGTCGTCGGGATCGACGTGCTCGCCGACCCCGCGCGCCTCAGCCGGCTCGACGTGACCCTCTTCGACGACTAAAGCCCGGCGCCCCAGCCAAAGCCCGTAGCCCTCGCGCCTCCGCCAGCTCCACCGCGAGATCCGCCCCCGGAAGCCTGTCCTCGCCACCCGACACCACGCCCATCTCCGCTCCCCCTTGTTATCGGCGCCAAAAAGCCGGGCCCAAGGATAGCAGGAGCTCGGGCGGTTGGAGCGAAGCCCGGCGCTCTTCTAGATCAGGTTTAGCTCCCTAGCTCGCGCCAGGGCCTGCGTGCGGCTGTGCGCGTCGAGCTTGCGGTAGATGTTGTTGATGTGGGTCTTGACGGCGCTCAGGGATCCGAACAGCTCGGAGGCGATCTGCGGGTTAGACCTGCCGGCGGCTATGAGCGCGAGCACCTCCCCCGCGCTCAGCCTCTAGCTTTGACCGCAATTCTGAGCTCACCTGGGTGTCTCTCCCTGTCCTTCCCTGTCCCTTCGCAAGCGCCTAATCCCCTATAAAAGCGTGATTCTATCTCTCCCTGTCCCTCCGTGTCGTCCTCTGTCTCTTAAGTAGAATGACTACGAATCAGAAGGTCGCAGGTTCTCTAGTCCTGCCGAGCGCGCTAATAATACCCGCATTTTGCAGGTCAAACTAGAGACCCACCCGATTTATCCTATCGACCCGGGCGGAGAATCCCCATTGTGCGAATACGCTGCCGCTTCCATCAGGCGACGTAGTCAGAGTCGGGGGTGAGAGGCAGGGCCCTTTTGGTTAGCTCCGCAGGACGTGAAATCGACTTCTCGTGGGGACGGGAAGCAGCCTACGGGCTGTTTGTGAGGGACCTTTCTCGCCTTTCGAAAGCTACCTAGTGCGAAGAGAAGAGGTTGCCAGATGAGGCCAACGTCGCGACAGCTACTATGGCTCCCAAGAAGAACAATCCGAACAACAACGGCATGACTCCTGTCGTTTCGTGCTCGCGGCTTGTCGTACCGCTAGCCCATCTTTCCTTCGTGGTCGTCCTGTTCGCGAATCTCTCGACGCGTCTCACCGCGCAGTATCTCCAGCGCCCTGAGGTACTCCCCTTCGGAGACCTCGCCGCGGGCGAAGCGTTCGCGCAGAATCTCCTCTGCCGAGTCCCTGGGCGGTTTCGCCTCCCCATCTCCCCCTCGCCTTCTGGGGAAGAGGCGCGTTAGGATCCAGGCGATGAACGCCAGCAACCCAACCCAGAGCAGAAAGGGAATGAGCATCCAAGGCCCCCAGAAACCGCCTCCACCGTGTTCTGCCCAGGGCGGCCCGCCCCATTCAGCCCCAGACTGGAGCGCGAAGAGGACCGTTCCAAACACTTCCGTCAGGACGTGTACGGCGGTTCACCTCCTGTTGCGTCGTCTAGGGTTCCCCCCACCGAGTGGAACGATTGGGCCATTCCTACTACTCAGCCCCACGATCCGGATTCGACCGCTCCTCTGCCTTGCGCACGTAGTCCTCGTAGCTGCGCGGCTCGTCTTTGCGAAGGGCCTGCATGGACCTCTCGTACTCTTCATCAGTCATCTCTCCGCGGGCGAAGCGTTCCCTGAGGATCTCCTCCGCTCGGTCCCCGCGTGGTCCTGGACCGTCCCCGTGGTGCCACTTTGGGAGGAAGCGGAACGCCAACCAGGCCAGGAGGGCCAGGAACAGGACCGAGAACAGGAAGGGGAAGAAGATGAACGATCCGGGCGGTCCACCCCAACCCCCGTAAGGGCCGTGCATGATCCCCTGCGTTATGGTCATGATCTCCATCTCTTGTCGTCTCCTCCTCTCTGATTCGGTGCACTTACCGTACAGCGGGGTTCGGGCCCCGTCCTCAAGGCGGGGTCAGGGTTCAGTAAAGGGGCTCAAGATCCGCTCATGCCTCTGCGCTCGGACGCGGGCAGCGTGAAGCAGAAGGCCGCGCCGTGGCCCAAACCTGGGCTTTCCGCCCAGATTCGGCCGCCCATCGCCTCCACCAGCGCCCTGGTGATAGACAACCCCACCCCCGAGCCTCCAAAGGGCCCCGCGCGGGAGCGCGACTTCTCCACCCGGTAGAACCGCTCGAAGATGCGCCCCAGGTGCTCAGCGGAAATGCCTTCCCCGGAGTCCGTCACCCAGAAGGTGACCCCCCCAGTACCAGACACGACCTCCACCGCGACCAGCCCCCCAGCCGGTGTGTGCCGGAGAGCATTGTCCAGCAGGTTCGTCAAAACCTGCGCGACCCGGTCGGCATCGGCGAGAACCGGCGGGAGGTCGGAAGACGTTATGGCCTTCAGTTCGACGCCCTTCTCCTCAAACAACGGGCGCATCCCCTCCGTCGCGGCCCGGACGGTCTCTGCGGGAGAGAAGCGAACGACGTTCAAGGCGAGCTGCCCGGCCTCGGCCCTGGAGAGCTGGCGGAGGTCGTTGACCAGGCGCTCCATGCGCGTCGTCTCCCCGTACAGGAGCGAGAAGGTCTCTTCGGAAGGCTCGATCGCCCCGCTCATCACGCTCTCCAGGTAACCCCGGAGCGTGGAGAGGGGCGTACGAAGTTCGTGGGACACATCGGAGATCACCTCCACCCTGCGCCGCTCGGCCTCTTCGAGAGCCTTCGCCATGGCGTTGAAGCTCTCTGAGAGCTCCCCGATCTCGTCGTCGGCCTCCACCACCGGCACGCGCTCACCGTAGCTCCCCGCAGCGATGCGGCGGGTGGCGTCGAGCACATACCGCAGCGAGCCCACGACCCTGCGGGAGACGAAAAGGCTGGCGATAGCAGCCGTCGCCGTAGCGACGAGTCCGGCCACGAGCAGGGAGAAAAGGAGCGTCTGCCCGAGGGCCTGCACCAGCGGACCCATCACGTCCCCCGCGCCGCCCGTCACGCTGCCGAGGACGAACGGTGCCACCAGCAAGACAGCCGTAAGCATGGTGAGCGCCACCACCACAGCTACCAGGAAGTGGGAGACGAAGAGCCTGGTGCCGAGGCCGCGAGACAGGCGAAGGCCCCGCCGGATTCGCCGGAAGCTAGGCCAGTACCGCTTCACGCCGGGCGGAACCTGTAGCCGACCCCACGCACGGTCTGAATGTAGCGGGGGTCTTGAGGATCGTCCCTCAGCTTCTTTCGCAGGTTGGCGACGTGGACGTCGATCACGTGGTCGCTGCCGAAGTAGTCTCCGCCCCACAACCGCTCCAGGAGCCGGTCGCGGTTGAAGACGACCCCGGGCTCCGAGGCGAGGGTGGCGAGCAGGTCGAACTCTATGGCGGTGAGGACGATCTCTTCGCCGTCGAGCTTTGCCTCGCGTCGTACGGGATCCACGGTGAGTCCGCCACACCCCAGCGGCGCGTCTTGCTCGGCCGCGGGCGAACGCACCCCGCCGCGCGGCCGGCGGAGCATTGCCCTTATCCGGGCTATCAGCTCCGCTGGGGAGAACGGTTTGGTGAGGTAGTCGTCGGCGCCCGTCGAGAGGCCCACGATCTTATCCACCTCATCCGTTCGAGCGGTGAGCATGATAACGTAGGGATCGGAAGAGTGCCGGAGCTCACGCAAGACCTCCATCCCGCCGAGCCGCGGGAGCATCCAGTCCAGAACCACCACGTCGGGGTCGATCCGGCGGGCGACTTCGAGCGCGGCGCGACCGTCGAGGGCCTCGTGCACCTCGAAGCCCTCCCGTTCGAGGTGCAGACGCAGCAGCGCCACCAGGTTCTCTTCGTCCTCTACTATTAGAGCGCGGATCGTCATCGCCTTCCTTACGAAAAGTTTAACCCCTCCTCGCCTTTGGGTCGTCGGGCTTGACGCAATCTTGATCTCCCTTACCGGATCTTGAGTTCCACTTGAGAACGATTCGGGGCCGTTCTCATAGAGTGCCGTAGGAAGCCGACCACCGTCGAGGGGAAGCGCGGGGTCACCGCCCGACGGCGAGATCGAAAGGAGCAGATCATGAGGAAAGCCAACCCGAGACGCGACGACGTAGCCGGTCCTGGTGGACCCACGGCGTACGGACGCCCCCGAGTCCCTACCGTCCCGATCCCGATACCCGTCCTCGCAGCCGCCGCCCTGATGGCCGCGTTCGCCCTCGGCCGCGCATCCGCAAAGATAAGCCGGTTCGCGGGCGGCCCCTGCCGCGCGGCGTCCTGGGGGCTCGCCGAACCGCCCCGCAGTGCCACGGGCTGCGGTCCTCGCCGAAAGGAAGAGCGATCCGCCGACGGAGAAGAGACCGTTGGCGCATAGACCGGTCTCGGGGACGTAAGGGATGGAGCCGCAGTGTACGGGATGAAGCAGGCAGGTCGCAGAGCGGTTTGGGCCCGGCGCCCGTTCGGGAGGTTCCCGCTGGGGCTCGCGCCGGTGCTGATCGCCCTGCTATTTCTGGCGCTGGCCTCGTCCGGTCCCTATTTCCCGCTCTTTCCACTCATCCCGCTGCTCTTCGTGTTCGTCTTCTTCGTGGCACCGGAGATCCGGCGATTCGTAGCGCGCGGCGGTCTGGATTCCCACGGGCCCCTGGAAGCGCGACTGACCCCGGACCGCAAGGAGAAGGAGCTGCTCCGCGTGCTGGACCGTCGCGAGGAGATCACCGCCGCCCGTGCCGCACTGGAGACCCCCCTTAGTATCGCGGAGGCCGAGCGGATACTTACGAAGCTAGCGTCCGAGGGCCACATAGAAGTCCGAGCCCGGGGTGGAACCCTCGTCTACGCCCTGCGCGCGGTAGACCGGTACGAAGCCGGGTCGAAGGAGATTGGGGCCGGCGCCGATGCTGGATCGCTCGGATAGCGGCGGAAGCATGCTACGCGCATCATTCTGCCCCAGACCGTCGAACTTAAAAGAACACAAAGGAGTTTTCAACACGCTCGCTACTTCGAGGCAGCTGTGTGTATGAAATAGGATCTGATCCTATCTCTTGTACGCAGAGGCGAGGTGTACGGCTTTCTGGGACCAAACGACGCGGGGGCAAGACTATACAACCTTGCGCATGCTGCTCGGACTCATCCACCCCACCTCGGGGGCGGCGAGCGTGCTGGGGCCGTTCGCCAACGTCACCAGCGGGACATTCTCCAGCTATATGACCCCTGTTTCTATGACAACTCAGCGTCAAGGAAAGGCAGCGTGATGACTAACCCTACACCAGGCGGCGCTCGGCCGTGGCGGTTGGGAGCACGTACGCGCAAG
>DASQSI010000199.1:0-7525 GCA_035642415.1 Rubrobacteraceae bacterium
AACACCACCACCCGCGCCTTGAAGAACGGCGCGGATCTCGAGTACTGTCTGGATCTAGTATCTTGCTTTGCAGGCCGGGTGCCTGTGATGTTTCTGGTCTACTACAATGTCATCTTCGCCCGAGGGGTGGAGCGGTTTCTACTGGAGGCGGCCAAGGCGGGGGTCTTGGGGCTCGTGATCCCAGACCTGCCTGTGGACGAGGCCGAAGGCTTCCGGGAGACGGCCGCTGAGAAGGGGGTGGCGATCTGCCCGCTCGCAGCGCCCACCACGACCGACGACCGTTTGGACCGGGTCGCGCAAGTCGCTTCGGGGTTCGTATACTGCGTCTCGGTCGCCGGCGTAACAGGGGCGAGGGAGAAGCTGCCGCCCGGGGCGATGACGCTGTTGCGCAAGGTGCGTGCGAGGGCCTCGGTGCCGGTGGTTTTGGGGTTCGGGATCTCCTCGGCCAGAGCTGCGGAGGAGGCTGCTAAGGAGGCGGACGGCCTCACCATCGGCAGCAAGCTGATGCAGATCGTTACGGAGGAGGGTCCCGAGGAGGCCGGGCGGTGGCTGCGCGAGCTGCGTGCAGCGCTAGACCGTGAGGGTAGCGTGAGAGCGGGGAGCAGAGATTAGGCACTGGCTTAGCAAGCGGCGGGAGTACACACGGAGCGTACCGGAGACGGAGAGCGGTCTCGGCCCCATAAACGGTGTATTCACCAAATGCGAATCTTGCGGGCAGCCGATATATGAGAAGGAACTCGAGAGCCGCTTTTACGTCTGCCCGCACTGCGAGTTCCACTACCCGCTCTCGGCGCCCAAACGTATACGTCTGCTCGCCGATGCCGACAGCTTCTCCGAGAGGAACGCGCGCATGATGGTTGCTGATCCTCTTCGCTTCGAGGGTTACGGAGAGAAGCTTGGAGAGGCACGCGAAAAGACCGGCTTGGACGATGCCATCGTGAGTGGGGTTGCGAGGATCGGGGAGCACCCGGTCGCGCTCGCGGCGCTGGATTTCAGGTTTATCGGGGGATCCATGGGGAGCGTGGTAGGGGAGAGCATCACCCGCATCATCGAGCTGGCTTACGATGCGGGGCTGCCGCTCGTGATCGTGTCGGCCTCCGGCGGGGCGAGGATGTACGAAGGGGTCTATTCGCTTATGCAGATGGCGAAGACGAGCGTAGCCCTCTCGCGCTACATGACCGGCTCGTGGCCGTACATCTCCGTGCTCACCGACCCGACCTTCGGAGGAGTCACAGCCTCGTTCGCCACTGCCGCGGACATCGTCATCGCCGAGCCTAAGGCGAGGATCGGCTTCGCCGGGACCAGGGTCATCGAGGACGCCACGAGGGAGCGCCTGCCCGAAGGCTTCCAGACGGCTGAGTTCCAGCGGGAGCACGGGCTGGTGGACCGTATCGTACATCGCTTGGAGCTCAAGAAGGACCTTGAACGATTCTTGGGGTTTTTCGCGTGGTCTTAGAGTTTGAGAAGCCGATTAGGGAGCTTGAGGAACGCATAGCTGAGCTGCACAGGCTCGCAGGCTCGAACGAGGGGTTGCAAGGTGAGATCTCACGCCTCGAAGAGGCCCTCAACGACGCTAAAAAGCGCATCTACTCGCATCTGACCCCTTACCAGCGAGTGCAGGTAGCCCGCCACCCCAACCGTCCCAACTTCCACCGCTACTGCGAGGCTTTGACGGACGATTTCTACGAACTCTCCGGCGACAGGCTCGGGGCGGACGACCCCGCGGTGCGTGGAGGGCTGGCGAAGATAGGGCTGCACTCTGTGCTCCTGCTGGGTCATGACAAGGGCGCCGACGTCACCAGCCGTATCAAGAGTAACTTTGGCATGGCGCACCCGGAGGGATACCGCAAGGCCGGCAGGCTCTACTCTCTGGCGGAGAGGTTGGGTGTGCCCGTCGTAGCGCTCATCGACACACCAGGGGCCTTTGCTGGGAGAGGCGCCGAAGAAAGGGGTCAGGCCTGGGCCATCTCCGCCGACTTGATGGCGCTCGCCCGCATCCCGGTACCGGTGGTGGCCGTGGTGGTCGGAGAAGGCGGGTCGGGCGGGGCGCTCGCCATGTGTGTTGCTGACCACGTCGCGATGCTCGAGAACTCTTACCTTTCGGTGATAGCACCCGAGGCGTGCGCCTCCATAATCTTTCGTGATAAGGAGCGGGCTGCTGAAGCCGCCGAAGCGCTCAAGCTGACAGCAGGGGACCTCCTGGCCCATGGAATCATAGATGAGATACTACCCGAACCGCTGGGTGGCGCGCACAACGAGCCCGAGGGCGCCGTGGAGGCTGTCGTCAGCTGCGTCGAAGGCGCTCTGGCCAAGCTCTCGAAGCTCGAACCGGAGTCGCTCGTCAAGAGCCGCTACGAACGCTACCGGAGAATAGGGGCGCATCTCACCGAGGGGGAGGTGGAAGAGAAGGAGCCCCCATTGGGCAGCGTTGGGGAGCAGTTTCGGGGATAAAGTTCGCGCCCAGCTCATGAGCCATTTTCTAGACGAGTCACCTGCGAAAGGCGTATTTCAGGAGTAGCGGGATAGCGTTGGCGGAGAGGCGAGTGGGCGCAGTATTAGCCCTGGCCGAGTTTGCAACCCACGTTTGTCAGTTCTTTGAGTTGGTTGGCACTCCCTATGCCTTCGGCGATAACGTGGAACCCGAGGGAGGAGACGAGATCGATGATGCCGCTCACGCCTTTAGTGAGCTTCGGCTTTCTTTCCGAGGTCCTCTACAAAAGAGCGGTTTATCTTCAGGAACCTACTAGCCGAAGAAGGTGGCGGCGGCTTCGTAGAGGTCTTCGGGTACGGTCTTGGTTTCGCCGGTTGCCTCGGCCAGAGAGACGGTGACGATCTCGTCGCCGCGCAAGGCGACCATTTGGCCCCACTCGCCGTTCTTGACCGCCTCGGCGGCCCTGAGGCCATAGCGGGTAGAGAGGATGCGGTCATGGGCGGTGGGGGTGCCGCCACGCTGGAGATGGCCCAGGACGACGTGGCGGGTATCTATGCCGGTGCGTTCTTTGATCTCCCCAGCCAGAGTCTCGCCAATACCACCGAGTTGTACGTGGCCGAACTCGTCCCTTTCGACGCTCTGGGTGATGTACTCCTCGCTCAACGTCACGCCCTCGCTTACGGCGATGACACCCCACTTCTCACCCCTCTCAGCGCGCTTCTTGAAAAGGTCCGTTACCGCGTCCAGGTCCGGCTCGACCTCGGGGATGAGGGTGACGTTCGCCGCGCCGGCCACACCTGCGCCCCAGGTGATCCAACCAGCGTGCCGACCCATGATCTCGACTACCATAACCCTCTCGTGGCTTTTGGCGGTGGTTCTTACGCGGTCTATGGCCTCGGTCGCGATCGCGACGGCGGTGTCGTAGCCGAAAGTGGTGTCGGTAGCTGAGAGGTCGTTGTCGATAGTCTTGGGGCAGCCAACGACCTGCACGCCGAAGTCGTCGTGGAGCCTCTTGGCGACGCCCAACGTATCGTCGCCGCCGATGGCGACGAGGGCGTCTATACCGAACTCCTTGATGTTGTTCACGACCTTCTCCGCGTCGCCCTCTTCCTTATAGGGGTTGGTGCGAGAGGAGTAGAGGATGGTGCCACCTTCTTCTAGGATGTAGCGGACGTCGTCGACCCCGAGCTCTTGGATGCTGTCGGGCTTCGGGTCGAGCAGCCCACCCCATCCGCGCCGGATGCCCAGAGCCTCGTAGCCGTAGTCCTCGATGCACTTTATGGTTACGGCCCGGATCACGCCGTTTGACGCCGGCGCGTCCCCGCCTCCCGTGAGCATCCCAACCCTGTTTACTTCGGCCATCGTTCCCTCCCTTTCTCGGAGCCTTACCCTGGCTTTCAGTCTAGCTGTTAAACCGCTAACCGTCAGCGGTGGTTTTTGCTGTTGGGCGTGTGGTCCTGAAAATGATGCCGGCTGGGGGTGGAAGCGTTGGTTAAAATATCTAGCTTTCAGCAATCTTCGAGCATAGTAGGGGAAGAGCGTGAAACCAACGATGAAAGGTAAAGGCGGCCAATATGAGCAAGAGATCGTAGCTTTGCGACGCCACCTTCACCGGCATCCGGAACTGAGCGGAGAAGAATACGAGACCTCAAAGAAGGTGCAGGAACAGTTAAAGGAGCATGGAATACACTTTAACTCGGGATATGCCGCGACGGGCGTGCTCGGCGTGATCGAGGGGGGCAAGCCCGGAAGAACGGTGGCTCTGCGCGCGGACATGGACGCGCTTCCGATCGAGGAGAAGAACGATCACGACTTTGTCTCCGAGGTAGAGGGGGTAATGCACGCCTGTGGGCATGACGCGCACACGGCGATGCTGGTCGGGGCGGCCTGGTTGCTCAAGGAGGTCGAAGAGGAACTCCCCGGCCGGGTGCTGCTCATCTTCCAACCCGCGGAGGAGATGTCGCCTACCGGCGGGGCCCAGCCGATGATGGAAGAAGGGGTTTTTAGCGAGCACCAACCGGAGGCGATATTTGCCCAGCATGTATGGCCAGATCTTACCGTGGGACAAGTAGGGGTCCGTCGTAGGGAGATAACGGGGATGTCCGACAACTTCGAGGTGGTCATCCAAGGCGCGAGCGGGCATGCGAGCAAGCCACACCGGACCACCGACGCCATCGTGGTAGCGAACCAGGTGATAAACGCTCTGCAGAGTATCGTCAGCCGGGACGTGAACCCGCTCAGCGCGTCGGTACTTACGATCGGGAAGATCGAGGGGGGTAGCAGGTACAACGCCGTTGCCGATACGGTGACGATGCAAGGGACGATCCGGACCCTTCGACAGGAGATCAAGGAGAGGGTTAAGGACCGTTTCTATTCTGTTGTCAACGGCGTCGCCGGGTCCATGGAGGCTACCGCACACGTTCGATACTGGGACGGGTACCCGGCGACGGTTAATACGCCGGAGTGGGCCGAGCAGGTTTGCGCGACATCGCAGGCGCTGCTGGGGGACGAGGCGACGCCGGAGATCGAACCATCCCTCGGAGGGGAGGATTTCAGCCGCTTCTTGCTGGAATACCCCGGCGCCTATTTTCATCTTGGCGTGGCGAGCCCGGACGACGAAGAGAAGAAACAACTCCACGACCCGCGCTTCGGGCTCGACGAAGCGGCGTTACCTATAGGGACGGAGCTGATGGCTCAACTGGCCATCGATGCCCTCTACCGGCTCGCGGATAGGTAGTCAAGATCAACGACCGAGCAGAGCCTTCGTTCACGCGTGTGCGTTCCACCGGCGCCACACGAACCAGACGAGCACTATGGCCAGGGCCACCAGCACCACGTACTCGACGGGCCGCGCGTACTGCTCCACGACCGTCCACCGGGAGCCGAGCACCCACCCCAACCCGATAAACGCCGCGTTCCATACGACGCTGTCGAGGACTGTGAAGAACATGAACCACCCAAAGATGGACATGCGATACACGCCTGCCGGTACCGAGATGAGGGAGGTTACACCCGGTATGAGACGACCGACGAAGATGGCCTTAGCACCGCGCCGTTCGAACAGCTCGCTCGCCTTATCCAAGTCCGACTCGTATACGAACATGAACCGGCCGTATCTTTTGACGAACCCACGCAGGCGCTCCTCACCGAGCCAACGCCCCAGGGCGTAAAGGATCAACGCGGATGCCACCGCCGCCGCCGTGGTCCATGCAAGCGCCGGGATGAACGAGAAGCGCCCCTGCCCTACCAGAAACCCAGCCAGCGGCAGGGTGATCTCCGTGGGGACCGGCAGGTGCAGGTTACCCAGCATGGTCAGGAAGGCTATGCCCGGGTAGCCGAAGGAGTAAGCTACGTCGGTGGCCCATCGAACGATGTCAGGGAGCAGGTTGCTCATAGCGTCTCTTTCATCGATCCTTCGTTAGCGTACTTATAGTAATATCCGCTCCCCATAATTCATCATCTGAACCGCTTCTTGCCCATCAGGTGCTCGGCCGGTTCGGTCAACGTTTCTTACGCAAAAGGCGGGCGCCGCTGAAGAGGACGATACCGTCTTCCAGAAGGCCGGCGACCGGGTTTGGTACCCCGAGTTTGTCCGTCGCTTCCACCCGGAGCTTCTCCCCGACGTAGGCAGCTGCGACGGCGGAGATGGCCCCGAGGGCGGCGCCGGGGATCGGGCGGCGATCCCCGGCGCCGAACAAGGCCGCGCCCACGAGCGAGCCGGAGAGGACGCGGCCGAGGAGGCCAGGAGCCGAGGTGCGGGACGGCACGAAGGGCGCTTTGTCTCCGAGCATCTCCCCGATCATTAGCAGTTGCAGCGTAATCGAAACTTTTGGTCTTCCCAAAGCCGTAAACGGGGTGCCCCGTAACCCTTCGAGGTCGCCGCGCCTCAGGGTCTGGCTCAGGAGGGCCGGGGCTGCCATCGAGCGGAGGCCGGCGATGGCGGCGAGACCCGCAGCCTCAAATGGGGTGGGCGTGCTCTTACGCAAGAGCGCTCCAAACCTCGAGTTTATTCTTGACGTGCCGGATCACTTCGTCGGTGAACTCGTGGGTTCCGGTGTGCCCTCCGAGGTCAAGCGTGCGGTTCCCTTCGAGCACGGACTCGAACGTCGCCTCGTATATGGCGCGTGAGATCTGGCCGGCTTCCTCTTCGTGGAAGAAGGTGAGGAGGGCCGCGCCAGCGAGGATCATCGCCATCGGGTTCGCGAGGTTCTTGCCGAAGAGGCTCGGCGCCGTCCCGTGCGGGGCCTCGGCCATGACAGTGCGCGGGTTGTAATCGTCGTCTAGTTGGATCAGGAGCGACTCGGCGCCGGCTATGGACCCGAACATCTGGAGCACCATGTCGGACATGAGGTCGCCATCACGGTTGAGGGTGGGGATAACCATCGCCTCCCCGTGGACGGTCAGGAGCAGGGCGAAGGTCGCGTCGATCAACTGCGGATTGTAGCGAATGTCTTTGTTTTTCTCCGCCGCCCGATCCATCTCTTCTTTGAGCATGCCCTCGTAGACGGGTGAGACCGTGTATTTGGGCCCGCCGAATACCTCCGCCCGCATCTTGCGGGCCTGGATGAAGGCGAACTCGGCGACGCCTCGACATACCCTCCGCGAGATCTTCTCGGTCCGGCACGCGACCTCGTCGATTCCTTCACCCTCGCGCCACTCTTTGGCTCCGTACGCGTCGTCAACGGCCATGCGGACGACGGAGATGGGCGCATGGATGCCCGGCAGCGGGTTGACCCCCGGCATGCGTCGGCCCGTCCGAAGGATCACCGTCCCGTCGATCCCCCTGCGCAGGATGGCGTTCGGGGAGCCTACGTCGTCCGGGTCTTCCGGGGTGATGGTCGCGGCCTTGAGGCCGAAGCCGGTCTTCTTCATCGCCGCCGCCGCCTCATGCACGACCCCGTTGCCGGTTGCTCGCCGGTTCTCCAGAGAGAGGTCATACCTTTTGAATTCCAGGTTTAGCCCGCTCACCGAAGGGTCCAGGACCCGCAGCGCCTCTTCGAGGAGCTCCTGCCCGGTCTGATCACCCTCCATGACGATGATGGTCTTGCGTTCCACTCTTGTTCACCTCAAAAACGGTCGTTGATGCGCGTTCTC
>DASQSI010000200.1:0-9174 GCA_035642415.1 Rubrobacteraceae bacterium
CTGTGAAGCAGATAGGTACCCACATTGTGTTGGGCATACCACGTCGACGACCCTCCTTGGAGTAGTGCCTATTCCTCCTCCTGTGTGCGTCCACTCAACACAAGTAGAGGCAATGGTGGGGTGAGTTTCTTGGCTGATCGCGCGCTTGCTGTACGTATGGCTCAGTAATCTGGGCAAACGACCTGGGAACTACGGAAAAGGGACTTCGGGGAATACTGCTAGTTCCAAGTAAAAGTCTGAGTGCTGCACTAAAAGTCTCGCGGGTTAGGGGAGCGGCAATAGAGTGAATAGAGACAACTCGTCTTTCTAAGAGCCTGTTGGGTAAGCAATAGGGTTAGACTTTAAAGCCAAATCTGCTTCTCCTGCACGCAGAACAGCCTCATGTGGACCGTTTTTGCAGGGTAGCTTCCTCCGTTCTCGAAGCTTTTCTACCAAAGAGAGCCATCAGAGACAGGTCCTCTGCGTACCCCAGAACGTCAACACGTTTAACCCTCACCTTTACCAAATTTACCAAACAGGCTCTTAGATCTCTATCGAATGAATGTGGTCGTTCTCGGCTACCAAGGTGTCGATAGTAACACCCTCACCCCGTGATCTTATATCGAGGCGGTTAGCGAGGAGAGCGTGAACCTTACAGCCTCTCAAATCAAAAAGTCCCTGTCTTCATAACGCTGCTTCTGGAGAGTTGGAACCGGGCCTTCGGTTGCCGCCTCCCCAAGATGAGTTGTGCGACGTGCTCGCCGAGAGCCGGGGCTAATTTGAACCCGTGTCCCGAACCTCCACCGATGAACCACACGTTCGCTGCGTCCGGGTGGCGGTCGATGATTAAGTTCTTGTCGGGTGTGTCCTCGTATTGGCAGACTCGCGCTTCGAGAAGCGGGGCGTTTGCGAGCTCGGGCATGCGGACGCGCAGCTCTTCGCGCATGATCTGAATGAGCGACGGGGTTGGCGTGCGGTCGCCGTCGGTCGGGTCGAAGGGCTCTCCCCGGGTGTCGTCGCCAACCTTAACGCCGCGCCGCTCGTTGCCCGGTATCCCGTAGATAGGTCTCTTGCCGAAAGCTACCCAGATCGGAAGGTTCCCCTCGTTGAAACGCTGATCCCCCGGAGGCGTACCGAAGAAGTAAACCTCCTGTCGGGTCGGGCTGATCAGGTTGCCTATCACGTCCGGGAAGATTTTCCCCAACCAAGGGCCACAGGCGAAGACGAAAGCGTCAGCGTTTACGGTCGTACCGTCGTTGAGGCTAATTCCCTCCATCCCTTCGCCATCGATTCGCCCCGGTCGTACTGACGCTTGTTGAAACTCTCCGCCTTCGTCGATAAAGCTCTTGCAGATCAACTCGCACGAGCGTCTGGCCGTAAGGTAACCAGCTTCCGGCTCATAGTAGACACTCTGTATTCCATCAAAACTCAACTGAGGAAAGCGCCTCGCCGCTTCGGAGGGGGACCAGTGTTGAATTTCGAGGCTCCATTTACGGAGCGGCTCCACCGAACTGCGGGCATGTCGATCATCACCTATGTACATCCAGAGAGCGCCGGTGCGGTGGTATATCTTTGTTCGCCAGCGCGCCTCCGCCTCCCGCCAGAGAACGAACGAGCGCGCAACCCACTCAATGTAGTCGGCGTCACCGCCGTAGGTCCCGCGGATCACACGCGTGTCTTCACCGGAGGTGGCCCGCGAGTTTCCCGGCCCCCAGGCGTCGAGCAGTATTACCTTCGCGCCCTGTCTCAGTAGGTGGAGAGCCGTCCAGCCGCCAAAAGCGCCAGCGCCTATGACCGCCACGTCGAGTTCACGCCTTGATGTAGTCTTCCGTTGGTTCACGGCATTCGCCTCCTCCGCCGATCCGCTGCACAAAATTGACGAGACGAGTCATTCTTTCGTTGGTCTGCGTGCCATAAATGGCTCTCCTCGTCTTGCGCTCTTCGGTTTATGCCCCCTAAGGCTAGCTAACTATAGAGGTTGGAAAGGGCGAGAACATGTACCAGATGTTTGCTGGAATCCGGCTCCTCTAACACTACGGTATACACAATCCAGTGGGCGAAACAAGGTATTACATCCTAGCCAGTTCCACCTGCCGTAGGCCATCTTCCGTCAGTAAAACCCGGAACTCTATCTCAAACTCTTTTGTAAATTGAGTAGTGCACCGAGGAAAACGAGATAGTAAATAAATTCGTCAACGTAGCAGCAATTGAGTTCCCTTACCTCGTCCTGACTAAACTGCGAAGGCAGCTCCTTCTCTTTGCAGTTTGAGCGTGACTGACGCGGCAGCCTACGCAAGTCCCTCTCTCGCGAATCCTACTGCTGCCACAGCCTAAACACGCGAAAGGCTTTGTCTACGTTTTACCTGCAAAATCCAAGGTGACCGACGGGGCTCGAACCCGCGGCCTTCGGGACCACAATCCGAGTAGTACGTTCTGGTCCTTCCTAAACTGTTAGAGTATTAGGCTTGTTTAAGGCAAAAACGCCGCTTTGCTCCGGGTGTGTTTTCTGTTCTGTTCGACTCTGTTCTAACGCTACTGCTGCCAAGAGATTTATTTAAACGTGGTTGTGGCCCGAGGGGTGTGACCTTTGAAGCGTTTAGCGGAGCGCCAGAGAGCTACGTAGACCAAGCGCGAGAGTGGGCGGAGAAGCACCTAGAGCCCGTCTAGCACGCTTGTAACGCCGAAGGGTGGATAGCTTGTGAGAAGAATTATTCTCATAAGCTGTTCGCCTACTCGGAGGATAGTTCAGCTCTACGAAGGAACAACGTCCCGAGGTCTCACCTCATCACCGAAGGGACCTCCAGGATAGCCGTTTGCGGTCCACACGTGCATCATCTCAGGAGTCTCCCACCCATCCAAGGCGTGGGCGTGCCACTGAGTAAGACAACCGCCGATCTGAGGACCAGAGACTCCAGGCACTGGCATCAGGTACATCGCCCCCATCAGAACCGGACCCTTAGAAGTGTTCGCATAGACCAAAGCCTCAGGTCGGCTAGGGTCAAGGACCCTGCCCTCTCGCTGGTAGGAGGGATCGAGGTAGTGGCCGATCGGTTGCCAACTAGGAGAGATAGGCCGGTAGCCGTCAGCTATAGCCGCTGAGAGGTCCTCGTACTTTGCGACGCCTGACTTGGTATGTGTTGCCAGGTTGTCGGCTGCTTTCTGTTGGTCGGGTGTTGGGGGCTGCGTGCACTCGGCGTGGTGCTCTTTGTGCCCGGCCGAACTCGTCGACGGTGGCGGCGGTGTCGCAGCGAGGTTGTCTTTATAGGAAACGCCGTTGGTCGTCCAGATTGCACCACCGAAGGCGAGCACTACTAGTAAAGCTGCATAGCCTAAGAACCCCTTACGGAACCCGGCAGTTCTCCATCTTGGATTTCCTCTGGAGTGCAGGTAGGAGTAGATGCTTCCGGCTACGCCTATGAGCGTAGCGCCAACGCCGAAAACAAACAGAAAGTGACCGAGGCCGACGGTACCCGCGACGATAGTGTGCGCGAGAGGGATGTGGTTGGGGTTGATAAGGTTGAGTGTGTTTTCGGTTCGAGCCAGATCGGTGGCAAAGGTGCGAAGCAGCCCATCCCATAACAAGCCCACATAGAAGGAGACGACGCCTACCAACCCGAGGATAAGCCACGAGGCTATCCTCTTCTTACTCGCGGGGCCTTCTGCATCTACCATAATCACTTGCCCAACAGTAGCGCATGCCGAACCTGAGTGAGCAAACCTAGCCCTAGGTGTGGGGCCATGCCTGGGTCTGGTGTCCAATGGACGTTGGTGGATCTAGCTCCCGCTTCTGTGCTGTGCTCAACCGCAACAACGAGCATAACGTTCGTGATCTCTGCATCCTCACCATAGCCGTGTTGGTCCAATGCCTCCATCATTCGCGCAGCAACTTCCCCAACCTTTGCTTGCTCTATGGCCACTTAGATTCTCCCTCTAGCGGGTTTACCCTTCGCTTTCTGCGGTGCTGTTAGTCAGATCGAGAGCGGCCCTAAGCCCCCGTGCCAGTTTCGCCGCATCGTCGTTCGCCCAGAAGTGCATATAGTAGAGGGTTGGCTCCTCGTAGAACAGGTGCTCGTGCAACGGCAATGCCTCGATGCCGTTCTCGCGCAGGGCTTGGATCACAGGGTTGACCTCGTCTTGTGTCATTGCAAAGTCCCCGTTTATCGCTGCTTTACCTCCACCTGTCGGCTGGAACATCAGGAGAGAGCCACCCTCCATCTCGGCAGAGAGCGTTGTACCGGCCACTGTATCAATAACTGGCTCGGCACGCGGAACGCGGAAATGGTATGCGCCGCTTTCAATCTCACCTTTCTGGCCTATTATCTGGTCGAGCTGGTTGGTGTCGAGGGCTAGGTTTTTGGACTCCTCCTCAGTAGTTTCGCTTAGAGGAGTACCGGTCGATTCGAGCGCGGAGCGTAGCACCTGTGCTGTTTGTACGGGATCTCCGTAGCCACGATAGTGCAGCCACCACAGACGCGGTGACTCGTCTTGGAGGTGCTTGTGCAGCGCCGTCTCCTCGATGCCACCTTGCTGGAGCTTATCTATTACCGGTTGTAGCTCGTCCTCGGTGAGAGTAACCTCGCCGATCATCAGCGCCTTGCCACCGCCCACGTCCTTGAAATTCGCCTCTGCGCCAAGCTCCATTCCGGGATCGAGTGTGACGCCTTCGGAGGTCACCGCAAGGTCGCTGCGCGGGAATTCTGCCCCGTAGACGCCCTCGCCCTTATTCTCGAGGTCCTTGCCCATCGCCTGGCCCACCGCATCCCAGTCAACCGAAGAGCTTTGCTGTTGCCTCGCCCCAGCCCATACGCCCACCCCTACGAGCACGATTACGACAATAGCACCCACCAGCAACCTCAGAAGTAGGCTTTGTCTACTCACTTTATCTCCTCGCTCTCAAGCCTCTCTGGTGGTCTATTGGCTATGCGTTTTTCTAAGCGCTTTTCTCTCTACGAGACATATATCAGCGCCTGATATCTGCAGCCAATATACTATCCTACAAACGGCTGAGCTGGGGGAGGAATTTGGCGCTAAGAGACTTGGAGCTGGGAGCTATCCGGATACACATCCTGTACCACGCCTCGCGAGCACCCATCTATGGCGCGTGGATGGCCCAGGAGCTCAAGCGGCACGGGTACAAAGTGAGCTACGGGGTGCTCTATCCGGCCTTGCACCGTATGGAGGAAGACGGGCTCTTGGTTAGGGAGGATCGGGTCGAGGACGGGCGGGTGCGGAAGTACTACACGGCCACCGAAAAGGGGCTTGCGGAGGTGGCCGAGGCCCAGCGCATGATCCGAGAGCTTTACCGGGAGGTCGTCGAGGGTGTCGGCCCAGACCCAGAGTGACAAAAATGGCGGCGAGCTGTGGGAGCTGGCGAAGCTTTTCCTGAAGCTGGGCACCATCGCCTTCGGGGGCCCGGCGGCGCACATCGCGATGATGCACAACGAGGTAGTAGGCAGACGTCGGTGGATGGACGAGCAGGAGTTTTTGGACTTGGTAGGGGCCTCAAACCTCATCCCCGGACCTAGCTCTACAGAGCTTGCGATCCACCTGGGCCGCGTACGGGCGGACTGGCGAGGCCTCTTGGTCGGCGGGGTATGCTTCATCTTGCCGGCCATGCTCATCGTGCTGGCCTTCGCCTGGGCCTACGTCCGCTACGGGAGCACTCCGCAGGCTCAGGATCTGCTCTACGGCGTTTTGCCGGTCGTCGTCGCTATTATCATCCACGCGTTGGGGGGATTCGTTCGCCAGGCGGTGAAGGGAGCGTTCTTGGCAGCAGTTGGGATCGTGGCGCTCACGCTCTACCTCCTCGGTGTGGGAGTGATACCCCTCCTCTTCGGCGGGGCATTCTTCGTACTCCTCGTGCAGAGCTTGCGGCGCTGGCGAGGCAGAGAAGAACGGGGCGCGTTTGTCCCGCTCGGTCTCTTGGCGCTCCCCTCGGCACCGACCATAGGAGTACCTGGGATCTTTCTCTCATTTTTAAAGATCGGCGCGATACTTTTCGGCAGTGGCTACGTGCTTTTGGCATTCCTGCGTCCCGAATTCGTAGATACGGGACTGCTAAGCGACAGGCAGCTTCTCGATGCCGTAGCCGTGGGGCAAGTCACTCCCGGTCCGGTCTTTACCACGGCCACCTTTATAGGCTACGTTCTCGGTGGGATCCCTGGGGCAATAGCTGGGACGCTTGGCATCTTCTTGCCGGGCTTCATCTTCGTTGCTGTAACCGGCCCGGTCATCCCCCGCCTGAGAGAGTCCCCTACCCTAGCAGGTTTCCTCGATGGGGCGAACGTGGTCTCTTTAGCGCTCATGGCTGGGGTGACCTGGCAGCTGGGCAGGACAGCCATTGTTGATCCGGTCTCGGTCCTGATTACGGCAGCGACGCTCATCCTGCTCTTCACCACAAAGCTAAATCCGGCGTGGCTGGTGATTGGCGGAGGGGTCGTAGGGCTTATAGCTCGGTATCTCCTGGGCTGACCACGGTAGAGGCAGACGCAGGGACTCTGCAGGCGATTTTGGCACAGACCAAAAACCATGGTTTATGGCACAGCCTTAACCACGTATCAAAAAGGACCGTTTATGACACAGCTTATAAAGCGTGTTTGGTAAGTGACAGAGTTGGTCCCCGAGGAGCTAAATCTGCTTCTCCTATGGTACGGGAAGCAGATGTGGACTGCTTTTGTGGGGCACCTTCCTCAGTTTTGGAAGCGCACCTGCCGAAGTGAGCTATAAATAAGTCCTCCGCATACGCACGAGCCTGCCAGACCGTCCAACCCTCACCTTTACCAAACACGCTCTGAGACCAGAGTAAACTGGGTCGTTTACCTCTGCATACGCAGAGGTCCACGCTGTGCCGTGCGCAAATGGTATATATGTAAGCCACTTAGGAGGTAGTAGATGAGGTCGTCTAAGGAGCATCTGGGCAAAGGTTCCCGACAGTCTCTAAAACCAGCCGATCTGGTAATTTTGGGCTTTGGGATCTTTCTAGCCATAGCCCTCAGGCTTAGCTTGTTCGGCTTCGAGAGCGCGGATTACGATAGGTTTCTCAGCCGTTGGTACGACTTCATTGTGACCAATGGAGGATTTAGCGCATTCAAGGACACTTTTTCAAACTACTCTCCACTTTACCTGTACTTTCTTACGCTAGCTACGTATCTTCCGCTACCCAAGCTGTATGCCATAAAGTTGGTTTCGATCGCTTTCGATTTCTTGCTCGCATTTTTTGTGCTGCTGATTGTTCGACTACGATACGAGAACAGGGTAGTTTGGATCTCATCGTTCTTCGCCGCTTTGTTTACCCCAACAGTTTTTTTCAACAGCGCGCTATGGGGACAGTGTGATGCAACCTACGCCTCGATGCTGGTAGCATCCATCTACTTTGCGATTCGGCGAAGACCGAACCTGTCCCTCTTCTTTTTCTCGGTCGCACTGTCGTTCAAGTTGCAGGCCATTTTCCTTTTTCCGCTGTTTATTATTCTACTTCTTAAAAGACGTGTCCCTAGCTACTCTTTTCTGATAATTCCGGCAACGTACATGGTTTCAATCTTGCCTGCCTGGTTGATGGGTAAGCCGTTGCTCGATTTGTTGATGGTGTACCCAAGTCAAACCCGTCTTTTCCCAGGGGTAGCCCAGAGTGCGTCAAATTGGCAGCAGTGGGGGCCGAATAATTGGGGGCAGAACGCTTCAAATTGGCAGTCGTGGGCTAGGGGCGATTTGGCTTGGGATGGGCCAAATTTGTACCAGTGGCTGCCGAACAATCCCGGGCTATTTGAGAAACCCGGCTTAATTCTCGCCGGGTTGCTAGTGTGTCTGCTTTGTCTGTTCTGCTGGCGAAGCACTGTATCGTTTGATAGAGACATGATCGTCAAGGTGTCGTTGGTTTCGTTGCTCCTCGTACCTTTTACGTTGCCAGAGATGCATGAGAGGTATTTTTTCGCGGCTGACGTTGTCTCGATCATCTACGCCTTCTATTGGCCAAAGCGCTTCTTTATTCCTATTCTTGTGGTTGGAGCTTCGTTGCTAAGTTATATATCGTTTCTCTTCTATCATGAAGAGCTGATTAGTGCGCAATACCTGGCGATCCTGATGGGAGTAGCTTTAATAGTTACTGTGGTGGACTTGATCAAGAGTTTGTACCCTAACATGGCAGAGCAGCTGCGGTGGAGGCAACCAAGTTCTAGTTAAAGCTAGATCTTCTGCTTACCCCCCGTAGGGGATGCCAAAGAAAGGGTTACTAAGTAGCCTCATAATCTGCTAAGACTGCACATTCTCTAAGCTACCCGAGCTGGAGGAAGCTAAACACTTTTCTTCACCAGTTGCCTAAAGGATTTTCTTCCTAGAAACCCGCTTTTATGCTAGATGCGAGCCTACGAGGCTCCTTAGCCGGATGCACCAGGCTGCTAAGACCTCTCG
The DNA here is from genome assembly GCA_035642415.1 of Rubrobacteraceae bacterium. Lineage (GTDB taxonomy): Bacteria > Actinomycetota > Rubrobacteria > Rubrobacterales > Rubrobacteraceae > Rubrobacter_F. Next base: position 8,386 of record DASQSI010000200.1, read on the forward strand.
TTCCGTGAGGCTACCCCAACTGCTATCACTTTGGGCAGATCCAGGAGGCATTGGTTTTGCTGTTTGTCCACAATACCCCCTCAGGTCTCGCCTAAAGATTTACCTCGTGCATCACTGCGGGACCTCGGGTTTTCTCTTTCTTTTTTGTTACCGGGCTGGTGTACCTTCGCTGGACCACCTTCAATGTTGTCTTTCTAACCCCAGCCCGGCCTCTCTTGCACCCATGGGGGCTTATGTAGCAGGTGGTACGTTTGGGTGTAGAATGGCTACTAATAGATAGCCTCGTTGGCGACTGTCATCTGCGTGCAAGCCTACTAGCTCCAACGAGACGCTATCTTTTATCGGCTCGTCCCCCTATATCGACAACCACTACAACCACATGGGTGCTTTTACCTCCCTCCAGGGGACCTGGTGTAGTTCGAGAGCGCGGTGGGTACGATCAGATGGTTGTTCCTTACAGGGCGATTTTGCCGACATTCGTCGCCAGAACGGGGCAAGTATCCCCGCCCTGATGCCTCGTGGAGCGACTTTCAGACCCGCTCGAGGCTTTCCCAAGCTCCCCCTTAGGGCGGAGACCCGTAGTTATCGTGGTCTCCGCGCAGGGTACGACTCCGTTCCACGTACTCCTCCCTATCGATTTCTCCCCGGGCAAACCGTTCCCTTAAGATCTGTTCTGCTTGGCTCCATTGCCGGTCAGGAAGCTCTGGCTCCCTGCCTCTTTGGATAGAAAGCATCCTGCTCACACCCCAAGCTATCAGGACCAGGAGTACGACGCACAGCAATAGGGGT
>DASQSI010000201.1:0-15994 GCA_035642415.1 Rubrobacteraceae bacterium
TGGCAGCCTACTGCGCCGCCAAACATGGCGTGATCGGGATGACCCGCTCGCTTGCGCTGGAGGTCGCGCCGAAGGGCGTGACAGTCAACGTGGTCTGCCCCGGCTATACCGAGACAGAGCTCCTGAGAGAGAGCGTCGCCAACATCGTTGACAAGACTGGCGCCAGCGAAAACGAGGCGCGGGCCCAGCTGCTAGAGAGCAACCCTCAAGGTCGTTTCGTGTCGCCAGAAGAGGTGGCGGAAGCCGTAGCCTGGCTGGTGAGCTCAAAGGCGGGCGCGATCACCGGCCAGGCGATAGTCGTCGCCGGCGGCGAGGTGATGTAGCGGTGAGAGGAATCGTCGGCGGCCCGAGCGCCGGGCTGGAGAACGACACGCGACCGACCGAAGACACCTTTAGGCTCTGGTGGCGCGCTCTCTCATTCATCAGCATAGTCGAGCGGCTCGTACATTCCCAGGCTGCACGCCGACTTCGACGTTACCCTTCTACGTTTCTATGTCATGGTCGCGCTTTACGGTGCGCCCGAAAGTCTAAGTATGGGCGTGGTCTCCCGCCGGTTGATGGTCTCCCACGGCAACGTAACCGGTACCGTCGAGCGGCTGGGTAGTGAAGGACTGGTTCGGCGTTGAACCAACCCCGACGATCGACGCAGCCGCCTGGTCCGACAGACCGATTCCGGCCGCGCAACCTTCAAAGAGATGGCCGATGCTCACGAGGGTTGGATCGTGTCGATGCTGTCGGGCTCGAGCGAGGAGAAGGTCGAGCAATTGAATTGCCTACTCGGCAAGGAAGAATTCTGTCGTGAACGGCGACAGGAAGGAGGAGTAGCAGTGAACACCGTAGAGATGGCAAGTCATGCCCCGGAGCACTTCGACTGGAAGTCCTCTGGTGGCGTCGCCACGGTCACGCTCAACGGGCCGGAGCGCAAGAACCCGCTAACCTTTGACTCCTACGCCGAGCTGCGGGATACGTTTCGCGGCCTGGCCTACGCCGAGGACGTCAAGGCAGTGGTGCTCACCGGCTCCGGCGGCAACTTCAGCTCCGGCGGCGACGTTCAGGATATTATCGGCCCGCTCACGGAGATGGACATGGGTGGCCTCTTGCGCTTCACCCGCATGACGGGTGACCTAGTTAAGGCGATGCGCGCTTGCCCGCAGCCGGTGGTCGCGGCGGTGGACGGCGTGTGCGTCGGCGCGGGGGCGGCCATCGCCATGGCCTCCGACCTCCGCCTCGGTACACCCGAGGCCAAGGTCGCCTTCCTTTTTACCCGCGTTGGACTGGCTGGCTGCGACATGGGTGCCTGCGCCATGCTACCGCGCATAATCGGGCAGGGCCGAGCCTCCGAACTCTTGTTCACCGGACGCTCGATGGCAGCGGACGAAGCCGAACGCTGGGGTTTCTTCAACCGCCTCGTCGAGCAGGACTTGCTGCTCGACGAGGCGACGGAACTCGCCAACGCTCTCGCGGAAGGCCCCACCTTTGCCCATGGCATGACCAAAACCATGCTCAACCAAGAGTGGAATATGGGGCTCGACGCCGCTATTGAGTCCGAAGCACAGGCACAGGCGATCTGTATGCAGACGCGCGATTTCGAGCGGGCCTACCGCGCCTTCATGGAGAAGCGACAACCAGATTTCGAGGGCAACTGATGGCTGACAAGAGCTTTCTCGGTTGGCCGTTCTTCGACGACGAGCACCGCACGCTTGCGAGCACCCTGGACCTATGGGCGGCGGAGCATGTCGCCACGATGCCTGAGGCTCGCGAGGAGACCGTGGACGAGGCGTGTAGTGAGCTGGTCGAACGTCTCGCCAACGCCGGCTGGTTGGATTATATCGTGCCGCGCGAGGCAGGCGGTCGATATGAGACCCTAGATGTGCGCTCGCTGTGCCTGCTGCGCGAGACCCTGGCCCGTTACCACGGGCTCGCCGACTTTGCCTTCGCCATGCAGGGGTTAGGAAGCGGACCAATATCGCTCTTCGGATCTGAGGAGCAGAAAAGTAACTACCTACCCGGAGTGCGCCGGGGCGAGAAGATAGCCGCCTTCGCGCTCTCAGAGCCGGAGGCCGGCTCCGACGTTGCTTCCATATCTACCACGGCGATAGAGGACGGCGACCACTACACCATAGACGGTACAAAGACCTGGATCTCTAACGGTGGCCTGGCGGACTTCTACACCGTCTTTGCGCGAACCGGCGAGGAGGCGGGAGCTAAGGGCCTGAGCGCTTTTGTCGTAGACGCCGAGATGCCTGGCCTCAAGGTGCCGGAACGCATCCCTATGATCGCGCCGCACCCCTTGGCAACGCTCGAGTTTGACAACTGCCGGGTGCCCGAGACCCGCCTCCTTGGCGAGGCCGGCCAGGGCTTCAAGATAGCCATGGCGACGCTAGATGTCTTCCGCTCTACGGTGGGAGCGGCAGCCTTGGGGTTCGCGCGCCGGGCGCTCGACGAAGCGTTGAAGCGCGCCTCTGAGCGTCACCTGTTCGGCGCACCGATGAGCGAGCTGCAGATGGTACAAGGTAAGCTCGCCGACATGGCTTTGGGGATAGACGCGAGCGCGCTCCTCGTCTACCGCGCGGCCTGGACCAAGGATCGGGTCGCCGATCGGGTTAGTCGCGAGGCGGCGATGGCCAAGCTGCACGCCACCGAGACCGCACAATGGGTTATCGACGATGCGGTGCAGATCTTCGGGGGCCTTGGCGTGGTCTCCGGCCATCCGGCTGAGCGGCTCTACCGCGAGATCCGGGCTTTAAGGATCTACGAGGGGGCCTCGGAGGTGCAGAAGCTCATCATCGCCCGCCAGGCCTTGGCTGCCCACGCGGAAGACGACGCGACGACAACGAGCGGCGCCACTACGGTCCAGGAGGCTTGAGAAAAGGGAAAGGAAACCTGAGGGGAAGGGGAATAATGGCAAGTTACAGCGGGTACGTCGACACCTTCGCTAACGACAACCTGCCGCCACGCGAGGAGTGGCCAGAGCTGGTCTTCGATCTACCGGAGTTACGGTATCCCGAGCGCCTGAACGCCGCAAAGGTGCTGCTCGACGACATGGCCGAAGGTGAGGCGGGCGACAGGCCCTGTGTCCATACCGGCAATGGGGTATGGAGCTACCGGGATCTATTAGAGAAGGCTAACCGCATCGCGCAGGTGTTGACCGAGGACATGGGGTTGGTGACGGGTAACCGGGTGCTCTTGCGCGCTCCCAACACGCCGATGCTGATCGCGAACTGGTTCGGTGTGCTCAAGGCTGGTGGTGTCGTGGTCGCAACCATGCCACTGCTTCGCGCCAGCGAGCTCGCTGTCATCATCAATAAGGCTCACATTAGCCACGCGCTGACCGACTCACGGTTGGTCGAGGAACTCGAGATCGCCCGGAAAGACGCCCCAGTCCTCTCCGAGGTCACGACCTTCGGAGCGGAGGGTGAACTCGAAGAGCGGATGGAAACAAAGCAACCCGAATTCGAGACGGTCGAGACCGCGTCCGAGGACGTGGCGCTCATCGCCCCCACCTCGGGCACAACCGGCGAACCCAAGGGCTGCATGCACTTCCATCGCGATATCCTCACCGTGTGCGATACGTTCGCGTGGCATCTGCTAGATCCGCAGCCGGACGAGATATTTACCTGTACGGCGCCGCTCGCCTTCACGTTCGGCCTGGGCGGTCTGCTCCTGTTCCCGATGCGCTTCGGTGCCTCTACCGTGCCCATCGAAGAGCCGGGACCAGAGGCGCTCTTGAAGGTAATAGAGATGCACCGGGCGACCACGGTATTCACCGCGCCTACCGCCTACCGCGCGCTACTGGATAGTATGGGCAAGGTCGACCTCTCTTCGCTCAGCAAGTGTGTGTCGGCCGGCGAGAATCTGCCCGGCGCGACGTCTGACGCCTGGTTCGAGCACACCGGATTCCGGATCATAGACGGCATCGGTTCCACCGAGATGCTGCACATCTTTATCTCGGCGGCCGGAGACAAGATCCGCCCCGGCTCAACCGGCAAGCCGGTCCCAGGTTACGAGGCGATGGTTGCAGACGATGATATGCGACCGCTGCCGGCCGGCGAGACCGGCCGGCTGGCGGTAAAGGGACCGACCGGATGCCGCTACCTCGCAGATCCCCGGCAGACAGAGTACGTCGTCGATGGCTGGAACGTCACCGGCGACTCTTATAAGGTGGACGAGGACGGGTACTTCTGGTTCCAGGCGCGTACCGACGATATGATCGTCTCCGCTGGCTACAACATTTCTGGGCCGGAGGTCGAATCGGCGCTGATGGAACACGAAGCCGTCGGCGAGTGCGCCGTAGTCGCCTCACCTGACGAGGAGCGCGGCAACATAGTCAAGGCGTTCGTCGTTCCCGGCGAGGGTATAGAGAGAGACGAGGAGCTCATAGAGGAGCTGCAGGCATTCGTAAAGGGCCGCATCGCCCCCTACAAATACCCACGCGCGATCGAGTTCATCGACGAGCTGCCGAAGACGCAGACCGGTAAGGTGCAACGCTTCAGGTTGCGCGAGCAAGAACTAGAGCGAGCTGAGGCGCACAGGGGCCTATCTTGAGGCTCCTCGGGAGCAAAAGTCCGACAAGGCGGTGCCGTGGAGCGGTTTGAGGAGGAAGTCCTCGTAAGGTTGGCACACACCGACCCGGCCGGGTTCGTCTTCTACCCGCGCTACTTCGAGATGATCAATGCGCTGCTCGAGGACTGGTTCGCCGGACCCCTGGACTGCGATTTCGAGACGCTGCACGGCGAGCTTGAGACCGGGGTGCCGACAGGGAGTATCCAGTGCGAGTTCGCGCGGCCGAGCCGTCTCGGTGATCGCCTAGTCTTCGAGCTCGTCGTCGAGCGGATAGGGGAGGGTAGCTTTACCCTGAAGATAGTCGCGAACGACCGCAACGGCGAGCAACGTATGAAGGCCCGGCTGGTAGCGGCGTGCCTCGACCTGGAAACTGGCCGTGCTCGACCTATACTGGAACAGATCCGCTCCTGGATGATTGATTTCGAACTGTGCGGGGCAGGGTAGTGCCGAGACGTCCCGCTCGGGTGCCGATGTATAGAGGGAGAGAGATGCAGATACTGCAGCCGCCGGGTTGGACGAAGCCAAAGGGGTACGCCAACGGCATCGTTGCGCAGGGGAAACTGGTCTTCATCGCCGGTCAGGTCGGTTGGGACGAGACCGGCACCTTCAGGACGCAGGACTTTGTCGGGCAGGTGCGCCAGTGCCTACAGAACACTCTAGCGGTGTTGTCCGAGGCCAGCGCAGGCCCCGAGCACGTCGCGCGCATGACCTGGTACATCACTGACCGAGAGGAGTATCTCTCCAACCAGGAGGGCATGGGCCTGGCCTACCGCAAGCTGATGGGGCGGCACTTCCCCGCCATGACCATGGTGCAGGTGGCGGCGCTAATCGAGCCCGAAGCCAGGGTCGAGGTGGAGACGACCGCTGTGATCCCGGTCGAGCCGTCCGAAAGGCCGCTTTCACGTCGCGTTTATTGACGCTCATAGGCGTTGCACCAGAAATAGGTTTCGAGACGTTCCTTACCTAACGAAAACCCTTCTTCTAGCAAGACTTTTGAGGTTCGCTCTGATCCTGGGCGCCAGCGCGCCTCTACCGGTACGTGTGAAACTAGCATGCGATTTTGTTACCTGCAGAATCAGTAGAGAGGTTCACACTAGCCGAGCTGCCTAATCGGTATCAGAAGGGCGCAGATCCGAGTTCCACCGAGCGCTGCCCGTCTCGTTCAGTAGCCCGTTTCCGGATCGCAGGCACGCCTCGGCCTCAGCACCAATGCGCCACACCAACTCAGCGGCCGCAGGCACATCGGAGATCAGATCCGCCGCTTCCCCGCACCAGATCATCGTAATATCGGTGTCCCCCTCCTGCATCGCTTCTTGGAAGGCCGGGCCCTCGGTGTCCAAGGCCGCGGCGAGTTCCTCCTCCCACTCATCCCAGCGTTCTAAGAAGCGATTGCGCAGGGCGCGGCCGGTGTAGTCTTCCGGCCACTCGATACCTCGCGCCACGTCGAAGACCCGTGTCCGCTTAGTCTCGTCGCCTCTGGCGTTCACGATGCGCTCCTTCGCTTCTTTGTGCCCCAAGGCTTCGATCGAGGCGTAGAAGCGAGTACCCATGAGTACTCCTTGAGCACCAAGCATCAGCGCCGCCGCCAAACCCCGCCCATCGGCGATGCCACCAGCAGCCAGAACTGGCGTGGGGGAGACCGCGTCGACCACCGCGGGTACCAACGGCAGCGTGCTAGCGTGCTCGGCGCCGTGCCCTCCCGCTTCCGTCCCCTGCGCGACGATGAAGTCCGCACCCACCGCCTTGGCCTCCAAAGCACCTTCAACGTCCTGCACTTGGCAGATCAACTGGCAACCCGCTTCCTTTATGGCTGGGACGTAGGGCTTGGGGTCACCGAAGGAGAGCATGAAAGCATGGGGATTCTGGGCCAAAGCGAGCTCGACCGTCTCGTGCGTGGAGCGCCAGGTAATCAGGCCAACCCCCCAAGGTCGTTGAGCTTCTTGTCTCGCCAAGGACAGCTCCTCACCTAGCCAGTCGGGATCGCCGTACCCGCCTCCCACCAAGCCCAACCCCCCCGCGTTGGACACCTTCGCTGCTAAGCGACCACCGGAAACCAGGGCCATAGGGGCCGAAACGATAGGGTATTGCAGGCCAAAAGTCTCGGTCAGTGCGGTCCTGATAGCCACTGTCGTTCCTAGCGGCTTTTCTGGTGGTAGCGACGATCGCACTTCTCCCAGGTTACGCCAAGGGAGCAGGTTTGCCTCCCCAACAACCTCTTCTCAAATAGCTTCTTGCACCGCTCAGCATCACAAACCATGTCGCTCCCTTTTTCTCTAACGCAGAGCCGATGCCGTTAAAGGCACGGTTTTGTCCCTGCCTGTCCTTAAACCAGACTGAATACGAACTCTATCAGAAGGTCGCAGAGCCGAGTCCTGCTGAGCGGGCTCCCTGTGCAGCAATCAAGCAGCATCCCAGACGAATATCCTGAGGTGTTGAGAAAAAGCCCGGCCATTTATACACCAGTAGTACCTCAACGGGGACTTGCCGGAGCTGATAGACGAGGCACGCGCGACGCGCACTGGCTTAACAATGAGAATGCAAGCGTATCATTCCCTATAAAAGGAATCTCTAGAAACCCTGCCCGAAGCAACTTGTCTATAGTAGGCTAGCGCGAGCATGAGTACTCCGTAGGCCACTAAGCCGAGCGCTACGATGCCGAGGAGCCAGGGACCAAACGGTTGTCGAAGTAGCTCCTGCAGCGCGCCACCCAAACCCTGGGCCTCGCTTGGATTGAATCGCAGCGCCGCTTGGATTAGGAATACCCCAATGATACCGAACACAACTCCTCGGGCTGCCAGACCGAAACGGCCCCCGCGAGTAATCCAAGTTTCTTCCATGCCGCTCATTTGACCTAGCTTTAGGTACTCTCGGAATTCAGCCTTGTACCCTTGATACAGCTGGTGAAGGCCATAGCCGACTACACCAGTCCCTATCCCCACGACCAATGCTTGGCCGAAGGGCCAGGAGAGTAGCCAAGCCGTCCAATCTTGTGGAGAGCCACTCCCGCCGCCGGACGCGAGCGCTAATCGCGCAGCAGTAAGCGCGAGAGCCCCGTAGCCCAGGGCGGCTACTCCGTGCCCTGCACGCTTCGCTATGCCCCTGGCATCGTAGCCTTCCCTGTCGGGGTCTGCTACGGCCTGAATGAGTCGCCAAAGCGCGTATCCAGCGAGCCCTATAGTGACCACAAGGAGCAGTATCTGTCCGAAGGGTCGTTGCGAACCAATTAGCTGGATGGCTCCGGGCGGGCTTGTAGTGCGGCCTCCCATACCTGTGGCCACGCCGAGTGCCAGTATACCCACGAGGATGTACACGGCACCCTTGGTCGCGTACCCAAACCGTGCAAGCCGCTCGACCCAAGGACTCACATTATGCTCAGCTGCTTCTTGCCTGGCGCCCTTCGTGAGCCGCTTGGCCACCTGCTTGGTATCTTTTATGAGATGCTCTGCTTTCTGCTTAGCGTCGTCTCCAGCAGGAGGCATGCCTTGGCCTCTTCTCCTCTCTATATCAAAGCCTACCAAGGGCTACTATGTTCTACCGTACAGCACATGTAGATCCCATGCCAGTTGTGTTGCTAGAATCGGTTGCTTCGTTTTGCATAGTAGGCGGCTTACAGCGCGTCACGCCTAAGTCTGCGCGTCGACCCCACAAACATCGAAGAAGATTCCCAATAGCCCGGCAGTAATTGGCCAATAGCCTCGAACAGCAACTGAAACCTCGGGCAACAAGATATGGGAATTTGGCTTTGATAAGCAGTTTTTTGGAATTCTTGATGCAGGCTCGTTAGCTGGTTGCTTAAAACAGGTCTGGAGTGTCAAAGAGAAACCTACCTCCCATGGCAGGCCTATTGCAGGATCGCCGCGAGCTTCTTCTGCGGTTCGGAGAGAATCTGGTGGAGAAGCCGGTCATGATAGACGCGATCAGCGAAGGTTAGCTTGCGTTGTTGGCGCTGGTGTGAGCTCAAGGTTATATAACGAGCTTGTAAGCGTACTGCGTGGAAAGGACAGATACTACGTGAGCAGTTACGGAGATTTCGGGAGTAGCCTGCGGGATCTACCGCGTCTCAGAAGCAGCCGCCGCAAGCGGGCTTCGAGCTGGGATAGGAGCGGGGGAAACGACGACTGGCTTACTCTAAGCCCGGGGCAAACAGCGATCTTGGCGGACGTCTCGGGGGCGGGGTGCGTGAATCATATCTGGATCACTGCGGCCCCTGAGCGCACCGCACTACTGAGCTCAGAGCCGGACTTCTTGAGGAAGATGCTTCTGAAAGCATACTGGGACGGGGAGGAGGAGCCGAGCGTGATGGTCCCGGTGGGAGACTTCTTCGGCGTGGGCCATGCTAGGACCGTTAATTTCGCCTCGGCTCCCGTGCAGATGAGCCCGCAGGACGGCAAAGCCTTCAACTGCTTCTTCCACATGCCATTTGCTGACGGGGCCCGCATAGAGATCAAAAGCGAGCTAGAGAGCGAGCAAATTCTCTTCTACTACTATATTGACTACGAAGAGTTCGATGAGCTGGAAGACGGGTTGGGCCGGTTCCACGCCCAGTGGTGCCGGGAGAACCCTACAAACGGGGTGGAGCAAGGCGAGCAGAGCAACGAAGAGTTCCTGTTCGGCGGCCAGAACATAGGCGGCGAGGGCAACTACACCATCCTCGAAGCCAAAGGCAAGGGACACTACGTGGGTTGCGTCCTTAACGTGCACAACCTGCGTGATACTCCCCAGTGGAACTGGTATGGGGAGGGGGACGACATGATTTTCGTAGATGGGGAGGAGTGGCCTCCTTCCCTTCACGGCACCGGCACCGAGGACTACTTCAACACTGCTTGGTGTCCACAGCAGGAGTACTCTTCGCTGTATCACGGGATCACGCTGGGAGGAGGCGGTAACTGGAGTGGGCAGGCAAGCCTCTATCGGTTCCATATAGAGGACCCGGTAACGTTTGAAAAATCCATCAAGGTCACCATCGAGCATGGCCACGCCAACAAGCGCAGCGACGATTACTCCTCCGTGGCTTACTGGTACCAGACCGAACCACACAAACAGTTCTCCATTCTGCCAGTCGAGCAGCGCATACCCCGGCCCTCCAGAGAAGAAAGCGTGTTGAGTAAGAGGATCTTAACGGGGAAGGGGTTGCTAAGAGCAGTTAAGAGCCTCGTCTTTAATCCTCACCGGAACCTGTCGATTCGGCCCTTGAAGATAAAAAGGAAGTAACCTTGAGAAAGTTACTACAGCCATCTCTGGTGTTGCTGAAGATTCTCGCTACGATCGGTTTAACGCGCCTACCTTATGTTAGGGGAGTATTTCTGAGGGCAGCGCAGTCTACAAGGCACTTCTGTAAGGGAGGGGGAGAAGCGTTGACCTAAAGATTTGCGGTTCTCTTTTCGTTCGCTATTACATCTATCAGAAGGGAACGGTAAGCAGAAAGGAGGGAAAAGCTATGTTAAGACCGACGAGCGGGTTAGTCTAAGGGACAGCGGTATCGAGGGAATGGCAGATAAAGCGGATGCCGTGAAACGTTGAGAAGCCTTGCTTGAGCGAATACGCTGTTTCCACAGTGAGAAACCGCCAGCAAACTAGCGTCCTGACTGTGCATGCCAGAGGCCAAGGGTTGGAATTCCCTTGGTTCCACCTCAGAAACCGGCTCTTCTGATCACGTCTTCACGCGTGTGAAGCTAGCTATTTTGTAGCTTCGTCTGCACTTCGAGAGCGAGGACAACTCTTCGAGAGGAGTTTCATCCTCCTCACACGCTTACGTCTTACAGCAGAACAACAGGTTGATCTCGTTGCTACTCCCCTGAGGGGAACGTCTCGGGTGGCTTACCGTTTTTGCGTGTCCCTATGTGAAGGGGGTGCAGTGCCTGCGTCTCGTCGACATAAAGGAAGGCGTCGTAACGGCGGGGAAGCACGGTGGGCACGTAGTTCCCGTGACGCTCGTAGGCGGGGGCGTAGACCACACCGATGGCGCGGTGGGCTCGCCGCTCGAGAAGCCTGTCTTCGTCCTCAGCTTCTGAGAAGACTAGCAACTTGTCCTCCTTGCTGGCACCGTGGAGGATATCCTCCCAGCTTCCCTCCCGGGCCGGAGGAACCGGCATGCGTTCCATGGGAGCCCCCCATTCGGCGCCGGCGATGACGCTGCCTCGGTAGGATCCAAAACCTACCAGGACCACGTCCTCGGCCCCCCGCAGCTCGCGCACGAGCTGCCCGACGTTCACCATCCCGGCTTCCGCCATGTCGGTCGCACGGGCGTCGCCGATGTGGGTGTTGTGCTCCCAGACGAGCGCCTTGGCATCCGGCCCGTGGTGTCGCATCAAACGCTCTAGGGTCTCAACCATATGGCGGTCGCGGACGTTCCAGGAGGACGAACCCCCTCGCACCATGGCGCGGTAGTAGCGCTCGGCGCCCCTCACCACCAGCGCGTTCTGCTCGGCGCTAAAGCGAGACTCGGGGTCGTCCCGATACTCCGGGAGCCTGTTGCGAAGCTCCGAGAGCATCTCGACTACCTCATCCTCGCACGAGGTGGGGACGAACGCCGTCGCCCTGGCGTACTCCCGGGCGTCTTCGCCATACGGCTCGAAGCACCGGTAGGCACGCCGCGCGGCTTCGACTGCCTCCGCATCAATGCGCTCGAGGTATCTGATCACCGCCTCCATCGACTCCCACAAGCTATAGACGTCTAGCCCGTAGAAGCCCGCTTTCTCTTCCTCGGAAAGCCCGTCGTTGTGTTGCCGGAGCCACTCGGTGAGCTCGACGACCTCCTCGTTAGCCCACATCCAGGTCGGCCACCTATCGAAGGTCTTGAGCACCTCGCGCGCGCTCTTGCCCGAATCCGGATACCTCTTCACGTAGCGGTTCACCTCGTAACAGTCCGGCCAGTCCCCTTCGACGGCGATGAAGGAGAAGCCCTTCTCACGGATCAGCCGCTGACTGATGCGGGACCGCCACGTATAGTACTCCGAGGTGCCGTGGGAGGCTTCCCCCAGGAGTACAAATTGGGCGTCCCCGATTCGCTCTAGGAGCGGGTCCAAGTCTTCCACGTCGCGAAGCGGATGTGCTCGCCCTCGAACCATATTCGTCAGCTCTATGGCGCCTTGCATGACTCCTTTAAGAGGATGTTGTAGAGGTTGGCGGCGATCACCTGCCCATCCGCTCAGATCACCTGGTCGGTCACGCCGATGGCGCCTACCAAGGATACCTTCATCGTGTCTCCTTGTCGGTCGTTTCGTTCATCCGTGGCTTCCGCGACCCCCCCCGCGTGCCAAAAACTCACGTAGTGCTTGATAGGGAAGAGCTTGGCCTCGGACAAGCGTAGCATGTAGTCGATTTAGGTTTCTTCTTGCATTGGGGTCGGCTGCTGCGTGGAGCAGGTGTTGGCCTTTTTGCCGATGCAGCCAACCTACAGCGCACCACCCTCCAGAACTCCACGTGCGGATTCTCACGCCGCAGCACCAAACTCACTGATGTGTTGAGAACGTAGAGCGTCACGCTCCCCAACTGCCCTTCAGCTCATGCCAGCGGGCTCTTAGAGGAGCACTGGGGTCGTCCACCTCAGGAGTTATCAGCTTGCGCTCAGCGTATTCGAAAACCCACACCTCGTCGTCGGTCTCTACGTATTCACCGCTGACAGCCATGACCGCTTCCATCTCTGCCAGGACGGCTGGGACGTCGCTGGGAGTCAGTTCGTCGATGTGCTTGAGATACTTTTTGCCTCTTTTGGCTAGATAGATAAGGCCCTGCTCGGCCAAGCACTTATCCTTGAGCACCCAATTCCTCCCGGCTTCTCCCGCCAAGTGTGCGAACATCTTAACTCGCTGCTCGACGGCTTCAGGGTCCTTACGTGCTTCCAATTCATCGCGCAGGTATGCGAGGAGCTCCTCGAAGAAGCGCCTCTGTTCCTCGGTTAGTGCCCCCGCACTCAAAGATATGTGTTCCTTTTTGTGTACTTCCAAACCACCCAATAAAAATACACGAAGGAAGCTACCACAGAAAAAAGGCCGAAACCACGAATGCCTCTGGCTCTTAGCCCCCCGTAGCCTCAACTGCTAATAACGACCGAAGGTATAAACCTCATTAGCTTTCGTACCATACGAATCAGAGTAGGATGCAGGTCAGGGTCCTGCCAAGCATGCTACTATCATCGCTGCGTTGAGCTCGGGGCACGGAGCTTATGGGGCGCGAAGGAATAATTCCGTAGACAAGGCAATCGCTCATGTAGACACATAAGCTTCTTATAGCTTGACCCGAAAAACACAGTCGGTGTCCATTAGAATTCTAGAGGACAGAGGAGATAGACTTTTTTCTAAGATGGTTACTTTAGGTGACGGTTCACTAGGCGAAGCTGGAGGAAAGGCAAATGGCTAGTCCCCAGAGGAAATCTTCTACAGGTGGCCTCGGGGAGTTCCTGATCATACTAGTTATCACCTTTGCTTTGGTTTTTGGCGTCGTGCGCCCATTTGTTATGGAGGCTTTCTATATCCCTTCAGAGAGTATGGTCCCAACGTTCGAGGTTGGCGACCGAGTCTTTGTCAATAAGTTTATCTACCGCTTCAGGGAGCCCAAGCAGGGCGAGATCGTCGTATTCAAGAGCATCGAGGGCGAACAAGAAGATTTAATAAAGCGTGTTGTGGGCGTACCCGGGGACACAATCACGCTTAGTAACGGCATGCTTTTGGTAAACGGCGTAGCCAAGGATGAGCCCTACGTCAACCACCAGCTTCCTGACCCGAGCTCTTTCGGCCCTATTACTGTGCCTGAAGGCAAGGTTTTCGTGATGGGTGATAACCGAGCCAACTCTCGAGACTCACGCTTCTTCGGGCCGCTCCCCATTCAGGACGTTGAGGGCGAAGCGTTCGTTATCTTCTGGCCGCCGGGCCGGGTGAGGTTGCTTTAAGGCTGGTTCTGTTCCTGATTGCGCGTACCTTAGCACCGAGCAACGCAAGCAATCTTCTCTTTCAATCCTCGTCGACCGCTTACTGCCGATCTCTGGATTTCGCTGCGAGGCCATCCACTTCGGGGAGCGGCCCATCATAGTGGTCCATAGGGCTTAAGCCCAAATACTCCCCGAGCCGACTTATGAGCCAGTTTTGTATGAGCGTGTTCGGTACGTTAGTAACTGGGCTATCGTCCCCAAAGCCCCGCGCGCAAGCGACTTGCTCCGCGTGGACGGGTTTGTAACACTCAAGCACCGCGAGCAGCGTGCTCATTGTTTCCTCGGCCTTGACACCCAGCTGGTAGCGCTCCGCCGCTAGCTCCTCGAACCGCTCGCGAGCGAGACGTTGACGCTCCTCGGCTCGCCGTTTTTTCGCCTCCTCGATGAGACGCTCGAACTCCTTTGCCGCATGGCGGGCGAGCCGAACTCCGCGGGATAGCTTGCTGGCCTCGCCCTCCAAGATCATGAGGTTTTTATCGGCTACCTCGTCACCCGTGAATGCGGCTGGCGCCAACTCGATACGGCGCTCGTTCAGCTCCTCGAGCTTGCCTTCAGCGTCTTTTAGTTGGGCAAGCGCCTCCTCGTGCTGCATTCGAAGCTGTTCTATCTCGTTGAAGATTCCCTCTACGGTTGTCATTAACGCTCCTTCTATCTGTGAACCGAGGCTTACGGTCCGGCTTTGCCTATGTGCACTAGCTCTCGTACGCTCCCTCTTGGTCGCCGCGCTTGCATTCGGCGCTCAGCTGGGCTACTGCGTCGCCGTACACTATGTTGTACTGATATTGGTCTACACGGCGAATCCACAAAACCTCCACCAGTGGAGTCTCGTCGGCGAGTGATTGATCGCAGCGTAGAACATCTCTCACGGAGAACGTAGGGCAAATTTCGCGACCTACTAGATATAGTGGCATTCGCTACTGAACCACGTAGGGTTAGGTACGCAGGGCCTCACATCCGCTAGTTTGCTGATTGCTGGCGCTGTCGGCGGGTACGCTGAGCCCAGGGCATTGTTGGCCGCTACGTTGGACATACTAAAGCGGGCTACCCTGAGCTATGAAACCTGTAACCTGCCGGAGTGATAAGCATTATCCTGTAGACTGTGTAAGACCTATAGTGGCCTATAGTGGGCGCTGCTTGTAGAAGCGTCCGTGCAGCTGGAGCCGATACCGTGTCACCGCACAAACCCGAGTCCTGACGGAGGTAGCCATGAGCGATGTAGAGAACGGCGGGGTCCTTCCGAAGCCCAAGATCGACCAGTCAGAAGTGGAGGAATACCGCCGCATCTACGAAGAGCTGTTAGGGTTCGTCCCACCGCGCATCCAGGCACGCACCGACCTCCTTTCCAGGCTGGACCCGGAGTTCCTCTCCTTGCAAGAAGAGATCCGCAAACAGGGCATGTACCCCGACGTCTTCGATGTGAAGACCGTTCAGCTGATGCTCTTCGGGATGCTGCTTCTCTCCTTACGCGACGCGGCACGCATCCACGGCATAGCGGCGCGGCGCGCCGGTGCTAGCTGGGAGGAGATGCAGGCGGTCGTGAATCTGGCCTACCTCTACGGCGGTCTATCGGCGGCGAACATCGGCGCGCAGTTTATCCAGCAGATCGCGGAAATGGAGGCCGAGCAAGAAGCCGGAGCAACCGGAGACCAAGCGTAAAAGGAGGCTAGTTCCGTGGCAAAAGCCCGAGAGCCTATGCAGGACGTCGCTCACCTGGGCCATACCGAGATCCTGACCCCCAAACCCGACGAGAGCCTTTGGTTCTTCAAAGAAGTGCTCGGCATGGAGGAAGCCGACCGCCAGGACCGGTCGGTCTACCTAAGGGCGTTTGGGGATTTCGATCACAACACCCTCAAGCTCACCGAGGCCGAAAGCGCAGGCCTGGGCCACATCGGCTGGCGCACGGTCAGCCCGCAGGCCTTGGATCGTCGGGCTCGAGCGCTTGAGGAGAGCGGATACGGTAAGGGGTGGATCGACGGCGACGTGGGTCACGGCTCCGCCTACCAGTTCGAAGACCCGGATGGGCACCTGATGGAGGTTTACTACGAGGCCAAGAAGTATCGTCCCGCTGAGGGTGAGCGTTCCGCGCTGAAGAACCAGCCCCAGAGATACCCCGCCCGGGGCATAGGAGTGCGTCGGCTTGACCACATAAACGTGCTGTCCCAGGGGGTAGCCCGGGATCGGGAGTTTATGGAGGAGTATCTGGGGTTCAAACTGCGGGAGAACGTTGTCTTAGACGACGGCACCGAAGCCGGCGCCTGGATCAGCGTCACCCCGCTGGCCCACGACATCGCATACACCGTAGACGCCACGAACAGCAACGGGCGACTGCACCACGTGGCTTACTGGGCTGATACCCGGGAAGAGGTGTTGCGTGCCGCCGATATCTTCCTGGAGAACGGGATATACATCGAGACCGGCCCGTCCAAGCACGCGATAACCCAGGGCTTCTTCCTTTATGTGTACGAGCCCGGCGGCAACCGCATCGAGGTCTTCTCTGGAGGGTAC
>DASQSI010000202.1:0-4834 GCA_035642415.1 Rubrobacteraceae bacterium
AGGCGGGGGACTTTGGTGACGAGACGCAGGCGCGCATCTTTGCTTTGCTGGTCGAGCATGCAGGCAAAGACCTTAACACCATCTTCTGCGATGAGCGTGCCCGCCTACTGTTGGATGAGATCTCTGCTCTCCGGGCTGCAGAAAAGAGGCTCTATCCTTCGGAGGCTTCCCTACGTGCCGCCTGGCTCAGGCTCGCGGCTTTGAGCCGTGAGAAGAAGAAGACTATGACCGACGACGTTGATGAGAAGTTTCGGCTGCTCGCAGAGATTAAACGCCTCAATATGGCAGCCGTGGAGGCGAGCAACCTTACCCTCGAATCTTGAAGCCTAACACCCGAAATCGTATACTCCTCTGGCAATCTTCCCCTGTAGCTCAATCGGCAGAGCATTCGGCTGTTAACCGAAGGGTTGTAGGTTCGAGTCCTACCAGGGGAGCTGGACGCGTTCGCAGGGAAGCACTCCTGCAGCAGCCTGCAGTTGCGGTGACCGCGAACGCCCTTTATCAGGGCCCATAGCTCAGTTGGTTAGAGCAGCCGACTCATAATCGGCAGGTCCCAGGTTCGAGTCCTGGTGGGCCCACATCCTCTTCCATCCCAAACTATGTAGCGCTTGTAAGCTTCCATCGACGCTACTAAATTCCCCACATATTTTCGAAATATCTACATATAGGTCGATCTTGCTCCGTAACCCTAGATGTTCCACAAACGCACGAATCGGAAAATCGCCTCCGACAATATGGGCTCTCGTCTATCAGAGGGCTCCAGATCCCTAGGGGGAAGGGCATAGAGACCGCGAGAATCGCATCTCTACGTTAAGGAGGCCAAACACAGCATGCTAATTTGCGTATTTTTCGTGCGTATGCAAGAATTTCTTGCGTCGTGGGTCAATGTGGGATGTAGTGGGAGGATAAGACCCTGGCCCTTCTGGGAGAGTACGAACACACCTTGGATGAGAAAGGACGGCTGACTCTCCCCTCCCGGCTCCGGCCCTATTTCGAGAGTGGCATCGTGATTACCAAGGGAGTAGATAGGTGTTTGTTCGCGTTTCCGCCCGAGGAGTGGGCGGCGTTCAAGGCGAACATCAATGCTAATGCGGACCTTTCAGCCAAAGGTCGCCAACTTAGCAGGATGTTTTTCTCGATGGCGTTCGAGGCATCTCTCGATCGGCAAGGGCGGGTCTTAATACCGACGAAGCTTGCCCGGTATGCAAGCTTGAGCCGTAACGTCACGATAGCCGGGGTGGACGACCGCTTGGAAATCTGGGACACCGGTGAGTGGAATAGGTACCTCGCAAGTGCTGACGAATCCTTTGCGGACATCATCGAGGAGTTCGCCGGGAGGGAATTCGGAGTTTGATGTCTACGGAACACTATCCGGTGATGCTCGAAGAGGCTGTAGTGGCGCTTGCGCTCTCTGGGTCGGAGACGGTCGTAGACGCTACTTTTGGGGGTGGAGGACACGCTCGCCGAGTACTACGGGAACTCGGTCCCAGAGGCAGGGTTATAGGCATAGACCGTGACCCTGAAGCGGCAGATAGGGCTCTAAAACTCGCCGAGGAGGACCCGCGTTTTATCTTCAGGGCTGGAGCTTACGATAAAGTTCTCACGGAACTGGTAGAGGAGGGGGTCATGGCGGATGCGGTCTTCTTCGACCTCGGCCTCTCTAGTTATCAAATAGACGAGGCTGGGCGGGGCTTCAGCTACATCAGTGAGGGTCCGCTGGACATGCGGATGGATCCGGGGCATGGAGAGTCGGCAGCGGACTTCCTTAACACCGCTGGGACAGCAAAGATCGCCGAGGTGCTCGCACGGTATGGGGATATTCCTCGCGGCGAGGCCCAGCGGGTAGCGATGGAGATTGTCCGGAGGCGGCCGCTCAGGACGACTTTGGAGCTCTCGGAAGTTGTGCGCTCAGCGGTCGGGTGGAAGAAGAGGGGCGGCAACCCGGCCAAGAGGGCCTTCCAGGCTGTGCGCGTGTACATCAACGACGAGCTGGGTAGCCTTGAGCGAGCTCTAGGCGCGGTGGAGAGGCTACTCGTACCTGGTGGACGTCTCGTGGCGATCACGTTCCACTCAGGTGAGGATCGTGTGGTGAAGCGCTTTATCTCTGAGCGCGTTGGGCGTTGCGTCTGTCCGCCGGAACTTCCGGTCTGCGTGTGTGGGGCCCGCCCTATTTTCCGTAAGGGCGTCACCCGGAAACCTTCGACACAAGAGATGGAAGAAAACCTGCGCAGTGCCTCGGCGCGCCTGCGCACCGCCGTACGCACCACTGAACCACTCGAGCTGACGAAGGAAACCTTCTAGTGGCTGCGCTGCGGAGGAAGCCGCGGTATCGACCTTCTATAGAACGACCTGCTGCTGAGGGGTGGCCGGATGGATGGAAGGGAAAGGGAGCGACGTCGCGGCGTGTGCCGGTATCGACCCGGCGAAGCGAGACATCACTTGGGCGAGTGCTCGCGATACTGATAATGCCGGTGTTGCTGATGCTTGGGAGCGTTTACGTGCACACCGTAGCGGCCGCGCACAGCGAAGAGGCAGCTCGACTCGAGGAAGAGAAGGCCAGAGCCGAGGACGAAGGGGAGCGGCTCGAGGTAAAGATTACAGAGCTTTCGGAACCGGGGAGAATTCGGACGTTGGCCAGGGACAGGCTTCAGATGCAGGATCCGGGTGGCAAAGATCTTTGGATCCAAGGAAGCGAGGGGGGAGATGTTAGGAAATGACAAGGCAGAGAAAGGTAAACCGACAGATAAATGATGCGGGGGTACGCATCGGCTCCGGTGTTGCCCTCCAGGTCGTCGGAGGTTCCCGGCAGGGCAGCCAGAAAAACTCCGACGCCAGTCGGGCCGGCGCGGGTCGCGTCAAAGGACGCGAAAGGCATAAGAGCGGAGCGAAGGTCATACCTCTCCCCCGGGGGCGGCGGTCACAGCGTCCGAGGCCATTGGACCGGCGGACGGCCCAGAAGGCGGTGGGCCGAGGCAGGCTCCGGCTGGTCGCGGCAGTAGTAGCGGTGGCGTGTCTCTCTTTAGGGTTGCGAGCCGCGCAGCTGAGCAGCGCCGCCAACGACGAGCGTTACCAGCAAACCCTTGACCCTGAGGGGCGGACAGGGGCCGTGACGGGGGATGTACCGGAACGGGGCCCGATAATCAGCGCTGATGGCCAACGCGTCGCGACGAGCCTCAAAGCCGACAAAGTGGTTGCGACCCCCTATCTGATCGAAGACCAAGAGGGGGCTGCCAAGGCTTTGGCTAAGGTACTCGGCTCAGAGGTGGGAGACGCCACCGAGATCAAAAAGAAGCTCGCTGGGAAGCAGGACGGAGGTGATCCTGGTGGCTACAGCGTTGTAGCGACCAGGGTCGAACCGGAGAAGGCACGCGAGGTACAGGAGCTAAGATTGCCGGGTGTTTCGGTCGAGCCGGAGGAGGTGCGAGTATATCCGGATGGCTCACTCGCCAGCCAGCTTATAGGGCATCTAGGGACCGACAAGGCCTACGGCGGGGTCGAGGCGAGCTACGACGAAGCCCTGAAGGGTGGCCAAGAGGTAACCCTCACTCTGGATACCGCGGTTCAGCACGAGCTCGAAGGGGCGCTCGCCGAAGCCATGAAAAAATATGAGGGCAAGAGTGCTTTGGGGCTTGTCATGCGGGTCGAGGATGGGGCGATCGTGGCGCTCGCCAATACTCCTGGTTATGACAACAACCGTTTCGAAAAATCTTCTGCGGAGACCCAGCGCAACAGGGTTTTAACCGACCCCTACGAGCCGGGCTCGACGTTTAAGGCCTTCACTATGGCAGCGGCTTTCGAAGAAGGTGCCGTCACTGAGGAGAACATGTTTATCGTACCCGACTCTATCGTGGTTGCCGACAGAGTGATCCATGACTCCGAGGAGCACCCGACGGAGGTTTTGACCCCCAAAGGTATCCTCGAGCATTCGAGCAACGTGGGCACTATCCAGGTTGCCCAGCTGTTAGGCGGCCAGCGTCTGAGCAAGTACCTAAATGATTTTGAGTTTGGGGAAGGGACCGGAGTAGACCTCTGGGGTGAAGATCTAGGAAGAGTCCCACCCTACGAGGAGTGGAGCGGCTCCTCCATCGGTAACATACCCGTTGGCCAAGGCCTCACCGTGACGCCGATGCAGCTCGCTGCCGGCTACGCCGCGCTTGCCAACGGGGGGGTCGAGGTTACCCCTTACGTGGCTAGGACGGCGGCGCCCACCGAGCCCGGCCGTAGGGTGATAAGCAAGAGGACCTCGGCTATAGTACGCAAGATGCTACAGGGCGTGGTCGACGAAGGGACGGGCCATCTCGCCGGGATCCCAGGATACACGGTGGCCGGCAAAACTGGGACTGCTCAGAAGGTAGACCCTGAGACCGGGCTCTACGGCGATGAGTACGTCACCTCTTTTATAGGTTTTGCCCCCGCCGAAAATCCCAAGTATCTTACCCTGATAGCGGTCGACGAGCCTCAGGTCGAGATTTGGGGCGAGGTGGTTTGCGCGCCCGCCTTCCAGAAAGTGATGAGCTTTACTTTGGGGCACTTTAACGTCGCCCCAGATCGTCGTGCTCCGTACACCCCTGCTTCCGCGCTGGCGGAGGGCGAGACGCGTTGAAGCCCGTTCCTCTTGGATCGATTGCGAAAGCTCTCCGTGGCACTTTAGTGGACGGCGATGCGGGGGCCCTCGTGAGAGGAGCGTCGGTGGACTCACGCTCCATACGCGGCGGGGAGCTGTTCTTCGCGCTCCGGGGCCGGGTGGACGGTGCGGACTTCGCGCCGGAGGCGTATTTTCGGGGGGCGGTTGCAGCGGTAGCTCAAAGACCGCTGTCCGTGCCGACGGTGGTGG
>DASQSI010000203.1:0-8556 GCA_035642415.1 Rubrobacteraceae bacterium
CTTGTTGTGAGCCGGCGGTTGCTTGCCCACAGGGGTCTTGTTCTGTCTGTTCTGCGTCAGCCTCCTTCGCTATTGGTCCTTTCCCCTAAAAAACCGGATACCTAAATTGGAGGTAGCCGGTAAAGGTGTAGCCGGTTGCACCACTGGCTCCATCCGTCCCTTGGGTGCCCATATTTTTGCCGAGTATTGATGATGTTCCAAGCTACGTTACCCACCGCCAGATTCTCGCCTAGGCCAACAGTGGTTTCTTTGCTTGAGCTTTTGCTGCTAGAAGAAGACGAGGACGATGATGAAGACGAGGACGAGCTGGTGCCTTGGTTGCCTCCTCCACCGAAAACAGCGACAACGACAATAAGCAATGCGAAAAGTCCCCAAGGCCCCCACATCCCACAAGCAGAATACGCCTCACAGCGCACCTCTCCCTTCCCACAAGTTTTTGCCTGCTGTCGTGAAGGTAGGTCTTCCATCCCTTACCCACTGCGGTCCCGCGCTTTTAGTATAGGGGTTTTGTTACTAACGTGCCAGAACGCGGTGCCATGTTACAGGCAAGCAAACCTTGCCTCTATTCATCAACCTCCGAGAAGGGATGTTCTCAAACCGGAGAAGATGCAGCGCGTTAGTGCTCACCCTAAAAACAGGGCGACGATGAGTAGCATGATACCGATCGTCGCCACGTTCCACACCAGCGAACGGATCAGTGGGACTCCGGCGGCGTAGAGCACCACGTATACCACGCGTCCCCCAAAGTAGAGCCATACGCCCCACTGGGTGAGCGCGTTGTGTGTACCCGTGAGGTGTGCGGTGAGGACGATGGCGGCGAACAAGGGGAAAGTCTCCAAGAAGTTGCGCAGTGCTCGATCTAGGCGCCCGGCTACCCCCCACAGCGGCTCGACCTTCTGGTCCCTAGGGCTTGCCGTCCATCGATAACCGCGCTGTAGGCTCGCGGCGTGGGAGGCGGCGATGATCTGGATGAGGCCCAGCGCAACGCTCAGCGTTAGCATCCGTAACTCGACGCTCACAAGCTATCCTCTCATCTGACATTTCTAATCATAGGACATGGTTGCACCTTCAGTCCTCAAAACTGCGGAACCAGACTCTGGTAGTCAATGAAGTTCAGCGCAACTATCCCTCACCCTCTCGGATTCGCCAACCCAAAGCGGGTAAGGAGTTTGTCCGGGTGAACATAACCTCGAACAATACAAGCAACGCTAATATCGACTTCAATCCGTCCCAGTTCCAAATTCAAGATAGCAATGGGGTTCTGACGAAACCAATGATTATGAGCGAGATGCCAGATAACCTGAGCTCCGCTTCTCTTGCCCCAGGGGGTAAGCTAACTGGCAACCTCTTGTTCGAAGCTCCGCAAGGGGACCCTGGACTCAAGCTGGTCTACCAAGCCAACCTTCTCAGAGCCAGTGAGACTGTAACGGTGACGTTGCCGTGAGGATGGGCTTACACGAACTAGAAAGCTTGTTTCCTACTTAAAAGTTGCTGGGTGCCCCTTTAGTGAGGAGGAGGTCAGACACCCCACAGCCGACGCCACCAGCTCCGCCGCTCCGTGTCCGGTGCTGCGTTTGTAGTATTACCTCTGCCCTCGGGGGCGGGTGTCTCGTGAGATTCTCGTTCCTCTGAGGGCGCTTCTAGCTCGGGTATCCTCTCCGTCAACGCGGCGATGATGTGGTCTTTGCGACGCAATTCCTCGTTTCGGGTGATCAGTTCTGAACGAAGAAAGTTAACCTCAGAATCTAAGCGCTCTATTGTCATACTTAGGTCGTCCGTACCGTCGGTATTGGTACGCGTACTGTCGCTGTTGGTACGCATAAGGTCGGCATCTAGTAGGACGTACACGCTACCGTCAGCGGCCTTTTCTATAGGCAATGTGCCGCGCTTTATGCGCTGCCTTACTGCCCCCTCAGTCAGCCCCAGAAGTTCGGCAGCTTTAACTACAGGTGCCCTGAGCGTATTATCGCCTGTTATGTCACCGTTGTGTCGCATCATGGGTAGGCAGCCTAGAGCACCTTCAAGCCTAGATCTAGAGTCTTTTGTCCGGTCCCCAACATCTAGCCTCTCGGACCGGAGATAGGCACCACGTAATGAAGGTATAGGGCGGTTAAGGGTAGCGGTTGCGGCGGCGCAGCCGCCAGCACCAGCACCAGCCCTTGTAACGTTTGTGCATATTGGGTTTCCGCTTCCGCATTTTGTCGGAGACTCGGTGAATAGGGGTAACTTGGCCCCCTAGCGCGCTCTAGGCACAGGCCTTCTTAACTAGACATTTGTAACAATGCATGCATTGTGGCCTGATACCGTATATAGTCAAAGCGTGAGCGACCCGCCAGGCAAACAGGCAAAGCGGGAGGAAGGAGGAGCCTTGTGTCAGCCCAAGCAAAGGCCAATCTACCAATAATGGAGCTAGATCTTCGAGGGGAAACATGTCCGGGGCCAACCGCCGATACTCTAGCGGCGCTAAAGCAACTCCCAACGGGAGGCAGATTAGCGGTGACCACAGACTATCTCCCGGCCCGACAGACCATCCCCCGATTGCTTGAAGAGAGGGGATGCTCCTGGCAGATGACCGAGGATGACGGCAAGACCTTCCGGATGGAGATTGTGAAAGGAGAGTAGATCGTGCAAGAGAACAATCGAAGACCATTAATGTACGTTGCTAATCACGGAACTGATGACCCTACACAGGCCACCCTCCCGTTCCTGGTAGCCACTGGCGCTGGCAGTGCGGAGATAGACTGCTGCATAGCACTGTTGGGAGAGGCGGCTAGCTTAGTCAAGCCTGGGATGATCGACGCCGTACACGGCGTGGGCTTTCCGCCACTCAGGGAGCTTATGGAGAAAGTCAGAGACTTCCAGATTCCCGTCTACGTCTGAGGCTCCTGTGCGGTAGCCCGTGGGGTGACCGAGGCAGACCTTGCAGAGTTGGGAGCCCAGTTTACCGATCCGGTCGGCTTCTCACAGATGGCCTCAGAGCGTAGCGTGGTCTCGTTCTAGAAGCCTTCCCAATAGATGCAAAGAACGGCTGGCTGTAGGAGGGCCGGGGTACTTTATCCCGACCCTCTTTCTATGCCCTCCTAGCTCTTAGGGTTCCGAGAAGACCTTAACTCGCGAAACGGGTATTCACCCGGCTGTATCCGTATGCGTTAGGACCGGGGCTGAGCGCCCTTTTGGCCCCGGTCCCCAAGCGTCTCAGCCCTTCTCAGCTTCACTGAGAAACTCGAGCGGGGCGTCTGCACCCCGGTCCTATTCACAGAGGCGGATGTTTATACGCCCTGTGTAGCAACCGGTATCAAGGGGAAGTAACAGGAGCGTCTATCTCCCCTGACTGCAGCCTCCCAGGACCAGCGCGGGCTAGCCGTGGGGGCCTATTCTTGGGGGTAGGAGGGGCGATTCTATGCAGCTAGAAGAATATCCTAGAGTCGGGATTCTCGGAAACTCGTATACGGGCAGCTGCATAAACATCTCGTGTCGAGGCCCAAAAGGGTGCTTTCCCCTCCCCGCTGGTTAAGGCATCTAGATATCTTGTAACTCATGCTGATCAAGATGCTATGCATACATATATCGGGGAGGGAATAGATAGGGGCGAGGTCTGGAATGTTGTCGGCTACGGGGGCAATGTGGTGCAATGAGTTTCTGCTTTCGTAGTTGGCTGAATGCCCCTTATACCGCCAGAGGTGGGCTAAGTGATAAGCGGAGCCTATAGCGGTTTCCGCTGCCGGGCTCCTCCTGCAATCGGGCGGAGCCGGCTACTCGGCCTGACTGGCCGCCCTACGGGCGCGGCTTGATGTTCTGGTTCAGGCGGAAGAGGTTTTGCGGGTCCCACTTCGCCTTCAGAGCCGCCAGCTTCGCATACTTCGGCGCGCTGAAGTTGGCGCGCACCTTGTCCTCACCTTCATCCGCCTCGAGGTTCAGATAGACGCCGCCGGTCGTGAACGGCCGCGTCGCCGCGGAGAAGCGCCTCACCCAGTCGAGATACCGGTCGGTGTCGGCGGGGTCCTCCCAGGCGGCTATGGGGTGGGCCATATACGCCGTGCCGCGGTGGCTGAAGGCGGTCGCCTCGTCAGGCACGCTGGCGACTGCGCCGCCGTGGCGGAAGATCACCACCTGGCCCCAAGGCGAGAACGCGGCGATTTCGGCGCCGTACTCCAGGAAGGTGTCGATGGCCCCGTTGCTCAGGCCCTGCAAGTGCAGGGCGCGGCTGTACACGTGCAGCCCCCAGGGCGCGGTCGGGTCGAGCAATGCCTGGACGGCAGTGTAGGGCATCGGCTGGACGAGATCCACCGCCGGCGGCCCGAGCCGCTTCAGCGGTGCCACCGCCGCCTCGGCCTCCTCGACCGCACCGGCGCAGAGCACGACTATGCCGAAGACGGGCTTGCCCTGCAGGTGCTGCGGCACGAAGGGCGCGGGCGGCGCCATCAGCACCGCGATGGCGGTCGCCAGCTCATCGGGCGCCGACTCCACGTAGGCGCGGTAGGCGCGGGCGACCTCCTGCCCGCGATCTATGGGGTGCATGAGCAGCCCGCCTACCACCATCGGACCCAGCGGGTGGAGCTGGAACTCGTACGAGGTGACGACGCCGAAGTTGCCCCCTCCTCCGCGCAGGCCCCAGAAGAGGTCGGCGTTCTCGCGCTCGCTCGCGGTCACCAGCTGGCCGGTTGCGGTGACCACGTCGGCGGAGATGAGGTTGTCACAAGTCAGGCCAAACTTGGGGGAGAGCCAGCCGTAGCCGCCGCCGAGCGTGAAGCCGCCCAGGCCGGTCGTGGTGACCCGGCCGCCCGGCGTGGCGAGCCCGAACACCTGAGTCTCGCGGTCGAACTCGCCCCAGAGGACGCCGGCATTGGCGCGGGCGGTGCGGGCGGCCGTATTGACCCGCACGCCCTTCATTCGCGAGAGATCGATCACCAGGCCCTCGTCGCAGACAGCGCTCCCGGCCAGGCTGTGGCCGCCGCAGCGGACCGCCAGGGGCAGGCCGCTCCCCCGCGCCAGCTTCACGGCCTCGATCACGTCGGCCGCGCCGGTAGGACGCGCAATGAGCGCGGGCCGTCGGTCGATCATCCCGTTGAAGACGCTGCGGGCCTTCTCGTACGTTTCGTTGCCGGGCCGGATGAGCTCGCCGCGGAAATCCGCCTGGAACGCTTCGATGGTGGCGTCGTTTAGCGAGGTGATCATGTCTTGAGTTCTCCCTTCCTCTGAAGTGGGGATGGTCACAGCGTACCCGCAATGTCCGCCGCCGCCATCCGAGAAATCTGGGATCTTGAGCAGGGCCGCAATGGGGCGCCCTGAGGGAAACCCCTCATGGGAGGCAGCGAGGGAGACAGAGCAGCGAGTCGATCGCGGTCTTAGATCAGACCCTGCTTCAGAGCCAAAGCCGTCGCCTCGACCCGGTTACGGACGCCGAGCTTGCCGTAGATGTGGGTGAGGTGGCGATCGACGGTGGAGACGGAGACGACCAGCTCGGCGGCGATCTCCTTGGTGGTCCGGCCACCGGACAGCAGCCGCAGGACCTGGAGCTCCGCGGGTGTGAGCTCGGCGAAGGGGTGTGCCGTAGGCGCCGGCGGCATGGCAGGCGGCCCGGCCTCAACGGCGAACGCTTCCGCGATGCTCTCCTCCAGTGCCATCGCCCAACCATCCGCCCACGAGGCAGCGTAGGCATCTTCGTCGAGAGCCCCTCTGGCCGCATCCAACGCCTCCTTGAGGAGCGCATCGAAGAGCGGGATCAGCGGCGTGTGGTACGCCTCGCTCAGCGCTGCCACGGCGGCACCGAGCCGCACGGCCCGCAGCGGCTGCCCAAGGGCGGCCGCGAGGTGGGAAAAGCTCGCCAGGGGCATGGCCATGCCCCACGGGCCCTGTACGGCCTGCGCGACCGCCATGCCCTCCCGGAGCAGCGTGTGCGCCCGACCGAGGTCGCTCTCGCGCAAGGCGACGACCCCCAGCAGGTGGAGCAGGATGCTGATACCCTCCTGGTAGCCGAGCTCTCGTCGGATCGCCAGGCTGCGCGCGTAATAGTCCCGCGCTGTCGGGTAGTCAGCGGCGATGTGCGCAACCAGCCCCAACAGGTGGAGCGCCCAGGCGATCAGCCAGTCGTCCCCCACCTCCTCGGCCAGCGCCAGGCTCTCCTCGCCCAACCAGCGTGCGGTGACGGGATCGTTTTCGAAGTAGGCGACCCGCCCCAGATGGTGAAGCACCCAGGCCTCCGCCCAGCGGTCCCCCTGCTCGCGCGCTATCGCGAGGCTTTCTTTGAATCGCCGGCGCGCGGTAGGCGCGTCGCGTTGGAGGTGGGCGAGATACCCCTCGCCGTAGAGCGCCTTCAGCCGCGCTGCCGGCGGCCCGGACGCCGCGTCTAGTGCCCGCGCCAACCACCGCCGCCCCTCGTCCAGGTAGCTGCGTAGCCACCAGAACCAGGCCAGTGCACCGCTCAGCCGGAGCGCGGCTTCGTCGCGGCGTGATGGGTTCAGTCCCCACTCCAACGCCACCCGCAGGTTGGCGTGCTCTTCCTCCAACCGATTCAGGAATAGCTGGGACTCGGCTCCGCGGAGCTTCGGCTCGGCTTCCTCCGCCAGTACGAGGAAGTAGGTAAGGTGGCGATCCCGCGCGCACGCGGCCTCACTCGCCGCCTGCAGCCGGTCACGGGCGTACTGCTGGATGGTTTCGAGCAGCCGGTAACGTACAGCGCCACGCTGCTCCTCGGCAATCACCAGCGACTTGTCGACCAGCTGGGCGAGCAGGTCAAGCACTGCATCGGGCTGGACGCCTTCGCCCGCTCCTACGAACTCGGCGGCCTCGAAGGTCCAGCCGCCCGCGAACACCGACAGCCGGTGCAGGAGCGCTCGCTCCGGCTCCGAGAGCAGGGCATAGCTCCAGTCGACCGTTGCCTGCAGGGTCTGCTGGCGCGGCAGCGCCGTTCGCGGACCGGCGGTCAGCAGGCGGAAGCGGTCGTCCAGGCGCGTCGCGATCTGCTCGACCGAAAAAACGCGCACCCGCGCCGCCGCGAGCTCGATCGCCAACGGCAGCCCGTCCAGCCGCACGCAGACCTCCGCCACTGCTCGCGTGTTTACGTCGGTAAGCTGAAAAGTTGGGTCTACGGCCGACGCTCGCTCCACGAACAGCGCCACGGCCGGAGATTCGGTGACGGCCTCCGCGGAGGGCTCGCCTGCGAGGTCGGGAACGCGCAGAGGTTGGAGCGGCAACACCTGCTCCCCCGCCAGGTGGAGCGCGGTCCGGCTAGTGGCCAGCACCTTCAGCTCAGTACAGGCGCCGAGCAGTGCGGCTACCTCGGGCAGGCCGGCTAGCAGATGTTCGCAGTTGTCCAGCACCAGCAGTAGCTGCCGGTGGCGCAGCCAATCGATCAGTACCTCCCGAAGCGGACGATAGCCAGGATCGCGGACGTCGAGCGTCTGGGCAATGGTCGAGAGGATCAGCGCCGCGTCGCGGAGTGTGGCCAAGTCGACGAACCAGACCCCATGCTCGAAGGTGCCGACGAGCTCCGCTGCGGCTCCCAGGGCCAGGCGCGTCTTGCCGGAGCCTCCCGGCCCGGTCAGCGTGACCAGCCGTTTGCCCCCGCCCACCAGATACCCACGCACGGCCTCCAACTCGCGCTCGCGGCCAAGGAGCGGCGTTGGCGGCACGGACAAGTTGTGGGAGGGAGGAGTTCCCGCCCTCGACCGAACGCGCAGCTGTCGCGACGGCGGTGGGGCGGATCGTCCGGGTCGCGCGGCCAGCCACACGGCCGCGGGCGTGACCGGAGCATGACGAGCTGCCTGCCGCCCTGGGGCTTTCTCGTAGTGGGGCCGCCAAGCCCGCAGGTCGGTGGGGCGGATGACGAAGTTCCTGCCGATCCGCAGGGCAGGCAAGTGGCCGGCTCGGATCGCGCGCCGCACCGTCTCCTGGTGAACGCCCTTGGCGTTGGCAGCGTCGAGGACGCCAAGTAGCTCCTGACGATTGCTTTCCATGCTCCTTTAGCGTTTGTCGATGCTGAGCCCCGCTATGCGCTGATTGTACTCGATGTAGGAAGATAAAGGCTCTCCGCCTGGGCGGCGGAAGATAGCCGAGGCAAGTACCGAAAGCGTCAGTGCCGCCGCTACGTCAACGACGCGACCGTCTCCCTAAAGAACATCTCGCTCCCCAGCTTCTCACAGCAGTCCCAGGCGGACCATCAACCCGGCGACCAGTCGCAGGGCGAGTTGGGGGACGGCCCAGAGCCACCGCACTAGGACCAGCCCGACCCCAACCCCGATCGCTGCCCCACAGAGCACGTCGGCCGGGTAGTGGGCGCCAACGTACACGCGCGCAAAGCCCACCACGGCGGCTAGTGCGAGGGCCGCGAGCCCCAGAGTCCGGTGGTAGGCAAAGAGGACTGCGGCGATGGCGAAGGCTGCCGCTGCGTGATCGCTGGGGAAGGAGCTGTCGGCGCTGTGGCTGAGCAGGTAGTGGACCTGGTGTGGGTGGGTGATGTACGGTCGGGGCCGGTACCAGATGGCGGAGAGGATTTGGTTCACTCCTAGAGCACCACCAGCTGCCACAAGCGCCGCGATGGCTCCCTGGCGCTCCATT
>DASQSI010000204.1:0-4291 GCA_035642415.1 Rubrobacteraceae bacterium
CGATTCGGTCCCTACGGTAGCTTTAGTTATTATGTTGACGTCGGCAGCGACCGTCATGCGCTTGTGGTGGTACAGGTGGCACCATAATCCCAAAGATCTCTGCGAGAAGGCACATAATAGCTGGCAGTGCGATAACCTTTAGTACTCTAGGACTCAGTTTTCCAAAGCTTAAGCACAACAGAGTTAGGGCTCTACATTAGAGACGTAGTTTTTATCCTCTTAAAGGCGACGACAGCTCTCTACTATCCTGCGGTGCTACCTTCTTGCGAACCTTCCGTGTGTCTCGTCCCCACTCCCACCCTATCTTGTATGCCTTGAAGTCTACGCCATAGATAGATACGCGTGTCTTGCCGGTAGGCAATATCTCGGCAGCCGCTATGCTGGAGAGTGAGCCGGTACTAGCTAGCAAATAGTAGAGTAATCCCGGTATTAGACCAACTAGGATCAACAACCCGCAAACCCCGCGGTCGGGCTGATGAGGACGACGAAAGGTAGCAATGTAGCGCTTTGAGGTCGTGACCTCGTAGCCCTCTTTGGCCATGCGCTTCATCAAGGCTTCTAGTGCTATATTTGGTGGGAGGGGAACTAGGACGTGTGTGCCTATCTTCCTGTAGAAGGTCATGCGGATAAACACCGCCCATGTAGCCCAACAGAGAAGTGCAACGAAGAGAACCGCAAAGATTAGAATCCCAACGAATAAGGCTGATGTCGCGAGTTCCGGATCCACCCTATCATCATATATGTTTTTAAGGTTTTTTAGAATAAGTTACGAGAATTTATTGTTCTTGCAGGCTATGCAAAGCCTCCTGTAAAGATAACAACAGCCGCTTTAGTGTGAGCTCCTTGGTCACATACTCTCGCGTACCCTCGGCGGCGTGCCAGAAGAGCGTGGACGGTACTTTAGTCTCCCAGCCCAACGATGACTACGGCGGCAGTGCTTCAGGGGCTAGTCTTGCCTCCTTTCTGGGCACCTTCTAGCCTTTGAGTGACACTTATCGAGGGGTAGGACGCGTTGCAGGTTCTAAATATAAGCCGAGTGGTGCCCGGAAGCGGCTGGGCGAGTGGCATCACGACCTGTGCTGGTGCCCCTTGCTAATGACGGATAGTCACATATCACATATAGTCATGTTGCTCTTAGCCGTACTCTGACAGCAACGGAGGCTCGCTGTGGGCTGCGCAAGGAGTGGTTCGGCGACAACGGGGAGA
Source organism: Rubrobacteraceae bacterium (assembly GCA_035642415.1). Lineage (GTDB taxonomy): Bacteria > Actinomycetota > Rubrobacteria > Rubrobacterales > Rubrobacteraceae > Rubrobacter_F. Next base: position 1,207 of record DASQSI010000204.1, read on the forward strand.
GGGGGAGAGAGGAAGTGGATGCAGAGAGGACGAAGACCCCACGGAGAGGGACGTCCCGGACGCCGCGTATACGTAGCGAGGAGGATCGTGGCGGCTCTCGTCGTCCTGCTCCTGCTCGCCTTGCTTGTCCCTAGGGCTTGCCAAGCCTTAACCGGATCAGAGGAAGAACCTGGGTCCGAAGCGTCGCAGGTTACTGAGGTGGGTGGCGCAGGCGGTGGCGAAGAAGACACCCCTTCAGAAGAAGGCTCTGCTAGCGATACAGAGGAAGAGTTGGTTGTCTCGTAGAAAGGTCCCAGCGAACGCTTGGAAAGTAGCATCAGGGCCAACACTGCGAAAGACAGCATCCTTAACCTTAAGGATGCCGGTTTGACGGCTGCCGTAGTGTTCCCGGTTCCCACCGGCAGCCGGGGTTACCAGCACAGCTACTAGGCTGATGGTGATGGTGCCTGCGACCGTGGTCACCGTCCGCCGTGCCGCCCTCAGCCACTCGTCGCGCTCACTTGCGCCCACATGTCTGTTTCCGGCTTCAGCCGAGGCGCTTGAGCAACCGGTAGATCGTCGACTCGATCACTGTTACGCAATGGCCCGCTCCAAGATTCGCAGCTCTCGAGAGAAGCTTCCGGGAGATCCTCGAGGTCGGCTTCCAAGAGTCGCCTGCCGGGCGCTCATCGAGCTTTGGGCGCTTGCCAGGCGCCTTCCTCGGCTTCAGCTGAAGCCTCTCTGCGCGCCATCCTAGCGTAGCGCTTCACAGCAGAGAGGCTAACCCCGAACAGGCGAGCGGTCTTGCTCGTGTGCGTCCCACGCTCAAGGGCTTACACCACCTTCTGGCGTGGGTCCCCGGAAACCAGCCTTCATAAACCCATAATGACGGGTAGACCTACCTCATCGCAAGACGCTGTAATCTTTATAATCCTTATACAAGGCAAAACTTCCTTGCTAAGCCACGGACGGAGGAATGGTTGGAAGCACAAACACTCGAACTTGTATTTCCTAACAATACCAACCACTTGGGAAACCTCTTTGGCGGAGCCTTGATGGCTTGGATGGATAAGGTGGGGGGTTTCGCCGCTATGCGGCGGGCTCACAGCGCGGTGGCTACGGTTTCTATGGACCACATCGAGTTCAAGACACCTATAAAAGAGGGAGATTTGGTAGAGCTGGTGGGTCGAGTAGAGAAGGTAGGGCGTACGAGCCTGACGGTACGGGTAGAGGCAAGCCGAGAAGACCTGATGAGCGGTTCTCGGGAGCTGTGCAGTGTAGGACACTTCACGTTTGTAGCCCTGGATGAGGATGGACGCCCAAAGCCTGTTCCGGAGAGTTAGCGATATACATCTGGGGCTCTACAGCCCCTTGTAGTGAGGGGGGGCCATGGCCCCATGTGAGGTCCTGAATGCTTGCTTAAAGATCCACGCAGAAAATGATGTGGGTTGGATACTGCACCTTGCGCACGACTCAATTTACAAAAGGGTTTGAGATCGAATTCCGGGTCCTGCTAAGCAACGGCACGCAACAGGTATGCTTCGGCGGGTGATGATTGCCTAGAGCGCCGACACACCGTTTTGGGGCAACAGCAGTCTCCTATCAGGGGTTGGCGCAAAGCCTTCTAATGCTGCGCTTGCTGGTGTCCACCATCTTCCCCGCACGGGTCTTCTAAAGAAGCATCCAAGCGCCTATGAGGGAGTATGGTTCAATATCACTCAAAGCGCTGTAGCCGAATCTTCAAAGGGGAAGCAGGACATAACCGTGTCATCTCCGAGCCTTATCCGGCGACGAGGTCAGGTCACTGATCGGTGGTTAGCTCTGGCGTTACTCGCGGTCGTGCTTGTCCTGTCGATGACAACGTGGTTTTCTGCCTCCGCGGTGGTTTCCCAGCTGCAGGCGGAGTGGAGCCTCTCGGCCAGCGCCGCCGCGTGGTTGACCATAGTCGTCCAACTGGGCTTCGTGTGCGGCGCGTTGGTGTCGAGCCTTCTAAACCTGGCCGACATGGTATCACCGAGACACGTGGTACTAGGGGGCTCAGTCGGAGCTATGGCCGTCAATGGGTTGTTAGGGATAGCTGTAACGCTATGCGTAGCCGACGAGGAGTTTACGGTGGTTTGCCTCTGATCTCCGTTTGCTCTGAGCATGCAGCCTCGGCGTCGTCCGGATAGTATTTGTGAGGTGACTCTTAGCGACTTGCGAAGCTGGCTGGAGTCGGCGCTTTGGGAAGCGAGGATGATGAGCGCAAAGACGGTGCTCGCGATCGCGCGCTCCCTGCTCAGGACTGCCGGCGAACCGGAGCCACCGCCACGGGAACCGTACGTGCAGAGCGTTCTGATGTCCTCGGCGGTGATCGCTTGGGTGAGCGACGAGCCGGACGTGGGCTGCGTCGAGTATGGGGAAACCCCGCAGCTCGGACGCAAGGAGGTCGATACCCGCGTCGACAGACGCCACGCGGTCAAACTCTTCAATCTCGGCCCCGGATCGAGGTACTACTATCGGGTGATGGAGGCCGAGGGATTCTCGGAGATGGGTTGCTTTCGCACCGCTCCCATGGGCGAGGGCTCCCGCTTCGCTTTCGCCGTGGTCGGCGACAGCGGCAAAGGAGGCAAGAGACAGCTGGCGGTGGCCGAACTGCTGGAGCGGTTGGAGCCAGACCTGATCCTACATACCGGTGATGTCGTGTACCCGAGAGGCGAGGAACGGCACTACGACCGGAGCTTTTTCGTACCGTATCGGCGGCTCATCAAGGAAGTGCCAATTTTCCCAACCCTAGGAAACCACGACGTGGAGAAAAACAACGGCGCCGCGTACCTGAAGAACTTTCACCTGCCTCACAACAACCGGCAAAGCTCACAGCGCTACTACTCATTCGACTGGGGCAACGCCCACTTCGTTGCGCTTAACAGCGAGCTATACCATGAGGACGTTAGTGACAGCCCGGAGGAGCAAAAAGCCTGGTTGGAGCACGATCTAAGGGAGACGCGCCAACCCTGGAAGTTCGTGTTCCTCCACAGAGGCTTATACAGTTCATCGAACCATGGTGGTGACGAGGACATACGTGAAGACCTCGAGCCAGTATTTGTTCGCTACAAGGTGGATATGG
>DASQSI010000205.1:0-4582 GCA_035642415.1 Rubrobacteraceae bacterium
ACCCGCCGCCGCAGGAGGTGGTTCAACCGGTCCCCTTGGAGGAGCCGGTCCCTTTTTTAGAGCCGGTAGCCTTCGAGGAAGAGGTCCCCTTTAGCGAGGCTGCCTTTGAGGCAGAGGACGTTAGTGGTGGCGCAACTGCAACAGCGGGTGGCGCTGTAGCCATCGCTGGTAGTAGCGCCGCAGCTGGGTCTGGTGCTGTCGCGACGGTTGGTTAGAGCCAATCCTGTACGCAGACTTTGTGGTGTAAGAGATGTTCAGCGAGCTTGTGTGGGCGCCCAGCCCCGAGGAGCTGCGAGTTGGGAACCCTTAACAGACCTCCGTAGAACTTTCCGGTAAATCTCTGTCAATGACCGGTACTTCTGACATCTTCTCGCCCTCGTGCTCGATAGAGAGGAAGCCGTAGCCGAGGTTGCCGCAGTACCACAACACTCTTCTTCGGTGCATGCGCTCTCTAAAGCCCCCTCTGTTTACCTGCCACTCTCGAACTTATTCTATTCGGACCTATGGGCAAAACAAAAAGGGCCGGGCGGAAGAGCATCCATACCCGACCCCTCGTTAATGACCTGCGCATCATAGCAGCAAAAGAGAGGGCCGGGGAAAGCGACTTTGATGAGAGAACATGATTGTGTGTTGTGTTTGACAATCCCCGGCCTGCTGCTAAGGCGAGCCAATCTTACGCCAGCGGTTGGTTACACACAACACAAAAGACCGGAGCCCCTGATATAGGAGCCCGGCCTAGGATGAAGAAGCCGAGCTAGCGTGTTCTTCATGGCTTTGGGAAAGAAGACCTCGTAGGGTACTGCCAGCCCGGTAAGGGCCCAACCGTACCAGAACAACAAGGAAGATTATGTATCCCAGAGCACCAAGGGCGTAAGCGCAAAAAGAAAGGGCCGGGCGGAAGAGTTAAAGTCAACTGGTAGCCACAGCTCGTCCATCCGCAGGCACTCTATAAGCTGTCCCATAAACGGTCCTTTTGGTACTCCTTAAAAGAGCCTTGCTCACAGTAGATATTTACCTCTGCTAAGGGCCAAGGCTGGTTGAGCTTTACTCCAGTACTGCATGAAGGTGGTCGTGAGCGTAAGCCTCTAATACCTCCTTAGCCGAAGCCGTCGGTGGAAGGTCAATAAAGTTCCTGGTAAGTAAACCCGTAAATGTATAGATCTTGCCGAGCAACATCGCCGCCCGAAGACGAACCTCCGGGGGACAGCTCGTGCTAGCTCCTTCCTGCCCCAACAACAGTAGGTATGGCATCCCTACAGAAAGCGCAGATTGTCTATCGCTGCTAGCAAAGTAGTAGGTGATGGGAACCTGAAGCATATCGTTCCACACAGTGTTCACTTGCGAAGATAATCCACTTAGCAGTTCCTGGGCCGCCATAGACTCCATCTTCGCTATGCTAAGGTCTATAGCCGACTGCTCTTCGCGAAGGACCGCAATCTCTAGCGCCAAGCTCCTGCGGCGTCTAAGAACTTGATAGATGGAGATAACCCAAGAGAGGCTTGCGGTTAATAACCCAAACCCAAGCATAGCTTCCAAGGGGGTAAGTATCCTGAGCCACTCACTTGTCGGGGTGATATCCCCATAGCCTAAAGTCGTGATGGTGGTCATCGAAAAATAGAGTACCTCGACGAGCCTGGTGTTGCTTGAGGTAACGGGGCCCGATGCTACGAAGAACTCATCTGGTAGGTGCGGCCAGTAGATGAGTGCCCAACCGATCACTAAGAGCGTGAGCCACATCCCGATGACGCTAACCACCCCCACAGGTCCAGCAAGCTCAAGCAGCGAATGGCGGCGTCTACCAAGCTGGCGAAACAACCTCCAGAGAAGCTTCACAAGGATGCGGCTGACCCTGCCGCTTCCAAGAGGGTGAAACAGCACCTCGAAGATATCGGCTAGAGTGAGAAGTATAAGGAGGGCACCGGCAAGCGTTGCTAGGACAGCCATCTACTGCACCTCCTGGTCAGTTAGCTAAACATATCATCACTTAGTCTTTAGTGATTTGAAACCGATGAACTAGGAAAGAGGTTGTGCTTCTTAGAGGGAGTTATCACCTCTAAGAATGCCATACCGTCGAGACGGTGTAAATGGTCCGAAAGGTGTATAGCTCCGTTGGCGACCCTTTGCGTTCCAACTCCATTGGTTCCCAGCGAGTAGCTATCTTTTATCGACCCGTCTCCCTATATCCAACCGTATCTTGCATCTACCACAGGGGGGACGGGTGTAGCTCTAGAGCGCGGTGGGTAGGAAGGATCTAGGTCGGGCGCGATGTATAGATAGTGTCTTTCCCTTGGCCTTCTTGCATATAGCAGCGGCCCGGCCCTGTCGCCTGGCTCTCTTAAAGTTTTGCTATGATGCGCTTCGTCATTAACAAGGGGCCGGATTCTCGTCTGTAGTAGCTAACAGCTTATTGTGTAAATCACCGACTTTTGCACCCCAGAGCCCGGCCCTCTCTTTTGCCCATAGCCCCGGCCCGATCGGCTACGCCTCGATGTTTTGTGTTCAGCCTTCTACTACCTCTGAGCCAGGCGCCAGATCACAAAGGTGAGAAGTAGAACAAAACCGAGCACCAACGCTATGATCCCCAGGCTCACCAGCAAGCCAATCCATGATCGAACCATTCCCCAGTATATAGACAGAAGTTCGCCCCCAGCGTATCGCCTTGACAATGAGAGAGGCAAGACGCTACGAATACCAGTTGCCCGGTGCCTTTTTTCCCTTTCCCAGGCTTACACCCCACTTGAGGGCACCGGGTCTTATCCCGAATCCTAAAGCACTTTTGTAAGAAGGCGATGAGAGAGATCGTCCGATAGCCCCGGTCCGATCGGAGAGGGGGTGGTAGTAGAAAAGAAGCATACTTCGCAAACTATTCCAGGCTCATTCGCTCCCCTTCGCAGCGGTTCGAAGAACAGCGGCACCCTTTATCGAGGTCTAAACGTGTGCAGCTCATGCTCTCCCTCGTGAACGAGCCCGTAGCTCGATTCCGGCACCTCGTTCCAGGCCCCGGCGAGGTCCACGAGTGGCTCCGAGACGATAATACGCGTCTCCTCAGACACCTCGTGCAGGAGCGCACGCTCCGGATACAGTTCGCGCAGCGTGCGCACGTTGGTGCTGTAGTACAGCGACCGCGACCTCCCCTCGCTTGAGTATCGGAATGCCCACACGCTCTCCCCGTCGGTAGTCGCGATCGTCATTTGGAGCGGGTGTTCGATGCCGCACCGATGTCCAGTGTCTTCAACGAGGCCGACCATCCGCTCAACCGCGCTCGGCGGATCGTCCTCAAGACCGAACGTTAGCGCAAGGTAGAATAACAACTCCGAATCTGTCGATCCCTCGATACAGGCGTACAGCGACTCGTCGACGGTGAGCGCGAGATCGCGTTTCACTCGTGGGAATTCACGCACGAGGCCGTTATGTACCCACAGCCACTGGCTGTAGCGAAACGGGTGACAGTTGGTCTGCTGGACGGCCGTCCCTGTCGACGCACGGATGTGTGCTAAGAAGAGCGGCGATTCAACGCGCCCAGCGATCTCGCGCAGGTTCCGATCGTTCCAGACCGGCACAACACTTCGAAAGACGACCGGCGTGTTGGCGCCGGCGCCATACCAGCCGACACCAAACCCGTCACCATTTGTGGTTTCAACGCCGAGCTGTGCGTGGAGACTTTGGTCAATTAGAGAGTGATCGGGTTTGTAGAGTAGCTCCTCGAGGGGGATCGGGGATCCCGAGTAAGCGAGCCAGCGACACATCGTAAGCCCCCATAGCAAACAGCGAGTACGTCTTACCCGGTGTGGCACTCTTCTACACATAGAAGAAGGGCCGTTTTTATATAGCTCATAGGGACGTGGTAGGCGCAGGAAGAACCAGAGTGTCTAAACCCCGGCCCTCTTTTCATAGCCTTATTGGAGCTAGCGACCAAGCCCAAGAGTTGTCCCGCTTCTTCTGCCTCTTGGACTTCCCAGAAGGCGTCTACTAGAAACGGTCGGATAAATAGTGGACGGGATGAAACGGTAACCTACGCTGCATCTCAGATAGTCCGTCAACCTTCGGTGGTTTCTGGCTCCAAGGAGTAGATGTTCCTCAGGTTGCGGTAGGCCCCAGCGTAGTCGATCCCGTATCCCACGACGAATACGTCGGGCACCTCAAACCCCACGTACTTTATGTTCAGATCGACCTGCCTCCTTGAGGGCTTCGAGAGGAGAGCGAACATCTCTAGAGATGCGGGCTTACGGGCGAGCAGGAAGCGCCTCAGGTACGAGAGCGTGAGGCCACTATCTATAATGTCGTCCACGATCAGGACGTGCCTAGCCGCCACGTTCTCCTGTAGATCCTTGAGGATGCGCACGACGCCACTCGTGGAAGTGCCAGCACCGTAGGAGCTGACCTCCATGAAGTCGACTTCGCATGGCAATTCTACGCAGCGCATGAGGTCTGCGAGCACCACCGCCGCTCCGCGCAGGATACCAACTAGTAGCGGCTCCTCACCCCGGTAATCCTCGGTGATATGCGCACCCATCTCGCGCACCTTCTCCTCAATCTCCTCGGAGCTAAAGAGCACCTCTTTCACCTTGGGCATCGTTGCGAC
>DASQSI010000206.1:0-8468 GCA_035642415.1 Rubrobacteraceae bacterium
TCTGTTAAGGGTTCCCAACTCGCAGCTCCTCGGGGCTGGGCGCCCACACAAGCTCGCTGAACATCTCTTACACCACAAAGTCTGCGTACAGGATTGGCTCTAACCAACCGTCGCGACAGCACCAGACCCAGCTGCGGCGCCACTACCAGCGATGGCTACAGCGCCACCCGCTGTTGCAGCTGCGCCACTACTAACGTCCTCTGCCTCAAAGGCAGCCTCGCTAAAGGGGACCTCTTCCTCGAAGGCTACCGGCTCTAAAAAAGGGACCGGCTCCTCCAAGGGGACCGGTTGGACCACCTCCTGCGGCGGGTTGGTCGTAGGGACGACATTGGGAACCGGTGCAGTACTGGGAGCCTGCGCAACCGGGGGAACCTGCGCAACCGGGGGGCTGATACCAGAACTAGGAGCAGGCGGAGGTAACGCCGCTTGCGGGGTCGGAGCCCGTGGAAGCGTGGCAGCCGCCAAGTTAACGGCGCTGATGCTTCCAATAGCCCCGCCTTCCGTGCTGACCCTAACGCTGCCCTCAGATCGTTCGCTGGGGCCTTCTTCTGAGACCGCGATCTCTTCTGTGCCGCTAGCAGCGCTTTCTTCTGCAGCAGGTTCTTCGGCAACCTCGGTGCTACCCACGTTGGTAATCTCTGGTGCTTTGGAACCCTGTTCTCCCGGTCTGAAGAGGTTCTGCCAAGCCCAGAAACCGACCAAGGCGAGCAAGAGCAGGACAACGAGAACTGCTACGATCCTCCTAAGCGCATATATGCCGCGTCCAGATCCCTGGCCTCCTTGCATCAGCTTACTACCTACACCTCTCTCAGCTTGTCGGACGAACCGCTCCTTGGGCGACCCGTAGCGTGTGTACCCTTGTGACCACCAGAATTCCAGATGCCCGTCGAGGACCGGCCCCTTTAACGGTACAGTACACACAATAGGGCGGGCGAAACAAGGTATACCTCACTCACCCTAAAGGCATTTACGCTCTATCTATTGCTATTTGCAACCTCTGCTAAAGAGTTAGTGTTATGCGAAACTGCCCATAGCCCCGGTCCGATTGGGGTAGGGGTTGGTTGTAGAAAAGAGAGGAGCCGGGCGCGCCATTCTCATATACGGGGCACCAAAAACAGCTCCGATATGAAAACTATGAGCGGGATCATAACCATGCCCCAAAGCAGCACCGCCACAGTCTCGCCGTTACGCACGTCCTCGCCAAATACGTCAAGAAGCTCGAGCAATTCAAAGGCATCGAGTAACTCACCGCGGCTTCCTTCGTTCACGCCTCGCTTGTAGAGGTTAGCGTTCTCTTCACCGGTAGATTCCGCCACGAAGGGTATTGTAGCCCTCACTAAGGCGGGGATACAATCGTAGACGAGACGTCGAAATTTGCGGCTAGCGGTCTCAAGAACTTACCCAAGAGTACAGGTTGCTTCTTCGATTCCCGGAAACTTAATAGGGTGGTAGCTCGTAGCAGAAGGCAGAAGAGATGGATCGTGCAAACTTCACAGGAGGCTAAGGCCCTTGTTAGAAGGACATTCGCTTACGTTGGGTGACCGCATACAGTCCCGGAACTGGAAGGCATTGACTCTGCTGCTGTTCGTGGTCGTCTTGCTTGCGGGTGTATCCCTCTTTACGTGGAGCGGCCTTAGTGCCGACACGGCAGACGAAAGCGCTGATAGCCTGTTGCTTTGTTGCTTTCTTGTTCTTTTCATGGGCTCGGTACCGCGCGGTAGACTTGTGTTAGCCCTTTACGCGTTGCCAAAGCTGAGTTCTATTTGGTACTCAGCTTTGAAGCGTCCCGGCTAGCGAACCGCCCGGACAAGCACACCACTATTGCTCGCTCGAACGTGGGCATTCGTTCTACTCTAGGGCTAACTGTCTAACCTGGTGTTTCGAGCGCTCATTGAGCAAGGACTGAAGACGAAATGGGTAGTCGAGAGGACGGGGCGCTCTGTGGAAAGGAGATGATGGTGAAGATTGTCGAGCGCATCCCTGCGCACTACGAAGTTCATGATGTGGAGGATCTCGGACGGGTTTACAAGTGGCGCCCAGAGCAGGTTGTGGTTGAGTGTAGTGCCTGCGCTAGGAGGGGAACCTTTAAGCGGTGGGACCTCATAAGTTCCCTCGTTACCTGCGAATGTGGTGCGCAGTGTAGCGGAAGCGTCCGCAAAGAACTGCTCATCGAGAGGCTGGCTGAGGATGAGCATATTCACCCTTGGCGCTATTGGGATTCGGGAAAGATTACCGGTGTACCTGTTTGATAGCACTTGGGGAGGTACGTTGATTATGCCGGGGATGGGTGATGTTGCTGCCACAGCGCTAGAGGAGGCGCTTTTGTAGCCTACTGCTGCCAAAAGCCCCCGGGGTCTCCACCGAGGGCTTTTATTTTCTTGCGCTTCGCAGGGCATTTAGTAGCGCGCTCGGCAGGACTAGAGAACCTGCGACCTTCTGATTCGTAGTCATTCTCCTTAAGAGACAGAGGACGACACGGAGGGACAAAACTACACTTTTATATGAGATGAGACCGCGCATTGCTCTGCTTTGTATCCACCGTTCTCATGGTGATCCAGTTCACCTGAAGGCCTGTGCCCGGCATGACGGGGCACCTCAGATCCCAGAGCTATGTTCTTTGGCCCTCTCATTCATTCGTGCGTTCGCCTTCGCTCTCTTGCTGCTCTTCAGCCCGGGCGCTCTCCGGCCTCGTCTTCTCCGTTGTCTCCGACCGCGTCGGCCGCCAATCGTGTATCGAGAACATGACGTAGAAGAGTGCTATGAGGTACCCCAATAGCAGCGGCTCGATGAGTAGTTGCCCGAGGCCCATGGGGATCAGGACCATAAGGATAAGGAAGGTCACCGGTGCCCCTAGGCTAATGCGAAGGTAGCGTCGTAGGTCATGCGGGCTCAGCTCCAGACTAACCAGTCGATGCCCTGCGGTCGCGTACCAGCGCAGCGCTGACCAGTCGAGACTGATTAGCAGGAGGCTGCCGAAGTAGAACTCCTCGGCCACCGGGTCGCCAACGTGCGCGCCGACTACTGCCGTCGGGAAGGGCAGGAAGGCAATACTGAGCAGCTGCAGAAATACCAGCCACAGCAGGACGCCATCGAATCGCCTCACTTGCAGGAACAGTCGGTGATGGGCCTGCCAGAAGACGGCTATCATCGTGAAGCTGGTGACATAGCTGAGCAGCTTCGGCCACACCCCCAGCAGGGCGCTGAGCAGAGCTTGTCCATGGAGGTCGGCAGCCGCTTCGGGAAGAGCCAGCTCTATGGCGAGGAGGGTGAGGGCGATCGCGAAGACGCCATCGGCCAGAGCGAGGAGACGATCGAGGCGCGAGTCTCGCTCGGGAAAGGGTGTATTGACCGTACCGATGGTGTTCTGCTCCGCCACGGGGGGACCTCCTTACGTGAGTTGGTGCCATAAATGATGACATTAGCCCTCCTTAGGGGCATCCCCGAAAACCATACGGGACCTCGCTCTGACTACTTTTGACAGTGCTTTTGGGTTCTTGATCGCGCCTCCTGCGGGTAGAGGCTAGGTTTGCATGCTGCTCAGAGCAGTACTTCCCTTGCAAATGCAGGGCATTTAGTAGCGCGCTCGGCAGGACTCGAGAACCTGCGATCTTCTGATTCGTAGTCAGAATCGCTCAAAGACAGGGGGCGACACCGAGAGACATAGGGAGACAAAACCACGCTTTTATAGGCAATCCAGCACCGATAAAGGGACAGGGAGGGACAGGTAGAGACACGAGGTTGTGGTACCGTTTGTGGTATGAAAGCCCCGCTGACTAGTAGTATCGGAGGTGGGACTCGAACCCACACTCCCCGAAGGGAACCGGATTTTGAATCAGATAAGAATTGCGGGACGGTGCGCGATGCTGCGTTAAGAAGTGCATTTATGAACCTCTTTGCGTCTCTTTGCAGGATGTTGGGTGTTCGTGTGCGTCCTGAAGGCTAATAAAAGGGCAAGGGCGCTACACCACTGAACGGCTCGTGCTTTAGTAGGAGAGTTGAGAGGCCTGCAGTGTTGGGCACTCTGACCGTTTCTAGTAGGCACCTGCCGTACCATTCACGTACGTCATTCTCGCATGGCATCCCCGTCGACTGCTACTTCGAAACAGCAGCGAGGCCTCTCGCTGCGATCGCAGTGCTCGTAGACCGGCACACCCGCTAGCTCGGTAAGCAAGGTCTCCGCCATTCGACACACCTCTGGATGGTCCGGCGCTACGCCAGCAAGCGGACAGCTGTAGCTGCGGATAACGAAGGAACCGTCGCGCTCTTCGAGTTCCGCGAGGCCGCCCAGCTTGTTGAGAACGCCAACGGCCGCCTCTAGCCGCCCGAGTACTCCATCCGCCGGTGCAGTCTGTCCTTCTGCGATGCGACGCCCTACGCTCCTTAGCAGCGCTTCTGATTCCTGAGGTCCTAGCTGTACGGCCAGAACGTCCAGGAGCTGACTGAGCACTGAGCCGTACGCCTTGGCAAACAGCTCTTCGGCTTCTGGTGTCAGCTCGTAGATGTAGGCAGGCTTGCCGCCGCCGCTAGTGCGGCGCACCGAGCCTCGCTGCCGCACGATACCGTCGCGCTCAAGCGTGGCGAGGTGCACGCGGACCCCGTTGTCGGTAAGGTCAAGCGCTTGGGCGAGCTCCTCGACGGTGCGAGCAGCGCGACGTAGGAGCGTAACGATCTGCCCGCGTGTGCTCTTGAAAAACTTCTGGTCCCAATACATGGTCCGTATGCTCCTTCCGCTCGACGCTTCCAGTATAGCAGGTAAACTAATTTTGTACAGTAAGTCAAATAAATACTTGACATATTATAAATAAGCTGGTACTTTGAGGTCGTCGGTAAAAATAGCGGCGGGATTCTCTAGCCCGCCAGCGGCCGTAAAGACCGAGTCGTCGCGGCCGCGAGACGAGAAGGAGGCAGTATGGTTAGGTCAGTAGCCTCGGTATTCGGGATCGCCTTTTTGGCGGTGGGGGTTCTGGGTTTTCTCCTGAATCCCACGGGGGGTGAGCTGTTGGGCATCTTTGCCGTGAACGTTGCCCACAACCTGGTCCACGTGGCGTTCGGTGTTCTGGGAATCGCCGCTGCTTACGCAGGTTGGTCGCGGCTCTACTTGCAGGGGGTAGGCGTTATCTACCTACTGTTGTGTGTTCTGGGCTTCATTCCGGGCCTTTATGTAGGCGAGGATATGCTGCTTGGGCTGGTTCACATAAACCTGGCGGATAATTTCCTTCACCTAGTACTCGGCGGGGTTGCCGCTTACTTTGGCTTTGTCCCCCAGGGTGTCGACCAGGTTTCCTCTACTACCCGAGAGGCTTAGCCATGGAGCCGCTACTTGAGGGTCCCGATGTACTTTCGACGGCCACGGCCGTTCCGCCACATCGCGTCGAGCAGCGGGAGATCAAGGAGTTCGCCCGCGAGCTCTTCGCTGGGAAGTTCTGGGACCTGGAGCGGCTCCTTTGGAACTTCGACAACGGCTTTACAGAGGCCCGCTACTTGTGCCAACCGCTGGAATGGTTCGGACAAGAGTGGTCTTTCCCCAAACGGAATGCCTTATACGGCCAACAGACTTCAGAGCTATCCGAGAAGGCGGTTCGCCGTCCACTGCTGACTCTGTTTACGGGAGGCTAACTGATATGCAAGACGGAAAGATCATAGTCGTTGGAGCCACGGGAAGAGTCGGTGGCGCGGCGGTAGAGCTACTCCTTGAGGCTGGCTTCGAGGTCAGAGCACTGGTGCGAAGTCCGGAGAAAGGAGAACGTCTGCGCTCTTTGGGCGCCGAGGTGGCAGTGGGGGACGCTACCGCTCCTGAAACCCTCGAGCCTGCCGTCCAGGGGTGCTCCGGGATATTCTCGGCCCTGGGCGCCGGACCGGGGAGGGGAGCACCTGGGGACGTTGAGTACCGGGGCAACCTCAACCTGCTCTCGGCGGCGCGCTCGGCGGAGATCAGGCACTTCGTCTACAGCTCGGTCCATCTGGCGGACCATCCTCAGGCCCAGAGAGTCGGGGCGTTCCGCGAGAAGGCTCGCTTCGAGCGGGAGCTGCTGGCCACACAGGACGTCTCTTCAACCATCCTCCGCCCGGCTATATTCATGGAGACGCTCGATATGATGATCCAGGGACCGGCAGCCTTCGTCCCTGGTAGCCAGCGGCGGCCCGTCTCCTTTATCGCCGCCCGCGACATAGCCCGAGCCGCCGTCCGGGCCTTTCAGGCGGACCTGCAGGGTCGTTACGAGCTCGCTGGTCCAGAGATCCTCACCTTCGACGATGCCTTCGAGCGTCTCGGAAGGAGCCGTGGAAAGGGGATACGGGTGCTTCACGTGCCCCTGATCGCGATGCGCCTCTACGGACGCACCTCCCCCTACGCCCGGGAGCTGGCGAACATGATGGCCTTCTTCGACGCCATGGGCTTCGCGGTCGACCCTTCGGTCTTGCGGGATACCTTCGATATTTCAGCCTTGACCATAGAGCAGTGGGCTAGTGAAGGTCGGCAACCAGGAAACGATTGAGAGGGGCCAAGCAATGGCGAGCGGCAAGGAAGTTGAAGCCCCAATGAGTGGAGAGGAGATCTTATGCCTCGACTAACCGTTTTTGGCCATCCCGTTCACCCGATCTTGCAGGCGATTCGCGACGGCATACCGGGGGCGTTCTAGAAGAGAACACCTAATGATACGGAAGGAGATGAGAACCAAGTGCTGAAGGTGAGACCTTTTCCGAGAGAGATTCTCGAGGAGCCTAGAGAGTTGGCCGTGCAAGCAGAAGAGGTGCTACGCCAAAACGATATGGGGGGTTGGACCCGCGCCGCTCCGGGGCTCTATCCTCACCAGTGGAGCTGGGACAGCGCGTTTATAGCCATCGGGCTCGCCCACCTCGACGTCCGCCGAGCCGCCCACGAGCTCCGTACCCTATTTGCCCACCAGTGGAGGACCGGCAAGGTTCCCCACATCGTCTTCAACTCGAAGGCCCCGCCACAGAGCTATTATCCCGGCGCGGAGCACTGGGCTTGCGCCGCTGCTTCCCCCGACGCCCCGCCGGCGCCCCCCTACACCAGCTGCCTGACCCAGCCGCCGGTTCACGCCGTCGCCGTCTGGCGCATCTGGGAAGCCGCCAGGCGCGAGGGTGAGGATGCGTTCTCCTCTACGCGGACCTTCCTGCACGACATCTACCCCAGGCTTCTCGCCTGGCACCGCTACCTTCTGACCTACAGGGATCCCGAGCAATCCGGTCTCGTTACCATTTATCATCCTTGGGGTAGCGGTACCGACAACTCGCCTCGTTGGGACGCCGCTCTTGCGGCGGTGGAGGTCGGAGAACTGCCACCTTACCCTCGCTACGATCTCCAGCACGTTGCCGATCCCTCTCAGCGGCCTACCAACGCGGACTATGATCGCTATCTCTGGCTCGTGAGGCTGATAAAGAAGGCCGGCTGCGATGAGAGAACTATCTATCGCTCCCACCCATTTTTGGTGAAGGACGTTTTGTCTAGTGCGATCCTGGTCGCCGCCAACGAGGCGTTGCTGGAGATAGCCGAGGTGGTCGGGGCGCCGGATGAGGATAGGGAGCTTATAGCCGATTGGGCGGAGCGGGGGCGTCGGGGCCTTGAGGCGTGCTGGGACGCTGACCTCAAGCTTTGCCTGGACTACGACCTGCGGGCCGACAAGCCGCTGCGGGTGCGAACCGTGGCCGGCTTTGCTCCGCTGGTTGCGGGCCGGCAGAGTCCCCAACGGCTCGAAGCCCTCCTTGAAAGACTCGACTCGTCGGCGTTTGCGGGACACCCCGGCTTGGCCTGGCCGTTGCCGCCGAGCACGAGTCCCGAAGAGCTGAGATTCCACCCCCGCAGCTACTGGCGGGGACCGACCTGGCCGGTCATTAACTGGCTTCTGTGGCGGTCACTACTGCGTGCGGGCGAGGGGGAGAGGGCCGAACGTCTGCGAAGCGTATCCTTAGAGCAACTCGCAAGCGGGGGTTTTGGGGAGTATTTCGATCCCTACACAGGCGAGCCTTTGGGCTCGACCCGCCAGTCCTGGACCGCCGCCGTTGCCCTGGATTGGCTGGCGGGTTAGCGGCGCGTGCCTTTTTTGGACTACCGACCGGTCCGACAACGACTTTTTCAACAACCTGGCCTCTTCTCGGCAACCCGGTAAAATACCTCCTGAAGTCCTGGATCTCCTCGTTGGTGCTTCTCATCGTGCGTTTTGCTGTCTCGCCAAACGCTTGCGAATGAGACCCCACGGCTTGAACACTGCCAACACCACCGCGATGAGCAGGGCGGTCGGGGAAACGATCGGCGGAAAAATCAGGTTGCCCACCACGAGCGAGCCTTGTTCGCCAGCTGCGAACCGCCAGCCCTGCTCGGCCGCCCTGCTCACCTCCGGTTGCAACGCGATCGGGACCAGCGCGGTGAGCAGAATGTTTAGCACCAGCTTGATGGCCACCCACCAGTACCGCACCAGCCCGTGCTTGGTGCCGAGCCCCAGAACAAC
>DASQSI010000207.1:0-3209 GCA_035642415.1 Rubrobacteraceae bacterium
AGTACCTGCTGACCATTTTCAGCGGTTTCCAAAGGTACTCAAGTGGGATCTTCATCATGGACGCCCGGACGGACGAACCGATCGGCTTCATGCCGAGCGCAGGAGGGCATCACGACTGCGTGATTGTCCCCCGAACCAGCGCGGAGCTACGCAACAGTCGCTGCACGACGCTATAGAAATGCCTGAACGAGCAGAGCAAGAGGACGTGACCTATGACCATGTTAGGGGCGAACAGCATTATTCGCACTAAAGAAGGCGGTATAGGGCATTCCTCTTCCCACTGTACCTTGTAACCAAGTGTGGGTGAATAATTGCCCAGCGAAATAGCAATCCTCCCCTGGCTAGGTGTAGCAAGCGATGAAAACCACCTTGTTTCAGACCAAGGCCAACATAGTTATGCGCAGTATCTAATACACGTTTCCGAGAATTTGCTTTGTCGGAGACTCGTTGAATAAGACGCTGAGCCTTTGTTAAGCGTGCCGCTTGGTAAGTACCTGACACAAGACCCTTCTACTAGCTGAGGCTCAAAGAAACGCAAATAGTACTTTAAGCATCGCCGAGATCAACTCATATAATGCGCTCATAGAAATATCCGGCCTACATCTGTACCGGCTCAATGCAAGAAGGGACTTGAATTAAAGCATATGCTCATAAGGGCGCGTAGGGCAACGTATGGGTATCGAAACTATTTCCTAAATAGGCTCATGGCCCGGAACTGCTGCGAGGCTTCCAACGGCGCCACAGGAACCAGAGAACCACCGCGATCAGGGCAACTAGCGTAGTCCGTTCGACGATGGTTGCGTACTCCTGAACGGCAGCCCACTGCGTTCCTAACATCCACCCGAAGACGACGAACGCTCCGTTCCATATAGCGCAGCCGATAAAGGTGTAAAGCATAAACCACCTGATAGGCATGCGCTTGAGGCCCGCCGGTATCGAGATAAGGCCTCCTCCGATCGGAAGGAGGTGGCAAATCAGTATGGCTATTCCCCTATGCCGCTCGAACTCTCTACTTACCTTATCGTAATCCGACTCGAATATGAGCCCGAACTGCTCGAACCGTCTAATCACTCGGCGCAGACGCGCTTCATCGAACCAGAATCCTGCGATATATAGGACCAGCGCAGCTATCATCGCTCCCGTAGCCGAGGCCATAACGACCGGAACGAACGAAAAGGTTCCCTGCTCGACCAGGAAGCCTGCGAGCGAGAGGATCAGCGGCATGGGAACAGGCAGGTTCAAGCTCGATAAGGCGCTCAACACCGTGACCCCTAGGTAGCCCAAAGAGTAGACGACCTCGATGCACCATTGACCGATGTTGGCAAGCAGATCCTGCATCGCGTTCTTTCTTTGGACAGGTGCCTCTCCTTGTTGGGGGCAATCCTAAGTATGAGCCGGGAGGGGTTGGCCTCTCACCTCGGGAGTCAGGGGGGAACCGCTGACTAGCGATTCGAGTATATCTCTTACTGCTAGGGCATCTGGTTCCACGTTTGGGGTAGCTAGAAGGATCTCGCGTTGCGCTGCGGATCGCAGTAAGGCCTTGAGATCCGTGGCAGTGCGTGCCCACCGAGCGGTGCCCGATCGCTCCATCACGTTAGCGTTTAACTCTCCATGTCCAGGGACGGGGTTGAAGATGAGTATCGGTAAGCCTACCGTTATCGCCTCTATGCAGGTCATACCTCCCGCGTTCTGAATCAGACAGTCGGCAGCCGACATGAGAGTCGGCATGTCGTTCCTCCATCCGAGTACCCGCACACCCCGCTCCGAGGCGAACTTCGCTTCGAGCTGAGCCTTGAGCTTGCCGTTTTTCCCCGTGACTACAATGGCGAAGGCGCCAGCCTCCGCAGCGCATCGAGTGGCTTCTTCCAGGTTCCCCATCCCCAACTCACCACCCACGATAAGGGCTACGAAAGCCTCTTCGGGCAAACGCAGAGTCGCACGAGCCTTCTCGCGCGGAGGCGCGTTCCCAAAGCTCGCCGTCGCGGGCATCCGAACCAGTGCGCTGCTAGCTCCGGCACGTTCGACGAACTCCGCCGAACGGGAAGAAACGACGAGATGCAAGTCCAACCCGGGTGCTATCCAGAGGGGATGAGCTCCATAGTCGGCGATCACCGCTACCGCCGGGACTTTCAGTCTGTCATGGCTGCGTAGATACCCAAGAGCTGAGTTGACCAGCGGATAGGTAGAGATGACTAGGTCCGGCTGCTCTCTCTGTATGACCTTCAGCAGCCGACTCGCGAAGAGGAAGCTTACTAAAAACGCAACAGACGACGCGCCTGTCCTTCGAGCGGTTAAAGCGTATGTCCATCCTAACGACTCCTGGCTATTTCTAGCCTGAGTAGCGTAGGCCTCAACCAGGAGTCGGTCCAAGGCGGGGCTCAGCGTTCGTAATCCGTCGATAATCTCTGCCTCCCAGCCAGCCCCCTCCAACTCGTCTCGCACGGCACGACCTGCCGCCTCGTGTCCCCCGCCTAAGGCAGCTGTGAAGATGAGAACCCTGCGCCGCGAGTGATGATTTTCTGTTATGGACTTTTGTATCTCACTACTCACTTGGAAACCCCCAGATGACATTACTCTTGCTTTCTTTAGTAGCCTGGACCACGAGCCTAAGAAGAACATTAGACGAAGATATGAGTTTTCATAAAAACCTTCGTCAGAAGGAGTAGCCATGGGAGGTAGCTCTTAAGGAGTTAAGAGCTTGACCCTGGTCACAGAGGCAAGGAAGAGACGGTCGGTATGCGTACCTTGGTTTTGTGCGAAGAGATGTTCTCGGAAACGGATCTAGCCTACACTAGAACATCCTGGCGCGGAAACACGATGGTGCTGACCACGATAAAACCAATGATCCACAGCATGGTTGCCAGCAGGGCCGCTAGATACCCCTGGGGAGGCGTGGGACCCACAATGGGTACCGTCGCACCCACAATGGTGTTGAACACCCGACCGGGAAACCACTGGGACACTTGCGGCAACACCACCGCAATGATGCCCTCTAGCACCAGGATATAGGCGAGGGCAATCCCGACGGCAGCAACGACCGAGCGGGTCAGCACCGCGATGAGCATGCCCAGGGCGCTCACGCCAATGAGACACAGCACCTCGTTGCCGAAGAACGCCAGGAAGATGCGCAGCCCTTCCGCGGAGGTCCAAGCCGTGGTCTGGATGCCCTGCCCCTGAGCAACGATGAGAAGAACTGTCGCACTGATCGT
>DASQSI010000208.1:0-7396 GCA_035642415.1 Rubrobacteraceae bacterium
GTCGTCGGTACTGCAGCCAATACTCACGGGTAATGCTAGCCCGCATGGCCCGAACGCCAGCAACACCACGGTTGCACCTACCAAGAGCACCCTCTCGATGTGCTTTCTCATGCGCTGTGTACTCCCTCTCGTAGGTACTGAAATGGGACGTCTCCCTGGACGCTACGTCCTCTGCATCTATATACCCTAGAGCACAAACTATATACCCTAGAGCACAAACAATCTACCATCAACCCCTAGACCTATCGGCCCGGGGCTATGGGGCGTACTGGTGCCCTCTCTTAGGGCTGATGGACCCCGGCTCCTCTTAAGAGCGTCTCTTGTTTCTAATTTCTAATGACCTAGGAGCCCCTGGACTTCGGTGCTGCGCGTTCCGGTCCTGCCTTGGTCGCGAACACCAGCGGTGCCATTGTGCTGGGTTGCCGCTGAGAATTCACCCACCTTGTTGCCGCTATGACTGGACTGGTTGTTACCTGGCACAGCGAACGCCGGGACAGCCATAGCCAACATCATCATCGCCATAAATGCTGCTGCCGCCATAACAAACAGGGCTCGTCTCATAGACGCTACTTCCTTTCTCTAGGCGGGACTCGTCAGCACCGCCTAACGTTGCACAACGAGGCGGCATTTTACAAAATCCTCGTAGCTACGGTCCTTGGGCTTGTAACGTCAAAAGGCGGATAGCTTATGAGAATCTGCCTTCTCATAAGCTATCCGCCTAAGAAGAAGGCATGAAAAAGAGCCGTGGTACGTACCACCACGGCTCCTATTGGTATTATGCTTGTTCCTAGCCTCTTCTACACGACGCTGCTAGGACATTCCAGCCCAGTCCCAGCCATCCCAGTCTCGGAACCATCCCTGTGCAGGGCTCCAGCACCATCTCCACCACTCCCAGTACCACCGTTGCGCATTGGTTGAATAGAACCAGTCCCAGGTCCAAGGAGCACACTCCACTTGACCCTGTCCCCCCTGGGCGCTGGCCGGCAAGCCGCTGGTGGCCACCATCATTGTGGACATAATCACCGCTACTGCAAGAACCAAAAGCATGCGCCTCATCATAAGCGCAACTCCTTTCGCTAGGGCGAGGCTTCTCTAGGGCGGGGCGCGTCAGCCCCGCTATGTTGCACAACAGGGTGTAGTATGGCGGTAGCTATCAAGGACGTCCAACCAAGCTATATGCCAATTAATGAGGCATAACAAGAGCCGGGGCTGCTTTAGAGACCCCGGCTCTACTACCCAAGGACACTCATACGGGGACTTCTTCTACCTCCTCTAAGAAGTAGATGTCAGGCTGACCGACAACCCCATGGCGCTCCATCGCTTCTCGTAAATCTTCCGACTGGGCAAACCGGCGCGCTTCCTCCAACCCACTCCACTCAAGGATAATGACCACCTCATTAGGGTCGTCGGCGCTGCGAAAGAGACGTCCTCCCTTAGAACCGCTGCGTGCTCCGAGCAGTCCTCAGCCCAGTCTTTGGAGGAGGTTGCTCATCTCTTCGCGGTTGTAGGCCCTAAGGGTAGTAGTCCGAAGGTTGCCTGCAGAGCTTAGTTCGAGCAGAAAGGCGCTAACACTCTCATTATCTGGTGCTTCAGCAATGGCGGCGATATCGTAGGGGCCGACAGTCCAGTAGATCTGCTCGATTCTCACCCCGTGCTTCTCGCCGAATTCGGTAGCCCTATCGTAGCGCTCTACGGTATCCCTAACGTTTCTGATCCCTTGCTCAGTCCAGTTAAAGAGGACTACGTAGGTAGCCATCAGCTTCTCCTCCTTTCCCCGCTGCCTAGAGCGGCTCGTAACTCTAGCCGTGGGATAGCTTTCAAGACGCAAGGATCACCTCCTCGCCGCCCTTGCCGAGCGCATCCCCGAACTAGAGCCCGCCTCAGAGCCGCGAGAAGGCCCCTCAGAGGCCCACGACGGCGCCGGGAAGGGGGGGGGTACCCCCGAGGCTCACAAAGCCGCAGAGAGCTCCTGGTGGCGGAGGTTCTTCGGGCTCTAGGAGGGCGGACCAGAGGGTACCCATTTCGAAGGAGGGCGGCCGCCCCCGCCCACCCCCACGCCCTTGAGGGAACGAACCCATGCGGTAGGGGACGGGGGTACCCATTTTGGCGGCGCTGGGGCTAGAGGAGCCGCCCCTCTAACTACCCGAAAACGATTTACCGGCTACAAACTACCCGAGACTCACGCATATACTACGCACCTGCTCTCAGGCTTTCTTCAAAACGACCCCATGCGGGTGGCACCAGGAGCAAGAAATTACCCCAGAAGAGGAAGGAGAGAGGGTCGCCCCGGCAGCCACAGACTACAACGCTCGATGCCCGCTATCCTCTTCTTCTTTGGCATCCCTTGAATCCTTAGATAAGGTGCTACGCGCCCGCTCTCAGGCTTTTTTGGAAACGACCCATGGTGGGGCACCGTTCGCACACCAGATTACCCCAGAGGAGCAAGGAAAGAGGGTCGTTCCGATCCCCACAGACGTCAGCGCTCGATGCCCACTGTTTCACCTAAAGGTGGCCCGCTTAGGACTTGCGAGCAAACTCCTCAGCTTTACGAGCGAACCGCTCTCCCGCCGTGGCGTAGAAGCGGGTCTTCTCGGTATCCCAGCTGCCATGATCCGTCTGTGAGGGTTCGGCGGCGGGCACTTCGCCGGTCTTTGGCGAGCTATCCACCCTCGGTGTAGGGCTGCTCAGCTTGGACTTTGAGGCCTTCTTGGACTTTGAGCGAACCTCGCCGTTCTCCCACGCATCGCGAAACTCCTTCTGCCGTTCAGCATGATCAGCACGAACTCGCTCGTCAGCGTCATACTCTCCGTTTATAGTCCGCTCGAATTCCAAGGCAAAGGCACCGTACTCATGGAACGAGTACTTGTCCCCCCGCTGCTCCAATACACCCAAGCCAACCAGCTCGCGAAGATGCTTTCTTAGGTGGTGGACATTATCCTTGCGATCGAGTAGCTCAGCAATCTTCTCGACACTAGGCTTCATTTCTGTGGGGGATTTAGGTTATCTTGCGAACCTCCAACCCCGCTGTCCGGCACGCTGGATGGGCTCTGCTGTTGCTCCTCTGTAACCTTAGTAGAGGAGCTACTTTGTGGTTCTCCTGCAGCGCCAGACGAACTTTGTTGCTGCTGCTCCTCTACAACCCTAGTAGGAGGCAAGCCCTGTTGTTGCTCTTGTGGTGCTCCAGAGGGTGTCTGCTGCTGCCCGGATGGCGACGAAGCAGGAGGTGTCTTTGCACTCGGAGTGCCTGGGGGTTGGCCTTGTTGCTGCTGGCCTTCTTGGGGAGTATTGCTACTCACTACCCCCTGGCCCCCACCCAGGATCGAGGGCAGCGTGCTTGTATTTGACGCTCCTTCGCCAGAAGAGGAGTCTGTAGTAGAACATTCGCTCCATACCCAGCATGAAAAGCTCTTGCCCACACCTACTTCAAGGGCAGTCACAGCACCCGTCCCGATAAGGAAAGCAATTACTCCAGCCACGAGACTGCTAATGAGCATAGCTCTTCTCCGAGAGGGACCAAGAGACAAAAACCAAGAGAACGGAGCCGTAATCATCCGTCGGAAGTGCTTCACAGAGAATCGCGCTCGGGCACTTCCTGGTATGTTCTTTACGGTACCTGGAGCTCGTTGTAAGTATGACTTTAGGACGTCGCTGACCGTGGTGGCAACTACCGCAGATAAAGCCAGCCCGAGCATGGTCCCAGCGACACCAAAGCGAGAGGTGAGAAGAGCAGCAAGGGGCGCAGCAACACCTCCTGCTGCTATTTTGGCAGGGTCGAGAATACGCTGTCTTTGTTGGTCGTCCAAAAGGACCCCCTCAGAGATCTGTTGCGTCTTACATAAGGGACCCGTACCCACCAGCTTGTATTGCTACACATTGCGACACAATATGAAGCGTGACTGGCCTGTTTATCCCCACGATGAGGTAGTTCGGGTCTAGAGTTCACTTTTGAGGTAGTGGACCTAAAAGCGGGGAGTACGTGGGCACATCACGAATCTAATTACGAATGCTGTCCTATGTAGTGCTTCTTGCGCCGTTCACTACACAGGACAAAAGAGTAGGAGAGTAAAAGAGAAGCTAGTTAGGTTTTGGTGGTGCATCAGGATGCTTTGCATAGTCTGATTTTCTAATGTACTCGCTACGCTGCCTACCGTTTTTATAAAAGTACCGGTAAAGGTAGGGACCGTGGCGCTCTCCACTTTGGCACTTTGGGCAGCGCTTGGCATGACCGCACTGAACCCACTCCCAGCGATACGATCCTTTATGCCCTGAGTAGAAGCGTTGCTCATAATCTTGCCGTAGGCTTTGCTCCTTATAAGCCTTCTCCCTCCTGCTCTCAAGCTCTTTGGCAATCCTGGCTTGGAGTTTCTCAAGTTCTTTCGTTTTAGCTGTCCGAAGCTGCGTTTTTGTGAGCACGTATTCGCTCCTCTGTCCTGTGTATTGCTCCTTGCTATACTCCAGTCTATCAATACACAGGACTAACGATGGATAATACACCAAGCGCTGCATAATACAGCAAAGTGTCGCACATCCTGCTACACGTAATCCCTATAATACTAGCAGTGAGAGGAGAATATAGTGACTACCCCAGTCGAACCGAACCGGAGGAAAAGGCTAAAAATAAAGGCAATTGCCAAGTATTATAAGTAAGAGGAATGAGGAAACCCTCAAACCGTAAAGTAAACCTTTGAGTACTTGAGGGAACATTGGGACTGTATTATGCAAAACCCGTGTATTATGGATAGTCTGCCTTAGACCTGACACTACCCAAATAACCACTCGTAGCCGTCCTGTCGGCGCATTGCATCTGCTTGGTGCTTCTCCTCACGCTCAGCTTGCTCGGCATCAGTCGGTGCAGTGTCACCAAAGAGCCACGAGTAGCCGTCTTTGACAGATTTTTTGGGGACTTGAGGGGTGTTCTTTCGTTGTTTAGTTCTTCTTTTTATAGGCCGCCCATGCCTCTGGCTACCCGAATAACCACTCATACCCGTCCTGTCGGCGCGCTGATGCAGCTTCTTGGGTTTTCTCTTCTGCAACCTGTAGAGACGTGGCGGAGGAAGCTTCTGAGCTGATAGCTGGGCCTGGATCAAGCTCGTAGCTTTCTTCTATTGCCCGCCTCAGCCAGCCAACAGGACTATGGATGTTCTTCTGGTGCGGCAAGGCGTCAGCGTACTTGAGGCAGTGGCGGGGACCATAGCAGGCAACGAGATCGCGGGCGACGTCGCCGCTCATGCCTTCATCGCGCAGGGTTTGTATGGCGATCAGGTCCTCTGGCGTTCCTCTGAACTCAAGCGCACGCTTTCTTGTCGCAAAGCTTTGGGTAATCCTAAAGGCCATGCGGTTACCCGAAAGATACTCAACTCCCGCAAGGTACCCCTTCGTTGTAAGCTCCTCGTGTGCAGGCTTTAGGACCGTTCGTATCTTGGAGGCGAAGCGGTAGTCAGCAAGCGGTATCTGCTGCTGCAGGTCAAACAGTTCTACCTCCCAGCGCGTGCCATCCCCAATCTTGTGATCAACAAGCCGGTATAGCCGCCTTGAAAGAGGCGATGAGAGCCGCCAGTAGAAGTTCGTATCGAGCCCTTTCAGGTAGTAATCGTGGAAGGAGCGGATGAACCACTCGTCAAAGCGGATGTGGTGCCTCGAGCTTGCATCCCCCCTCTTGCTTCTCTTGTCTGAGAAGTGCACTGACCAGAGCCTGAAGGTATCTGAAATGTGCCGCTGTTCGCCCTTGCTGTAGAAGGCGTTCTCGCTTTCGATGCCTGTTAGAGCAATCCGGCGCAAGGACTCTTTGAGCTTTGCATACGTCCTCCCACCAGGCTGCCAGCCGAGAATCTGCACCAGCTCGTAGAGGGAAAAGTTGAGCTTTCCGCTTTCTGGCATCCCCCCGCGTATCTCCAAGAGCTCAAGGACTGCCAGGTAGACATCCATATCCATTGGGCCCGGCAAGCTGTATTTGCTAGAGGAAACTTCAAAGCGCTGCTTTAAGCGCGAGCCATCAGTGCCCTCGATCGTTCGCTCGTACGTTGCTGTGCCCTTTTGGCGCTTTCTCCCAAGCTGAAAAACGGGAAACTCTTCAAGGTTTGATTCAACCTTTATAAGAGAGGCTGTAGACTGCTCTGCCCTGCTATCTGCCACCAATTTTGAGCCTTTCACTCGCTCTTTGTATGGCCCGTTTCCTGTTAACAGAATTAAACAGAACAACAACATTAATAACAACAGGAGCTTGATTTTTGCGACGGAAAAGTGTACGTTTTGCAGGAGAAACGGAATTCTAGGTGACCATCAAAGCCCGCTAGTTTAACCATCAAGGCCCACTACTCCTGACCATCAAAGCCCACCAAATTCAAACCTAGGCAAAATACTGTTCTTGCGGGCAATTATGAAGAGATAAACCCCTCTGGGAGCGTCGAACTTGCCATGCTAACCATCAAAGCCCACTACCGCTGACCATCAAAGCCCACTACGCGCATTTATGTGCTGCACCTCATGGCAGTGTAGCTTCTCTGCAGCACCCCTAGGTGACCACCAAATACCACTATATGTAGTGGTTAGTTGGAGGAGAAGTGCCTAGGTTTGGGGCGTGGTATATGGTTTTTGCGCTAGAGCGGGAAGGAAAGTAACCCTATTTTGATCTAGTAGCCTTCATACTTACCCCAAATCTTCGATTGTCGCCGTTCACCCTAAAGCCCCTTACGAAGTTGGCGTTTTGCCAGCCCTGCGCCATAAGAAGACCGCCAAGACCAGTACCCAAAGCGCCAGCAGCACGCTGACCGAAATGGTTAGGTCCACCTGGGTGAACCCGTTATGGGCCACCAGCAGCCCGAGCACGACCCATCCGATCCCAACGACCATCGCAGCCCATCCCAGCCACTTGGGGTAGACATCGCTCAACGCGATGGCCAGACCGTAGAGGAAAAATGCCGCCCCCAAGATAAGCTGAGCAAAGCTGCTAAGACCGATCTCAATGTGCCTCACAGCCTGGGCGACGCGGAATGCATTCGCCTGCTCCGCCGCAGGAGCACTCACCCATTCGTTCGCGACGAACTTAATGGCGACTCCATCCACAGCCTGATTGACTGTATAGACAGCCGTAGCTAGCACCACCGTCACGTAACCAAGGCGGGCCAGAGCAACACCCCGCCCCTCCGTGATGGAACGGTACAGTGCTACCAGGCTGATGAGCATAAGGGCGTATCCTAGGAACTGGCCGATGTGGACTACCTCCCAGTTGGCGTTGGCCGCGTACTCTGGGAGGGTGGCCTCAAGGTCAGCAGGATCGTGACCCCCGTGGAAGGCGTCGGCCACGAAGAGGGTGATGACGCCGAGGGTTGCTGAGACCGCGCCGATTCGAAGTAAAGTTCGCTCACCCACTGCTCTATCCGCCACGCGGCCAAGTATC
>DASQSI010000209.1:0-4660 GCA_035642415.1 Rubrobacteraceae bacterium
GATGATGAGCACGGCAATCCCAAAAGTAGCAGGATGGCCTGCAGCATGCGAAGTCCATTTAGCAAAGCGGGTAAACAAGGAGTCGTGATACATGGCTCTAGACTTCCTCCTTTATAGCTATCTTGTCGAAGTAACAGCATACAACTCAGGCCGGCACCAGACGTTGAACCGCCAGCAGTCTCGGACACATCCTACCAATAGGTCTCTGAGCTTCCGGGTAGACCTACCTTGTCGGCAATTTGGCGAATAGAGGCAACGGGGGGCAGCTTTAGATGGAGATATACGAGCGGAGGGGGAAGGAGTCGAACCTCCGCAGGCCTTATAGCCTGCCCCCCAGCTGGGCCACCTCCTAAGAACTACAGAACCAGCCTTTA
Source organism: Rubrobacteraceae bacterium (assembly GCA_035642415.1). Classification (GTDB taxonomy): domain Bacteria; phylum Actinomycetota; class Rubrobacteria; order Rubrobacterales; family Rubrobacteraceae; genus Rubrobacter_F. The sequence continues at coordinate 375 of DASQSI010000209.1, forward strand.
CCCACAAACCTAAATGCTGACACCAGCGAACGCTGATCTAGCGCTACCCCCTGCACGGCGTTCACCACATACTCTAGGGTGGTGCATCCCCCAGCCCCCAAAGAGCCTTCTTTCTCTGCGATACGTTTATAACCCCCAGCTGCTCGGCTTCCTCCCTGGCAGCGTCCCCGTAGCGTCGTCCGGTGGTTCCTCTGTTGCCTCTCCCGCCGTGAAGCCCTTTATCTACTTATCTACACAGCGCTTTAAGTTGCTGCCCCCGCTGCCTACCGAGCATTGTAGAGAACGTCTTGCCTACCGGAGTCGCCTGTATGAAAAAGGGGAGGCTACCGCAGCCATTCAACGTGCCCTCGGAGGCATCTCCGCCCCGGCGGTGATCTCGGAAAACACGAGCGGGACCGAAGGGCCGGCCGAGACGACTGGTTGGGCTTTGGAGGGATCATCACGGCCCCCGGAGAGCGCGAATTTCGGTAGGATCGGGGACGCACCTCGGGGTGGCCGCGGGCCCAGCCGCCACTATCGCGGCGTGTCGCGCCTGCCCAATGGCCTACCCAGCCTACCCAACAGCCTGCCAAACGACTTACCCGCCCTGCTAGACGGCCTACCCAGCAGCCTACCGGACGTCTTGTCTGGTGGACTGCAGGATGGCTTGCTCGGACCCACCAAGGGCATGCCCGGGCCGGCCGTAGTCCCCGCAGGAGGGCGATTTGTCGAGCGGGCTTACGCCGGTCCGGCCGGGGGCCGTGCATACAAGCTGTACGTCCCTAGCGGTTACAATGGGCAAGAGGAGCTGCCCCTGATCGTCATGCTCCACGGCTGCACCCAGAACCCAGACGACTTCGCGGCCGGAACGAGCATGAACGAGCTCGCCGAGACACAAAACTTCCTCGTCGCCTATCCCGCGCAGGCCCAGAACGCCAATATGCAGCAGTGCTGGAATTGGTTTCAGACCTCAGACCAGCAGCGCGGGCAGGGCGAGCCGGCCATTATCGCCGGCATCACGCGTCAGATCATCGACGAGTATAACGTCGCCGAAGGTCGGGTATACGTGGCCGGGATGTCGGCCGGCGGGGCGATGGCCGCGATTATGGGGGCGACCCACCCCGATCTCTACGCCGCAGTCGGCGTCCACTCAGGCCTCGCCCCCGGCGCCGCCCACGATCTCGCCTCCGCCTTCTCCGCCATGCGGTGCGGCGGGTCTTCTAACACGCATCAGGATGCCCCCACCGCTGGCTCCGAGCTAAGCGTACCTGTGATCGTGTTCCACGGGGACCGCGACACGACCGTACACCCGCACAACGCCGAACAACTGCTCGCGCACTACTACCGGACGGTGAACGGCACTCCTCCTCCTGGCAGCAGTAACGCGGCGGGCACGCCGGTTCCGCCGGTTGCGGTGCGAAAGGGGCAGGTCCCGGGCGGTCACGCTTACACCCACGCCACCCGACCTGGCGCCGAGGGTCGCCCCATCATGGAGCAGTGGATCGTCCACGGCCTCGGACACGCTTGGTCGGGAGGGAGCAGCGCTGGCTCTTACACCGACGCCAAAGGCCCCGACGCCTCGACGGAGATGGTGAGGTTCTTCGACCAGCAGCATGCGAGGACGTCCCTGAGCACCACCAACTGATCGGCGCGAGGGGCGCGGGTAAACGCTACAGCGGGGCTTTCGTGTCTCATCGCGAGCCCCCACCCCCAAGGCATGGAGTCCCCTACCAAAGCCAAACTAGAAGTATACAGCCCACTTAGCCTAATAGCGGTACGGTCTTCCAGGGCGTGTGCCCGGCTTTCCCCTTCAGAGAGCAGGAGGCAACCCGGCCGTGGGACCTCCCGACGGAGGGGTTACAGGCTCCTTAAGCTTCGGCTTGCTCGGAAGAAGGGCTTGCGACAAGGTAAGAGACTCGCGGGTGTTAGGGCACGAGCATATGTACGAACCAACCTCATGGCGTACTACTGCTTTAGGGGTTAACGGGTGCTACGTGGGCCTCCTCAGGCGGGAAGACCTTCCCTTTCTCATCTATGTAGGGTTGGTAGGTATCCTTGTGGAAGACGTCATCGAAGGTGACCTTGCCGTCCTCTTTTACTTTCTTGTAAGTGACCCACTTCGAATAATCGGCTCCCAGATAGGTGGGCTCGGAGTCTAGCTCCACCTCTCTGCCGGTGGGCTTCCCCCAAACCTCAGCGTAGATGTACCCGTCGTCGGCAACCCGCTCTCGGAGAAGTATGTAGCTGTCTGTATCGTTCTCAAATTTCATGTCCAGGGCACCATTCCCGTTTTCATCTCCGAACCAGACTGTGGCGTCCAAACCTGGCCTGATGTAGGGGAGTTGCGTAGCGTGCGGGTGACGCTCGTCGATCTGCAGGCCCGCGTAGTTAGCCGCCATATACAGCGTTGAAGTAACCTGGCAGAGCCCCCCACCGTCGGCCTTGTCCTCCTTGCCATTGATGATGACGTCCGTCTTGTTGTAGTCTAGCGGAGAGACGATTTTGTCCATCGAGAAGACCTCCCCTGGCGCTAGGAACGTGTCGTTAAGCGCCTTAGAGGCTATCGCGAGGTTCTCCACCCGCTCGCGGCTTTTGTCGCTGGTTAGCGTGTAATCAGTGCGGTATTTGCCCAGGCGGGTGGTCGGCTTGAGCTTCTCGGCCTCCTCGGTAGTGAGGGTGGGCTCGTCGGTGACTATCGGCACCTCGTACTTGCTCTCGGCTTGGGGGAGCCCAGCCTCCATGGTGTCCAAAAGTTTCTCTTCGTCCACATGCTGCCCAGGCTGGCTCGGCGTGACCGAGACGCTGTCGTCGGTGACCTCGAACCCGGCCTCGACCGGCTCGGTCGTCAGTTCCTTAAATACGTCTGCCAAACCGCCCCGTAGCTGCTCCCGGTTGTAATTCACCACGAACGGGACGTTCATCGTACCCCAGGTTCCCTTCACCTTCTCGTCGATACGTTTCAGGATGTCGCCCTGGCGTCCGACAGCGTAAGCTTGGTCTACGGTGGCTTGGACGTCGAAGTTAACGCCTACGTCCTCAGAGCGGACGGTTAACTCCTCGGGCCCGGTGAGTTTGATCTCCTTGAGCCCACCCGTCTGCTCTTCGAGTAAAGTGCGAGCCTCCTCAGGGGTCTTGCCGCCGATATCCACCCCTCCCGCCGATACACCACGGTAGATCTTGCCATAGTTCATCCGGTAATCCGCTGCCACCGCTGCGACAAAGAAGATCGCGGCGATGAGAAGCAGGGGAACGAAGATTCTCCGCCAACGGCGTTGCGGACGCTTGTTTGAGAAGACACCGAGGATATCCCTGAAACCCATCCCGTCCCTCTAATCCTTACAAAGTAGCGATTGACCGTCGTAGGTAACTATAGCCTTAAGGAGCTGGGAGTAAAAGCAGCCTGCGCCTACTCTATGAGAGTTCAGTTGTCTACAGGCTCTAGCCGGGGACTGCTCGAACCATCAGCATGTACTTTTATGTACTTCGAGCTGCCCGAGAAGGGCTCCCTAGCTTGAGCTGCCCGAGAAGGGCTCCCTAGCCGTAACCTAGTGATTCTGGGTTTCCGGGAGCGCTCCTTGTGAGGAAGTCCAAAAAGTAGTCTAGAGTGGTGGCTGGGGAGTAGGTTTTGATTGGCATATTGGGAGCAATTGCGCTCTATTTGCCCCATTTCTTTGGCTCTTCTGCCCTCGGTTCGTAACTATAGAGAGGCTTTTAAACAGTCTCAGAAGGCAGCTTCTCGGTCGGCATCCACCGGCCTGCATCGACCGGCTCTCGAGAAGCTGTAGAGGGTCCTCTAACCTTCGCTGAGGTGGATGTGAGAGAGAGTACCGAACCTACTACTACAACGACGAATAAGGACGAGGGTACTCTCCCGGCCCAGTCGCACAACTCCTCCTCCTAAGGGCTACCACGATACCCGTTACAGCTGGTGGTAGCCCCTAGATCTTATGCGCCAACCGAGTTTTAACCCCTCGTTCATAGTCATCACCCCCTTCACAAGTAGACTACTATTCTTTTTGAGGTTAGTAGTGTGATACCACTCGCGGGTTACCAGGTTCCTGATAAAGCAACTGCTAGCCTCAAAGTCCTGCAAACGGAGAGAAGCTAATCGCATGGAGGTGAGATTCTCGGAAATTGGCTGGTTGAAGGCAGGCGGGGCCGAAGAGGTACGCTCTCTCTTAGGACGAGAGATCTAGCTGGTTGCTAGTAGTAGGGCTTGGCGGGCACTCTGGGAATCCTCACGTGCGGGCCCAAGCTTCTTACACCCTAAGCACTGGGCGCGACGACGACGATGAGGTTTGTCTTCC
>DASQSI010000210.1:0-7509 GCA_035642415.1 Rubrobacteraceae bacterium
CTACAAGCCTCAAGTTCTTCTCTATGAGTCTCTGGCGGGCTTTGTGGTCGCCTGCTTTGGCGCGCCTGGAAAGGTCTATCTCCTCCTGATGGGTGAGAAGATCTCCCTGCCCTATGTGGGCTAGGTACTTCGCCAGCAACTCCGGCGTTTCCATATCCCGCCCACTTCTAAGACCTTGGGCCTTTTTCTCTAATCTCTCTAAATCCGTAGCCATTTCACTCTCCCGCAGTAAAAATCGCTTAAACTAGTTTTTAAAACTAGTCTTGATTTTACCGCTCCTCGGTTCATTCTAAACCGTATTTACTCCGTTAGTTACTCGCGATTAGCGGCGAAAGCTATATACGCAGGCGACGGTAGAATGGTTTCACGTGGGTGAGTTCGTAATAATCGGTTTATACTAAGAGCGTGAGAGATGTCGCGGGGATCGCGGAGGAAATAAGGGCTGGCGTGCCAGACATCTTGGGCATGTGGCAGAAAGCGAGGGTAAACGCTGCCGATGAAGATGCCTTTCTCGCCGAGGGTGTTGGACGGCTTTTGGTCATCTTCACGGAGTTCTTGCAGAGCCCGTCATCGCTCGAAGGTTTCAGCCGCCAAGGTGCGACTCGGGCGCTCGTCGAGGAGATCTCCGGTCTGCAACACGAGATGGGACGAGATGCGGTCGCGGTCATAGAAGATTATGCGGCGCTCAGACGTTGCGTATGGCGTTTTGTCGAAGAAAGGGTGGACCTCTGGAAGCTCGATGGGGGTGAGGTGTCGCGCTTTTTCGCCAAGCTTATGCAAGCATCAGATTGGGTCACGGAAGCGGGGCTTCAAGCGTTCGAAGGGATCGTACGTCGGAACATGGAGAGCGCTTTAGGCCGGGCGGCGGCCACTGACCTTCTCACCGGTCTTCCGGACCGGGATCTCTTTAACCTACGGATCCTTCCCCGGGCGATCGAGGAGCACGACCGGGTTGCGCTCGTGGTCTTTGACTTAGCGGGTTCTTCCCAGACTGTGGCGGCGGGGCAGGTTGCGCGGGTGCGGGAGGCGCTTTTGCGGCTGGCAGACGTAGTGGGGGAGACGGTGCCTGAGGAGGCTGTTCGTGCGCGGTTCGGTGATGACGAGATCTGCACCATCCTCCCTGGGTTTAGCACTGAAGACGCTTACCGGTTGGCGGATGAGGTGCTCTTGCGTTTGTCGAGGGGCTCGCAAGACTTGCGGGCCGACGCTGGGGTTGCTGGGTACCCTGAGCACGGAGAGAGTGCTGACGAGGTGGTTGCTGCAGCGTTCAAGGCGTTGAAGACGGCCAAACGCGTCGGCGGCAGTGGCATCGTCGTGGCGCACTAACGAACGCGAGGAGTAGGGAATGATCGCGGTTTTCAACCGTCTGCCGGTGAAAGAAGGAGCAGTAGAGCAGGTGGTCGAGCGGTTCGCAAACAGCGGGGGAAACGTGCGGGGTTTCCCGGGCTTCGTCTCGATGGAAGTGCTGCGTTCCGAAGGAGCGGACGAGGTGCTGGTGATCACACGCTGGCAAGATAGGGAAGCCTTCGACCTTTGGGTCAGAAGCGACGAGTTCAAGAAGGCTCACAGGCAGGGCGGCGGTGACCTGTTGCGTGGACACCCGCAGATGAGCACCTACGAGGTCGCGGTCGAGCGTGAGCTGCCGTCCTGAGAAGGTTTGTCCTAGTAACCCCTAACGAACTCTCCGGGACGGTGACTGGTCGTCAGCGTGAGGCGCCTGGCAGGAAGACGAGCGCCTGCGTGACGCCCTCTTTCTTGGGCGATGGCGTCTTGTACTCGCCTTTGCCGAGCACCCCAAACACGAGCGCCATAAGCAGGATCAAGATACCGATCATGAACAGGTAGGCTATACGCTCTCGCACGTTGTGTCTCCCTACTACAGATCTCGCCGAGAGCTATTCTAACCAAACTGCAAGCTGTTGTCGTCGAACCTAGGCGCTGCGGGTTGTTCCACCGTTCGCCCGCACGAGCCTTTGGCGCTCATGATGATACAATGTTACTGTTCGTAGCGGTCTTGTAACTAGAGGGCTGAATGGCGATTAAGGTTTTCGGCATACGCGGAGCGGACTGCGTTCCGTGAGCACTGATGATGCATGGGGCGAGGTACAGGAGCAGGAGTGCCGGGAGCTGCTGGTGATCCTACGGGACATAGGGGTTGCTTCGGCCGATAGGGTGTACCAGCCAGGGGATGTCATTTATAGCGAGGGTGAGTACGGCGACGCTCTGTACGTTTTGATCTCCGGCGTTGTGAAGTTGTTCCGCCCTTACTCGGGGAGCAAAGAAGCGACTTTGCGCCTTTTGAAGGCCTGGGATATTTTCGGACACCTCGCGTTTGCCGGCGAGGCTACTCAGCGCGCATATGCTGAGGCCGTGACCGAGTGCAAGGTTACGAAGGTGCCGAAGATCTTTATAGAGCGGGCCGTCCGTCGGGAGCCGCGCGCGGCGTTGAAGATGATAACGCTCCTGGAACTCAGGCTCGTACAGTACGAGGAGCTCGTCAAGTGTCTTCTCCCTCGTGAGACCGAGGTACGTCTGGCAAACCTCTTGCCCATACTCGCCCAGAAGTTCGGGGAGAGGAGCGAAGATGGTTGCTTTGTGACGATAGACCTCCGCCTTACCCACCAGGACCTCGCCGCTATGGTGGCCTCGACCCGTGAATCCGTCACCAAGGTTCTCAACGAGATGCGCAACCGCGCCGTCATTGAGGTAGAGGGTGGACGCATCACCCTTAAGGATTACGGCGCTTTAACGAAGCTCAGCCGGGTTTAGCCATTAGAAAAGAATTGCGGTTTTGCCAGTTAGCGTTGGCCGGATACCCGAGACGTGGCCAGAAGATGACGGCTGCTGGCGTATAGTAGTGGCTCTGGATCTGTGAACTAAACGGAGGGTGTGGGGCGTACTGGAACTCGTAGAAGCAATATTTTTGGGCATAGTGCAAGGGCTTACAGAGTTTCTGCCGGTCTCCAGCTCTGGGCATTTGCTCCTCGGGGAATACTTCCTGGGATTGGACCAGGAGCGGTTCGGCCTCTCCTTCGATGCGGCGATACATACGGGGACCGTGCTCGCCGTCGTTTCGTTTTTCTGGTGGGATCTGCTCGTGATATTGCATGCTTTCTTGCGCTCCCTTCGGGGGCCTGACTTCTCGGATCCCCACCAGCGAATGGCTTATCTGATACTGGTCGCGACCGTTCCGGCGGGTGTTATCGGATTCTTTTTCGAGAACTTCTTCGCGACGGCGGTACGCTCGCCGTGGGTTGTCGTCAGCAACCTAGTGCTGGTAGGAGTGCTGTTCATCGTTGGAGAGGCGGTCGGTCGTAAGAGCCGCCAGGCATCCAAGTTGAGATTCCAGGAAGCGGTCGGAATTGGGCTTGCCCAGGCAGCGGCGCTCGTGCCCGGTATCTCCCGTTCGGGGGCGACCATCACCTTAGGACTTTTTCTGGGTTTGCGTAGAGACGAGGCTGCCCGCTTTTCTTTCTTGATGAGCATGCCCATAACGACCGCCGCCGCGCTTTTGAGCATCGGTAAGACGATGGAGGAAGGAATGGCCTCCTACCAGGCACTGCTCTTCGCGGCTGGCTGCATCTCCTCCGGTATCGTAGGGTACCTTGCCATAAGATTCCTTCTGGGCTATTTGGTCGATCATAGCTTGCGGCCCTTCGCGTACTACCGGTTCGCACTAGCCGCGGTCGTAGCCGCCCTGCTGATGTTGCTCTGACGGAGGTCGACTTTTGACAGGAGGTAAGTCGATTTGGTATCTTGCGCCATACCATGCGTGGCCGAGCGACAGAAGTTACCCTCGAAGTACACGTAAACTTCGGGCTATTCGGCCGGCGATTTACCTAGGAGAGGCGCACCTGCGCTAGGCGCGGTCGCGTTTCTCCACCACCTGTTCCATACACGGCAGATTTCGCAGGAGGTCTTTCTCCAAAATGTTTGCTCCTTACGATGGTTATGTTGCGCCACTCGATGCTCGGGGGGTTGCCCGTGTTCGCTGAGGAAGGCGTGGCGGGAACTCCTAAGGAGCTGGAGGGCTTACGGGCCAGCATAGACGCGGTGGACGAAGAGATGGTCCGTCTCCTCGACGAGCGAGCGCGGTTGGTACGCCGGGTAGGAGAGATAAAACACGCGGAGGGCCTGGAGATCTACGCTCCTGCCAGAGAGCGTAAGGTCTTAGATAGGATTTCTCTTTTGAGCCGGGGAGACTTTCCTAAAGCGGGTTTGGAGGCGGTCTTCCGGGAGATAATCTCTGCGTCTATCTCCCTCGAAACACCGTTAAAGGTCGCCTACTTTGGTCCTGAGTCCACCTTTACACACGAAGCGGCGCGGCGCGCCTTCGGGACGAGCGTGGAGTTCGAGCCGCACACGACGGTCTCGGAGGTCTTCGCGAGGGTCGAGCGGGGTGAGGTCCAGCACGGCGTGGTACCGGTCGAAAACTCGACGGAAGGGGCAGTCACGCACACTCTGGACGAGCTGATGGTAAGCCCCTTGAAGATATGCGGCGAGGTGTATCTTCCGATCTCCCAGAATCTGCTCTCGAAAGAGAAGTCCCTAAGAGGAATAAAAACCATCTATTCACACCCCATGGCCCTGGGCCAAGCGGCGACTTGGCTTCGCCGCGAGCTTCCTCACGCGGTTCTCGAGGAGGTAGAGTCTACGGCGGAAGCTGCCCGGAGGGCGGCGGAGGAGCCGCAGGTAGGCGCTGTAGGGAGCGCGTTGGCTGCGGAGGTTTATGGCCTCGCCGTTCTCGCCCGCAACATCCAGGACGTCCGGACCAACACGACACGCTTTATCGTGCTCGGGCGCAGTTGGGCGGGGCCTACGGGCAAGGACAAGACTAGTGTGGTCTTCTCGGTTAAAGACCGCCCCGGCATCTTGAGGGATGCGCTCTCGGCCTTCGCGCAGGAGGGTATCAACCTGACCCGCATCGAGAGCCGGCCTTCCAGGCGACGGGCGTGGACGTACGTGTTCTTCGCCGATTTTCAGGGGCACCCCGAGGAGGAGCGGGTGGCAAGAGCGTTAAAGGCCCTCGAAGAACACTGCCCGTACGTTAGCGTCATCGGTGCTTACCCCGAACTGTCGGGTGAAGCGTCGATGCAGTAGTGCAAAAACAAAAAGAGGTGCGCTTCCACGCTCTGCTGACCGGCGGCTCGCGAGAGGTGCGCTTCGAGTGGGTGATGGCTTAAAGCACAAGAATCTCTCCTAGCGGCAACGGCAGCCCAAATAAGGAAGGACATCGCAATGGTAATAATCGGACAACGGTTAGGAGGCAGCCCGTGGTTCAAAGTCATCCACGACGAAGCGCCGCCGTATAGCGATGATTAAACCTGGTGGTTCAAACGGACCCAAACTGTCCTTTGAATCGTACCAGCTAATCGCAGAAGACCTCTCTCGTGCAAGAACAACGAGATACGATAGTTCGTAGTTATATTACGATCAACTCTGTAATTCTCGCTGCGTTGGGTGTACTGCTAAGGGAAACTCAGTTGGCCATTAGCCGGGAAGCTCTGATAATAGTGCCCCTGCTTGTGGCAGGAATAGTTGCTTCCCTACGGTGGATATGGTTAATCCCAGAGTACAAAATCCTAGTGGTTGTGCGTAAGGTGCACTGAAAGAGATGGAAAAGAACCCTGTAGAGGTCTCCTGCATCTCCGCGCTATTTAAGACGAGGGTGAGCAACTTAACGAGCATAGGCAACTTACACTTCTGAAACGAGTGAGTAGATACATTTCCTGGGCGAGTATCCTACCGGGCACTTTTATTGCTCTATACCTTATCGCCTTAGTTATTGTTGGGGTAGTAGTGGTGCCAAAAGTCTTGGGGTAGCGTCATCGAGTGTTTGCGAGAACCCCTAAGCAGACCTGCTCACAAAGTCTGCAACATATAGACGGAGCTAGCCTGACAGGAAATTAATAGGCTCAAACTTGTTGTTCTCGCCTCTAAGTTGCACTGATTCATTACTTCCTTTAAGCGGACATGCACTTACGGTGGCGGAAAACCCGCCGTGCCTTGTCTGCGCTCACCTACTTAGTTTGATGCTACCACGCCCGTTTAGAAACCGTCCGACCTCGCGGATGCCTACCTCGGGTCGACCCTTCGCGCACTGGGCGCCAGGGTCTTCACATCTCACGCTAATGCTCTAACCCCATGGCGAGTACACGGAGGGGCGTTCACGGGCAAGGAGTTCGCCGCTTATCGCGCCTCACGCGGTAATGACGACTTTCTCTTGAGCGTGTCCCTCTTGGGTGAGCGTGCCAGCGCCGGCGCTCCTGGCCTCCTCGGTTATCTCAGACTCTAAAGCCAGCGCCCCAATCCGAAAACTACCCACCAGTAAGATCCGCCTAGAATCGTTACAAACATAATCATGGCCAAGGCAAACTTTATGTACTCCGAGCCTTCAGTTACAGTTAGGAAGGCGATGCCGCTCATGGTTGCTATAACTACCAGCCCGAGTACCGCGAATATTATCTTGTTGCTTCTATCCCATAAATCGATTTCTGCTCTTCGGCCAGCACTCCCTTCTTGCCGGTGGTCCTGGTTCATGGATAGCCTCCCTTAGGTCGTCTGCTGCTCCGTTGATGTGCCTCTAGCTCTGCTCAACGATCCTAACTTCCCCTTCTGTAAGCTCGTATAGCTCGTAGACCAGCTGGTCGATCTCCTGAGCCGCCGCTTCTATCTAGCGCTGTATAACAGTCTTTTCCTGACTTATCTTCGCTCCCGCTAGCTTCTCATGTAGCCATAGCATCCGCTCCACCAACTCTACCATCCCCCAACATCACGGGCGTCCGGCTCTCCTTAGACGCGCGCGACAACCTGCAAAGCTTCTTCCTCCAGACGGCGCCCGGCGTGTACGGGCTAAAAGATTACGTATCGTAACGATGCTTGGGTACTTTGGCGAAGATGCTGTATATTGGTAGCATGTGCACTATTTGTAAGAGCAAGTAAGGGGTTGTAATGGTGGATCTCGCAACCGGTGGGGCGCTCGAAGTAGCAGCTTGGAAGGTGAAGAACCTAGAGGACTATGACGCGAGGCTCGAAAGGGCTGTGCGCAGGGTAGACGAGCTGGCAAAAGCGCACAAAACGGCGGCGCTCGTGATCTACGAGGCCGGCTTAATGAAGAGTGGTCGCTCCGTAGATGAGGTGCGAGGCCTCGTCCGCCGGTTCGAGCAGACCTTCGAGAACGAAGAGGAGAAGCTGACGATACCGCGCCTGAGTGGGATAATGAACGTCGAGGGCGACGAGTGGTTTTTCGGCAACGGGGAGTTGCGCGCGATGACCGGTAAGCTCCTCGGACAGTTCCAGCACCGGGTGGCTCAGTACAATTACCTGGACGAGCATGAGGTCTTGAGGCGCTGGGCTGATTCCTACGACACCCGGCTCTTCATCCGGCGGCGTATCTACGAGACAGAGCCGATCGTCGGTGTGGTGGCGGGTTTCGACCTCCCGCTCATCCAATATTTGCGCGTCGCCGCGGGTGGGGACACTTTGGTGCCGTCCGAGGAGATCTCGCGG
>DASQSI010000211.1:0-9854 GCA_035642415.1 Rubrobacteraceae bacterium
GTTGGGATGCTCGAGTTTGCCGATGTCGTGGTAGTAAGCTCCGACGCGAGCGAGCAAGGGGTTGGCACCGATACGCTCGGCGGCATTCTCGGCCAAGTTGCCAACCTGCATGGAGTGGGAGAAGGTCCCGGGTGCCCCGCGCAGGAGCTTCTGAAGGAGCGGATTTCCGGGGTCGGAGAGCTCGAGAAGCTTCATCGGTGTGAGGATATTGAAGGTGTTCTCCAAGAGCGGAAGGAGGACCATCGCGAGCATCAAGGAAAGGAGGCCGTTCACGGTTCCGATGCCGCCCTGTTCGGCAACAGTCCTCAAGCTGCCACCCCCGATGAGGACGACCGCGAAGGTCACTATCCCCGAGACGAGGGCAATAAGCAATCCCGCCCGCAAAAGCTCCATGCGAGACCCCACGCGCAAGACCGTGTAGATCGCGAACCCCGAGGTCAAGAGCAAGATCGCGGTCAAGAAGAAGTCATTGCCGGCGAGAATGCCGACATTCACGCTAGTGATGACGACCATGAGGAACATTAGGCGCGGTCCTAAAAGTATGGTACCAAGTATGCTCAGACCCGCGAGCGGAATGAGGTATGGGGGCAAAGAGAGCACGATAAAAGCCTTGGCGAGCGCGGTAAAGAGTATCAAGAGCAAGGCCGCGAGCAGTATACGAATGAGGGTGTTGCTGCGTAGGATCCTCTTCCCGAACCGCTCGAGGAAGTACCAGGTGATCCACATCTCGGTGGCCACCACTACCCCGACTCCGAGAAACCTTGTCCAATAGGTCGAAACACCTGAGACCGGGGAACTGATGTCCGTGCTAATCAGAAGTGTGAGCGACAGCCAAACGACGAGGAGCAACGCCACGTACAATCGTACCCGGGGCAACCTCTCAAGCCAGGCCCTCAGCCTCTCCATGCGCGTCGGTGGCCGGTGAACCCCCCCCGGCTTCTTGTCTGACGCCAAAGGTCCATATGGCGAAGCCCGGTTCTCTGAGACGCCGTTTTCCGCAGCGTCGTTGGGCGAAACCTCGTTCTCGGGACCTTCACTCATGCACCCGCCATCCTTTTTAAGAGATTGCCCTCCTAGGCTCCATCCTCGGACGGGTCTTTGGCCTGTTCGTACGCGTCCACAATACGCATTACAAGGTCGCTCCTTACGATGTCGTCGCGTTCGAGCCACACAAAGGAGACGCCCTGAACACTGGTGAGTTTACTCTGAGCATCCTCAAGGCCGCTCATCTTTCCCTTCGGCAGGTCCGCCTGGGTAGTGTCCCCCGTTATAACCATCTTGGAACCAAAGCCCAGGCGGGTAAGGAACATCTTCATCTGCTGCGACGTCGTGTTCTGCGCCTCATCGAGAATGACGAATGCATCGTTCAAGGTCCGACCTCTCATAAATGCTAAAGGTGCTATCTCGATTATACCTCTCTCGAGATGCGCTTGGAACGTGGACGGGTCGATCATCTCATAGAGAGCGTCGTAGAGGGGCCGAAAGTATGGGTCAACCTTCGCCATCACGTCGCCCGGCAGAAAACCCAGAGACTCCCCCGCCTCGACCGCGGGTCTGGTTAGTATGATCCTTGCAACCTCACCTCGGTTTAAAGCGTCCACCGCCAAAGCCACAGCGAGATAAGTCTTTCCAGTCCCCGCAGGCCCGGTACCAAAGACGACTTGGTGGTTGCGGATGGCGTCTGTGTAGGCTTTCTGGTTGCGAGTCTTTGGCGATACGCGCCGGCCCCGGTGCGTAAGGATTATATCCCCCAACACCTCCTGGGCACCCCCGTCAGGGCTCATTGTGTACAAACGCTCGGCCGTCTCGGGCGTAGGGTGGTGCCCATTCTCCGCAAGCCCGACGAGGCTGTCGAAAACCGCCCCGGCCCTCTGAACAGCAGCTTCGTTCCCACGCAGCACAATCTCGTTACCGCGAACGATGACCTCGCATTGGACCAGCTCCTCGACGCGTCTGAGAACCACGTCCCGATCACCAAAGACCTCCAGCATACGCCCCGGTGGTATCACCAGCTTGGCCTCGGCCTGACCTTCGTATGTGATATTCGTCTCTCCTCCTCAGCTTTCTACTGCAACTTCAATTTCGCAGACGCCCCCGCATGAGGGCAGCGAGCCTCTTCCCGTCCGCCCGGTTTCCGGCGCGGGCGGTCGCACGAGCCATCGCAGCGCTCATATCTCTCATGCTCACAGCTCCGGTTTCGCGGATGGCCTCTTCTACTATCTCCTCGAGCTCTTCCTGGGAAAGGGGAGCCGGCAGGTAGCGGCGCACGATCTCAGCTTCGGCAGCCTCAGCTCTCGCCTGCTCTGCCCGGCCAGCCCTATTAAACGCTTCCGCCGACTCCTCGCGTTGCTTAAGCTGGCGCCGTAGGATCGCTAGCTCCTCATCTTCGGTGAGAGGCCGGCCCTTCTCGATCTCGCCGTTCTTCAACGCAGCAGTGAGCATCCTTAGAGCCTCTACGCGGGGCCTATCCCGGCCCTTCATGGCCTCTCTGATATCGTACATGATGTCATCCTGCAAACTCATAGCATCCCCTCACCGCCCCCATCGCAGGCGTGTAAGCCTGAATGCGTGTCCCAAGTGGGCTACCCCAAACTTCTTCAGATACCATGTGTGTAACCCTCTAAGGGGTGCTCAACCATGTTCTTGAGAGCACCCTTTTCTCGTCGCGCGCGGCTTATAACTCCATCTCCTCCCTGCTCCTATCTTAATGCGCACTTAATTATCATCGGCTGTCCTAGTACTCTTCATACTCTCCCGGACGGCACAAGCCCGCGCCACCGCTACGATTCCCGCCGTTTCGCTTCGCAGCCGGTACGGACCGAGTGACACGAAATGGAAGCCCGCTTCCCCAGCCATCGCCAGCTCTCCCATGCTCCAACCTCCCTCCGGACCCACAAACAGTCCGATCGCGGAGCCTAATACACCTTCTTCCAAGGGCGGTAAGCCTGGCTTTTTGTGTAAGAGGACCCCCGTTTCCCCCACCTCACGCGCCGCCTCCGAAAAAGTGAGGATCTTCCCTACCTCCGGTACGCGAAGCCGCAGCGACTGGCGGGCAGCCGCCTCTGCCACCCGACGCCAGCGCTGCACCTTCCCGTCCCCCTTCTCGATCTTGACCACGCCGTGCTCCGTGACGAGTGGAACGACACGACCAACCCCCAGCTCGGTCGCCTTCTCTACCACGAGGTCCATATGCCGCCCCTTCGGCACCGCCTGGTACAGGATGACGGCGCCGGCGTCATCACCTTCCACAGACCGCTCCTCGACGATGCTTGCCTCCCGCCCTCTCAAAAGCTCAGCGATGAATAGCTTTCCTACGCCGTCTACTACCTCTATCCTGTCTCTTATATGTCCCCGCAAAACCTTATAAACGTGACGCACCTCCTCTTCAGAGAGGCACACCACATCACCAATCTTCAAGTGAGACTGTGAGAAGACGCGTGTGATCTCCGCCAAAAGACGAAACCTTACCGGAAGACGCTCCTGAGACGCTCGAAGAACGAATCCCCACCACCATTATACGTTTCTTCGCCGCTAGCCGCCTCGAAACGCCTGAGCAACTCGCGCTGCTCGCCCGAAAGACGGGTGGGCACCATCACGTCCACGACCACCTTGAGGTCGCCACGACCCCTGCGCCTCAAACGCGTCATCCCTTCGCCCCGGAGGGTGATTGTCGCCCCCGGCTGCGTCCCAGGCTCTACCCGCACCCCAGTCACCCCCTCAAGCGTCGGCACCTCGGCCTCCGTCCCCAAAGACGCCTCTACGAAGTTGATTCTTAACCGGTGGATGAGGTCGTCCTCGTCCCGCATGAGTTCGGGATCTTCCTTGACCCTCACCTTTACGTACATGTCACCCGATGGCGCTCCCCTGTCCCCGGCGTGCCCCCCTCCAGATATCCGGATCCTCATCCCGTCCTCGATACCTGCCGGGACCTGGACCCTCCGCGTTACAACTTCCGAAATCCGACCGCTCCCCCGGCAATTCTTGCACTCGAGCGTAATCATACGGCCACGCCCGCCACACGTCGGACATGTCTGTGTGCTCACCATCTGCCCAATCAAGCTCTCCCGTACCGTCCTCACCATGCCCTCGCCTCCGCAAGTGGTACAAGCTCGCGACTCCGTTCCCCCCACACCGTCGCAGAAGGAGCATTCTTTAATAATCTGTACCTCAACTTCGCGCTCCGACCCGAATGCAGCCTCCCTGAGTTCAATCTCTACCTCAACTTCAACATCGCTTCCTCGGCTCGGTGCGCGGGTACCGGCACCTCCGAAAAAGGATCCGAAAGAGCGATCGCCGAAAAAGGTCTCGAAGATATCCTGGAAGCCGCCGAACGGGTCGCCACCTGGGCTGCCAGCTCCTGCACGAGGCACCTGGTGGCCATAGGTATCGTACGCCCTTCTTGCCTGAGGGTCCGAAAGGACTTCGTAGGCCTCGGTGAGCTCCTTGAAGCGTTCCTCGGCGCCGGGATCGCCAGGATTGGCATCGGGGTGGTGCTCGCGAGCGAGCTTACGATAGGCTTTTTTTATCTCTGTTTCTGAAGCCCCGCGGGAGAGACCCAAGACTTCATAGTAATCGCGCTTGGTAGCCAACTAGAACCTTGAGTCGAGGCAGTGAGTCAGGGTTTCAGCCGCCGAGCGAACAGTAGCGATGGCAGCATCGTACTCCATACGCTTCGGCCCGATGAGGGTTACGACGCCGAAGGGACGTTCGCGGTGCGTGTAAGCCGCGGCTACGAGGCTTGTACTCGCCAGATTGTGGTAGCCCGACTCGGTGCCGATGGAGACGAACACTCCGGAGGAATTCGAAACCGAGCGCTCCAGAGCCTCGCTAAGAAGCTTGAGCAGCCAGCGGCGCCGCTCGAAGATCTCCACGACCACGGCCAAATTCGCAGGACTCAGACCATCGAAGAGGGCCGAGGTGCCCTGAATGAACAAGCCACGCTCCGTAGCACGGCTCAGGGTTTCGACTGCCTCCAAGAGTGCCCCCACGGCAAGCGGATTGTAGTCCTCGGCAAGGAAATGGCGTGCGGCAGCGATAGGGTGAGCATCCGCCGAGCGCTCGTCGAGAAAGGCGTTGAGCGATCGTAGGATTTCGGCCAGCTCCTCGTCCTCTACGGAAGAGGGCAGCGTTATGGTGGTGCTCGATGCATGTCCACTCTCCGTCGACACCACTATAAGGTGTGCCCCTTCGCGTAGAGATAGGTGATCTACTCGGGAAACCGGATCGCCTAAAGCGCTAGGCCCTGCGACTACGGCCAAAAGACGCGTCACCTCGCTCATTCCCTCTGAGACCCCCTGCAACAGCTCGTCAACGTTCCCATAGCTATCTGGCATCTTAAAAATCGTTTCCTCTGCGTGCAGATCCTTGGCCATCAGGGCGTCAACGTAGTAACGATAGCCCGCGTCGGTTGGGACACGCCCCGCCGAGGTGTAAGGGTGTGTGAGAAGACCCTCGGACTCCAGGACGGCGAATTCCGCACGGATCGTGGAGCTGCTCGTATCAACCACCTCCGTGAGGGTGTTGCTGCCCACCGGGTTGCCTGTCTGGATATACAGCTCCAGGGTCTTCATAAGTATTTCGTGTTGCCTGATGGAGATCGCCATCCTCAAAATTCTACCACGAAGGATACCTGCTACTACGGCCTCTCGGAGGCTGCCTTAGATCCTTAAAGCGGCAAGGAAAGCTTCCTGAGGGATTTCTACGCTCCCGACCTGCTTCATCCGCCGCTTGCCGGCCTTCTGGCGCTTGAGAAGCTTGCGCTTACGAGTGATGTCCCCCCCGTAGCACTTCGCTGTCACATCTTTACGGTACGCTCGTACGGTCTCGCGTGCGATGACGCGCTTACCGATCGCTGCCTGCACCGGCACCTCGAACTGCTGGCGTGGGATAAGCTCCTTTAGCTTCTCGGCAAGGGCGCGTCCCCGGACGTAGGCCTTATCGCGATGAACGATGATCGAGAGTGCATCCACCAGCTCGTTGGAGACCAGAACCTCGACCTTTACCAGATCAGCGACGTCGTATCCTTTAAACTCATAATCGAAAGATGCATAGCCGCGGGTGCGGCTCTTGAGGGCGTCGAAAAAGTCCGTGATAATTTCTGCGAGCGGCAGGTCGTACACTAGCTGTACCCTACGGCTAGAGATGTACTCCATCCCTATAGCGACGCCGCGCCGCTCGTGACAGAGGCCCATCACGACGCCCACGTACTCCTTCGGACAGATGAGCATCGCCCGCACTACCGGCTCGCGAATCTCCTCGAAAGCGTCCGGCAGATCGCTGGGGTTTGTGACCTCCAAAACCTCTCCGTTCTCCGATACGACCTCGTACTTGACACTCGGGGACGAGGCGACGAGGCCCAGATCGAACTCCCTCTCCAAGCGCTCCTGGATGATCTCCATATGAAGCAGCCCTAGAAAGCCGCACCTAAAGCCGAATCCCATCTTAGAGTTCTCTGGCTCGAAGAAGAGCGAAGCGTCGTTGAGCTGCAGTTTCGCCAAAGCATCCCTAAGGCGCTCGAAGTCGTCTCCTTCGGTGGGGTACAGGCCGCAAAAGACTGTCGGCGGCGCCTGAGTATAGCCAGGCAAAGACTGCGTAGCTGGGTTTTGCACCTGCGTCACCGTGTCGCCAACGCGCAAAGCCTCGATGTCCTTGAGCCCAGCTATGATGTAACCGACCTCGCCAGCGAGGAGCGCCGGTAACGCCGTCGGCTTGGGCGAGTAGCAGCCAACCTCCAACAGCTCGAACCGCTCCTTGCTCCCCATCGCCTTGGCCTCGTCTCCCTTCTTGAGCTCGCCGTCCACGACACGGGCCAGCGAAACGACACCACGGTAGGGGTCGTAGTAGGAGTCGAAGATGAGAGCGCGCGTCTCCTCCTGCATGGTTTTAGGGGCAGGGATGCGACCCACCACGGCGTCGAGAACGTCGATCACGCCCTCGCCAGTCTTAGCAGAGATCTTCAGGATGTCGGCCTCGTCTACGCCTAATAGCTCCACGAGTTCCTCGGTCACCGCTGGCACGTCGGCTATGGGGAGATCAATCTTGTTGACGACCGGTATGATCTCCAGGTCGTTCTCTATTGCCAAGTACAGATTAGCAAGCGTCTGCGCCTGGATACCCTGGCTTGCGTCTACCACCAGGAGTGCCCCCTCGCATGCCGCAATCGCTCGCGAAACTTCGTAGGCAAAGTCAACGTGCCCTGGCGTATCTATAAGGTTCAGCGTCCACTCACCGTCGTCACGGCGGTAGATTACGCGCACAGCCTGGGCCTTGATAGTTATGCCGCGCTCCCTTTCTATATCCATCGTATCCAGAATTTGAGCCACCCGCTCTCGCTCAGAGACGGCCTCAGTAATATCTAGAAGACGGTCGGCTAACGTACTTTTGCCGTGGTCTATATGTGCGATGATGCAGAAATTGCGCGTCCGTTCGATGATTTGCACGCAGAAAGTTTACCATGATTGTTTACTTGATCAGCCTATGTTACATTCTCTCAGTTAGAGCTAGATGAGATAAGAGGAGTCTCAAGAGTGCCCGCACCTTCCAAGCGTGACAAGCAAAGCCGCAGGAGATTCGAACAGAACAGAGCCGTCCGCACCCAACTGAAGAACATCTCCAAGAGCTTCTACAAGGCTCTTGGCGCCGGTGACACTGAGAGGGCCATGCAGCTTCGCGACGAGGCCCAGAAGGCTTACGACAAGGCGGCGAACAAGGGCGTCATCCACGCCAACAAGGCGGCCCGCAAGGCCAGCCGCTTCGACAAAGCCCTCTCCAACTCTTCGATGAGCTAAACTCCGCAGTTACCAAGCCGAGACGAGACGCCCACCTACTAGCTTTAGAAAGGCGGGAATCGGTTCTTTCGGGGAACCCGCTAGCTCAGCTCGAGGATAGCGAGTTCTACCTGCAGCTCATTTCCGAGGTCGCTACCACCCTTGAGACCGCTTTCGAGCTTGAGCGTGAGGGCGAGCGCGTTTTCGAGGTCTTCCTCGCTAAGCTTTTGGGCTTGTTCTTGGAGCTTACGAGCCACGAAAGACGGGATCTTGAGCGTACTGGCCACCTCAGAGCGGGAAGCACCTCCCGCAAAGAGCGCCTTCGCTCGGGCCAGCAGCCGGAACTGGCGACGGATCATATGCACGATTCGTAAGGGTGGTTCTCCAGTCCTAACGAGAGCTTCGAGTAGCCCCAGCGCTTTGCTCCGGTTTCCTATGCCCAGAGCATCTACGAACGCAAAGATGTTCGATTGTAAGTCCGGCGGGCACAGGTCTTCCACGTCCTCCATCGTCGCCATTTCCGCAGCATAGAGCGCAAGCTTCTCCGTCTCCCTTGAGACCCTCACCTTATCGTTCGAGCAGCGCGCCACGAGTCCCTGCGCCACATCCTCTGGCATGACAAGCCCCTGCTTCTTTGCGTAGCCTACGGCCCAGCGGGCGAGAGCCTTGCCGGTAGGCTGCTCGAAGTTATGTACCTCGCCCGCCTCCTTTGCTGCCACGAGTAGCTTTTCGCGAGCACCAAGCTTCGTACCGAGCATGACGAGGTCCGCGTCAGGGGAAGGGTTCTTCAGATAGTCTACTACCTTCGCCTTCTGGGTAGCGTTCCAGCTACCGAGGTTTTTGAGCAACACAAACGTGCCTTCGCCGAAGAGCGAATAGGAGTTGCAGGCCGAGATGATCGCCTCTGGGGGTGTCTCGGCTGCGTCGTAGATGTCAGCAGGCCGGCTCTTGCGGAGCATTTCTACGCTCCGGGCTTTACGCTCTTCGTCATCGCCTAGCAGCAGGTAGACGCCCATGCGACTATTCTAGCTCTAAAGTGCAGCCACGAGTGCGATCCAAGAGTACCGCTCAAATCACGAGCGCGCTCGCGGTTTCGACCGGTGCTTACGCGCAACCGTGCTAATAGGTCCGGCCCGCGCTGCTGGGGTAAGCTTTCGGAGCGATGACTTAGGGCAAGAGCATCAAATCAGCTCCAAACGTGCCTCTTCGAGGTCTAGATCTCGCTCGATGTATCCCCTCACAAGTTCGGGAAACTCGCCGAGATTCCCGCCAATGTAGCCGCCGAACAGGTTGGCTAGGAACAGGATCGAACTTTGTACCGCTCTGATCAGCTAGGACAAGGGTTGTCCGCTGAGGGGTTACCCAGAGAAAAAGCCTGTCGTATCCCACACTAAGTATACGCCACCTGGTCCAATCGGATCTTGCACCACTCCGACCAGCCTCCAGCTTTGCCTGGCGCCCTTATTAATCGAGTCTTGTAGCGTCCTATGTGGAGATCCAATCTTGTCATCCAACTGGATGTGCTCCGCATAGTAACGGTCGGCCTCTTGTAAGGTTGGGACTTGATTTGGGTCTTCAGCCATATAACCCTTCTTTCTTGCAGTGCCCTCGGCTTCTGTGAGGCACCTCACTACTAATAGCGGTATATACCTGTTGTGTAAGGGGCCAGTAAGGATTTAGCAAGGAATTAATAGTGGTTGAGTTAAAGAGAGTTAAATCGCGGATTAGAGGTGAGGCTCGCCCTTTATTCACTGAGTTTCCGAGAAGACTAGAAAAAGGCAACTCACCTTCTTGGCGCAGGCTTTTTTACCTCTACCTGAAACGCTCGTTCTGATACAGATATTCGGAGAATCTCCCTAGCGCATCTTCGTTACGGCTGGAGATCATCACGCTCGCCCCCTCACGGGCGAGCTCCGTTGCCACTGCCCTCCCTAACCCCGAGCTCGTCGCCATTACCAGCGCGACCCTGCCTTCTAACCCTAGATCCATCGTGCCTCCTTAGCAGGCTTTTCCGACGCGCGTAATGTACGTGCAGAGTGTATCTCTCCCAAGTGTGGTAGCGCGGAGTTGCTCTGGGCATGAGGTTGT
>DASQSI010000212.1:0-3628 GCA_035642415.1 Rubrobacteraceae bacterium
CTGGAGTAGCTGTGCGGCCTGCTTAGGGGTTGGTACTTGTTGTAGCCAGTAGGTGATCATCTCTTGGTGGTCGAGGATCTCGAAGAAAGGATTATCGGTTCCCCAGAACTCTCTGTGAGCTAGAAGGGAAATGAGGTTGCCATCGTGGCCTATAAGCAGGTAATCCCCGAAGCTGCCATCAAGATCCCACCCAGCATCGATGAACCTCTGTTCTATCTCTTCGCGGTTCACTTGCTGCCTCTTTTACCCCACCCTAGTTTCTAGAGTAACCAAAGTCATTGTTACATATTGGCCTATGTAAGTCTATTTTTAGCCTTTCAGGACTTTGAGCTAGCGGTTACTTTCTCAGGTTCTGTAATCACGAAGGGAGACTCCCTGAGCTTCCGAGAATTTCGAGTGCTGGAAGCCCGCTTTCCCCCAGGATGGCTGCCGTGGTTATCTTCTCTCTATGTGTCTTCTGCGTCGCCCTCAGTGTCGTTAGGAGCATTGCGGCGCTGTTGCCGGTAGCCGTAAGGTAGCCTCTAGTAACCACTGCCTACCTCCGCCTTCCGCCCGGCAGCTTTCAGTTCGTGCCGCGTCGCTCCTTTGAGCGAGAAGGCTCGTTAGCGGTTGAAGCTTTCGTCCTTATCAACGCCTTTCACCTCCTGTTCTCGCCGTCGTGGTTGGTAGCTATGGGTAAGGGTGCCACGGTCTTCCTGCGTACCCTTGACGCAAACTGCTTACTATTATGATGCCTATTTCCTACTACTAAAGGGCCTGCAGCTCCAACCACTCGTAGCGTTTGAGGTATGGATGCGCCTCTTGCTCCCTTTGCCACTCTTCGTAGGCTCGGTGCTCAGGGTTGTAAGCCTCTTGCTCAACTAGCGGCTTGTTACCCTCCAGCCCTTCCACTGCGCTTGCGTCGTGCTCTACTCCACATATAGGGCAGGTAGCAGCAGTGGTGGCCGCATCTACAAGCATCAGCTGACCGCATTCACACTCCACCACAGCGTGCCCTGGCGTCCACTTGTACACCTTGCCGTAAGGGACCTCTTGAACCTCATAGTGCCCCTCGACACGTTCCTTTGTGGTCGTCATCTTCTGCACCTTCTTCTTCTCGGTCCTTTTCTTGGGCTTCTTCTAATTCTCTAGATTGCCTCCTTTTCTTGCTTTGGAAAAGCGAGTGGGGTAGGTGTAGGTTTCGCCTGCCCGTCTACTCTGGGTTGCCCACCATCACCTTGGCCTCCTCCGCAGCGGTGTAGCCCGTGCGCTCCCACCGCATCTTACCCAGCGTCTCATCGAGCGCCTCGTCTCGCAGACCCCAGCCGCCTCCTTCTTGCGTAAGCTCGCCTATCGCGAAGTATGCTTCTTGCTCGCGAGCGCAGCACTCGCAGAAGGGCATGCCCCAGATCTCAACCACCGCCTGGCGGGGGCAGGGGCTGCTCGTCTTGCTTCGCACCTGGCACGGCCCCAGCTTCCTCGTCGCCTCGATCAAGAGGTCCTCCACCGTCCCTCGGCGTGGTCCAACATGTTCTCTTTGCTCGGGAGACCACTGGTAGGCCCTGCCGAGCGGTAACTCCCGAACGTCATAGTGCTCCGCGATACGCTCGATGACTCGCATCAGCGGCTCCTTTCCCCCATCCTTAATGCGGTTTTCCAGCCAAGTTCATAACCCGCTTTAGGGGACGGTGTCTCCTGCCCGCTACCGGCAAAACGGGGCATTAACAGCCCCCAACAAAGCCGCTATTCGGCGCCAACCGCGCTTGTCGTCAAAGCCTTCCCTACAGAGGGTCTCCCTCAAACTGACCCACAGCACCTTGGGGCGAAGCCTGACGGCCACCTCAGCAGTAGCCTCCTTCACCTCGGTAGTGGCTTCCTTTACCTTCTCCATCCGCTGCCTCCTTATGATCAGCCTGGGACCAAGGACATGTCGATTCTCTGCTCAACCCGTTCCCTAGCCACAAACATGGCTATTCTCTGCTCAACCCGTTTCCTGGGGAGGTTCTTCTGCCACTCGGCCGCCTTCTTGTTGCGGGGTACACCTTCAAGCAGCTTGCATAGCTGCTGGCCAGCTTCGGTACGAATAACCGCCCTAAGCGCCGCCTCCAAAGGCTCTCCGCTCTGCCGAGCGCGATACCCTGCTTGTCGTGCCAGGACCTCGTTGGCCATTTCGGCTACTGTTTGCTCAGCATGCACATCCACCCTTCCTTTCCAAACCTCTTCTAGTAGTAGTAGTGCTTGCCTTCTAAAACCTAGTTTCGCTTAGGCCCTCCTCCCACTGCTCCGGTAGATTTTGTAGAGGTAGTTAAATTGAGAGTAGCTCCTCCTCTTCTTCTTCCTGCTCAAGGACTGGAAACGAGGTATCGCGTGCCCAGTTCCACTACTACTTCTGGCGTCTCTGTCCGGGCGCAGAGGTAGTCACGAGAGGGGTAGTAGTCTCGGCCATCCAGTTCGCCTATTCGAGGTCCATACAGGTGAACCGAGATCGCAGTCTCGCTACCGGTGTTTCCCACCCGGTGAATGCCCCCATCGTATGGCTGGACAGTAGAGACACCCTCCTCTGTGCTCCACGACAGCTGCCAGACCTTCTTCAAGCGGGCGTGGTTGAGCCGCCAGCCGTCATCCAAACGCTCGTAGCGCTCTTCGAACACCGATCCCACAGCGCAGCAGAAGGCTCCCCAGGAGGTGTGGTCGTGGATCAGGGTCTTGGTTGCTGGAGGCCAGACGAAGATCTGCAAGGAGTAGGAGCCGTCTTGAGCGTCAACGCGATAGGGCACGTACCAGCCTTCTTGGACCCTCCGCGCTTCCTCCAGCAGAGGAAGGAAGTATGAATCCAGGAGGGTGGGATCGCTCACCAGATGAGCCAGCAAGGGGGCGGCTTCTCGCAGGGCCAACTGTGTAGGAAGGGGGGAGAGCTTCTCGAGTTCGCTGGTATCCAGCGCGGGTGATGCAGTAGCCACCAGCTCGCCTTTCTCGAAACATATCTTGCAAGATAAGGGTCGCACTTCAGGAGGCCCAGCGGATCGCCAAAATGAATCATCTTTTTCTAGTCCAAATCGACTAGATGCCTACACGCTGGCCGCTGCACCTAGCAAGTAGAAGACGATAACGCTAAGGGTGTCCGGAGCCTAATATAGCCTGGCCGTTTCATACCCTAGGGCTTAGCGAGTTTCCAACAATTGCTGACCCAGAAGATGGGGTTCCGAGAAAAGGCTACTCCTGGATATTCTTATACCCGGCGCTCTAAGCCTGCCAAGGCTTCAGCTCTCCCCACCGGCTCACGGCTTGCGCCTCGTCTGAGGTTAGCTCTATGCCAGGAGGGGTATATCGTTCCGTCATGCGCTTAAGCGTGTCCAGCGAGGCGCAAGCGCAGGGCACAAACTTACTTATACGAATGAGTATGGCAGTTGGATCTTGGCTCAGCTCTCAACTGCAAGGAGGTTTTCCCTCGTGTCACAGCAAGGCCGACTCCCCGAGAGAAGAACCAGCCTAGAAGAGAAAGGTAAAGCGCTGCTTCCAGCGCTTCAAACTAAGTATACAAAAAGGCTTCTGTGTTACCAAGTGTAAAAGTGCGACCGGTTGGAGTATTGACCACAACCAATCGCACTGGAGGTGACACATGCCTATGGACCCACGCGCCCCCCATAAC
>DASQSI010000213.1:0-41803 GCA_035642415.1 Rubrobacteraceae bacterium
GCGAGGCGTTGGGGTTGACCACGCTCATCTCCCGGATCAGTTCCAACCCGTCCCCGTCGGGCAGCAAGGGGTCGACGAGCGCGACGTCTATCCCGTTCAGGTGCACACCGCGGGTATCTGCAAGCGAACCGGCCTGCCAAACTCACCTCCAGGTCCTCCTCTTGGTTCAACCGTGCCGCCAGGGCCTCCCGGAAGGCGTTATGAGGGTTGACCAGTAAGATGCGTTTTTTCGACACAGCTCCCTACCATTGCCCGTCGGGGAACAAAACCTCAAAGGCTGTGCAGTTAGGGGCTTCGTAGTGCCTCTTTATCGTACCGACCAACCCCTGCAGGTCGGCTTTTCTGTAGTTCAAGTTCACCCGCACCCTCGTGCCGCTCCGCGCCTCCTCTAACTTCATTGACTTCACCCCCTATCAAAGGTGCTGTCCATTAACGGTTTAGCTCTACTATCTGGCGATTCCCGCAAAAGAGGCACTCAAAGCTCTCCAAGTGATAGATGCCATACACCCCCGAGGGGCCATCCGACAACATCCGCACCGAGGAAATAGCAGGATACACAGCAAAGCTCCTACAGTTATCGCAACGCCGCCTGTAGAGAACCTCGTTTGTGTAGGCTCCTTGCCCTTCCCCGATGATTACCGCCCCCGAGATAGCCCTCGCCATTATTGTGCGATCCTCCTCTAAGTTAGCAGCAGTTGGCAAAAAGAGAGGCCGGAGCTGTTAAGCTCCGGCCTCCTTCTCCTTTATAGTGGTTGCGTGCGTCACGGCCACGCCCGAACGATGGACGTTGCGCTCCAGGTTGCCCGCAGCCAGCTCTGTTAGCGTTAGCGCCCGGCGTGCCCCTATTTTGCTCGAGCGCTCCGGTCCTGTGGTTAGACAGCCAAGGCAGCAGGCGTAGTAGGATCCCGTTTTGATTCTGGTCACCAGAGCAGGGTAGCTAGCGTGATCGCACCTGCTGCTGCTCCTAGTATTAGGGTTCTGTAGTCCGTGCTCCATATATAGCCCGTCCCCTTCCCCCCTCGCGCTACCAATACGCTCCCCAAAGGAAGAAGGAAGGAAGGCCGCGAAATTTCAGCGAGTGTCTTAGGCTGATGAGAGAGAACACAGGCCTTCCTCCTTTCTCCTACAGGCCCTTTCCCCAAGACCTCTCACCAGGAGCCCGAATAATAAGCTTCAGATATTAGCAGCCGATACTCAGTATTGAAAGATACAAAACACCTTTTCTTAAAAGTTTTGTAACTAAGGTTAACAAAAGAGGCGGGTACTAGGGCACTCGATAGTACATCTAGGAGGAGCAGATCCTGTAGGCGAAGAGGAAGGAGAGCGGATACGAAGTTGCAGTAGCTTTCTTGATCCTTCCAAAAACAGAACCGGCGTCTGGAGCGGTAGATGGGAAAATCGTGGTGCCGAGGTCGTCTTTGCCCTTGTGCTTAACTCCCTCTTATAAGCTGTTTCATACACGATCGTTTTTGGTACAAGCAGCGTGTATCAAAAACCTCCGTTTTTGTTACATCCCCCACTCCCCTCTCAAAACCCGCTGTTGAGGCATGCAATGCTGTAACAAAACCCATATCAAAATCAAAGTCTCGGTACTCGGCAACGTTAATGAGTTTGAGCCTCCCGGAGGCAATCATCTCCTACAAGTAGGCAAAGCTCTTAGTGAGGGTCCCTGCCTGGTAGTCTAAGCCACACCACTCGGGCTTTGGCAGCAGTAGCGATAGAACACAGCCGAACAGAACAGGAAACACGCACAGAGCAAAGCCGCTTTTTTGGCCTGAATGGAGCGAATTTGCTAACAGGCTAGAACCAAGTAGAACTTGCCAATTAAAACTACGAATCAGAAGGTCGCAGGTTTTCTAGTCCTGCCGAGCGCGCTTCCAATAATCTCTTTTTGCAGGAAAAATACAGCAAAGAAAAAGGGCCGGGAGAGCCTCGTACCCCGACCCGTTAGCCACGACCATTACGCCGCGGCAATTCACCAACAGAGTGCTCTGCTCTATGTCAGGCCTCTCTGTCCATCGGCCTTTACCTCCTACTCGAAGGTGTAGTTCCGACGTTAGTATTGTACCAACCAGCAGCCTCCGAAAGGCAAATTTGATTTGCTGCTCAGGGATAAGCCCATAGGCAAAAAGAGGGACCAGGCTGGTCTCACATAGAAGAAGACGTTGAAGGTGAAGGGGGTATGCCGGCCCACTAATAAAACGTGTCTTTACCCTCATACTAGCAATACCTCAGCTCAGAGCGTTTGCTAGGATAGGGAGTGAACAGACGGTTTAAACCCGTGCCAATTCTACCCGCTCGCCGCCGCCTCCGGTCAGCAGAGCGCGGAACTGCAGCTCAAGCTGTTTTGTATTTTGGAAAGAATATAAGCCCAAGCTGCCCCGGCAACTCCAACGCCTGCTGGGGCAGGAAGTCCACGCGAATAGGGTGGGATTCGGAGGTTTTCTCTTCTTCTCTGCTCATTCGCTTCTTTCTTTAGCCATCGACCGCCTGGAGAAAGCAGACACAGGTCATCATATACCAACCCACCATTGTGGTGTCACGGGAGACTCTGTTTATTAACCGCGCCCCAGCAGATCGAGTAGACTAAGGACAAACTACCCGGCGAACTCAAAGGATTTGAAAGGAGACGTCATGACCGATCCGGAGACCATCGTTAAGGAGGCCAAGACCGTCGCGATAGTAGGGCTCTCCGATGACCCGGAGAAGTATAGCCACGAGGTGGGCAGCTACCTGAAGGAGCAGGGCTACCGCATCATCCCCGTTAACCCTAACTACGAGGAGGTATTCGGGGAGCACGCTTACGATACGGTCGATCAGATCCCCGAGCAAGTGGACGTGGTAGATGTCTTCCTCCCCCCCGATAAGACCCCGGACATAGCCGAGGACGCCGTCAATGCTGGGGCCAAGGTGTTGTGGCTGCAGGAAGGCATCGAGAACGAGGAGGCGCGCCGGATAGCCGAAGAAGGAGGCATCGACTTCGTTGAGGACAGGTGCATGAAGCAAACGCACGAGGGATTACAGAAGAGTTAGGGGCCTTGTCACCAAGCTTCTTGCATGTTCCACCAGATCTAGTCGAGGGCTTTCGCCTGCGTGCGTGAGATCCTGTTCGTGGAGCTGTTGGGTGGGCTCGGCGATGTCCTAATCGCCTTGCCGGCCATCCAAGCTCTGGCTCGCTCGCACCCAGAGGCACGCCTTACCGTGCTCACCTTCCCACCCGGCGGCGAGTTGCTGAAGCAAGATCCGTTGATCCACAGGGTAGTGCATGCTCCCAGACCCACCCCTGTCCATCCGCACCGTGCCCGGGAGGCGGTCGAGGAGCTGCTCGTGCGAGGAAGCTGGGATCTGGTGGTCACGGACACGACTTACGATAGTATAGGCGACCTAGTCTCCTCCTCCGGCGCGTCGCACGTGATGACGAACCTGTGGCAAACGCCACCCCCGGACGATCGGGTGGGCGAACGCTTCGCCCGCCTCCTGCTCGCCGAGGGCCTGATCGAAGCACGGGCCATCGCTCCTCCCCAACTGCACCTCACCCCCGAAGAATGCTCCGTCGCCGCCGGACAGCTCTTAGACGTGCACCGCCCGCTCGTCTTCCTCTTACCGGACGCCGGCATGGAGGTGAAGCGCTGGCCGGAGGAGAGCTGGGGCGTTTTGGGTGGCGCTCTTTGCAACAGCTACGGCGCGGACATCGTGGTACCCATCGGCTCCGACCCCGAGCAGGAGGCACGCGTCGTCCGGTCGGTCGGAGAGCGGGCACGCGTGTGGCCGCGCGGGACACTCCGCAAGCTCGCCGCCGCCCTGTCGTATGCGGACCTCGCCGTAGGGGCAGACACAGGACCGGCGCGCATCGCCGCGGCTCTAGGCGTGCCCACGATCACGCTCTTCGGTCCTTCCTGGCACGGCCGCTACGGTCAGCCTCCCCCCCATGTCAACCTCCAAGGCCATCCCCGCTGCCCCCAGCGCATCGTCTCCGACTTTACCCAACAGCCTTGCTGGTACGAGGGGGCGTGCACCCTCGAGGAACACTCGTGGCGCTCCTGCTTGGAGGACATCTCCGTAGAGGATGTACTGGCTGCGAGCATCCCCTTCCTGCTCAACGGAGGCACGCGGTGAACGGACCTTGGGCGGACGCACGGCGCATCCTCGTGATGCGGCTCGATAACATCGGCGACGTGGTGATGACGAGCCCCGTCCTGCGCGCCCTCAAGGAGAACCTGCCCAGATCGAGCATCACGCTGATGGCGAGCCCCGGCGGAAGCAAGGCTGCACCGCTTCTGCCGTGGGTGGACGAGGTGCTCCCGTGGCGCGTACTCTGGCAGGATCTGGGAAGCCGTCTGGCCCGCGGCCCCGAGCGAGAGTGGAAGTTGATCAACACCTTGCGTGAGGGCTCATATGATGCGGCCGTCATCCTCACCTCCTTCAAGCAGACGCCACACGCAGCCGGCTACGCCTGCGCCCTGGCGGGCATCCCCCTCAGGCTGGGAGAGTCCAAGGAGTGGGGCGGCAGTGTTCTCACGACCGAGGTACCCCCCGCACCCGACGAGCTGCACCAGGTAAGGCGTAACCTGCGGCTCATCGAACACGCCGGCTTCCGGGTCGAAGACCGCTCCTTGGAGGTCAGCGTGCCTCCAAGAGCGCGAAAGAGCACCGCCGCACTGCTGGAAGCATATGGCGTGGTATCGGGCACGCCGTATCTTTTGCTCTGCCCGTGGACGAGCTGTCAGGCCCGCACTTACGCTTCCGAGCGCTTTGCCCTCGCCGCGCGTCGTCTCTCCGAAGAAACGGGCTGGCCGGTCGTGGTGAGCGGCACTGAAGACGCCCGTGCGCGCAGCGACGAGCTGTTCGGTACGCTGGACGGTCGGAGCGTGGACCTCGTCGGTACCACCGACTTATGCGAGCTTGCCGCGCTGGTCGAGGGTGCGCAACTGGTACTGACGAACAACACCTCCACCATGCACCTCGCCGACGCCCTGCGCGCGCCGAGCGTGGTGCTGTTCTCGGGCACCGAGCTCGAAGAGCAATGGCGACCACGCGATGTACCCCACCGGCTGCTTCGCCGCGAAACCTTCTGTAGCCCGTGCTACACCTTCACGTGCCCGTACCACCTCGAATGTCTGGACATCCCGCCCAATGAAGTGGTCGAGGCCGGCCTCTCGCTACTCGCCGAGGTGGAGCAGGGAAGGTTGCGGGCGTGACGCACGTGGCGATGGTAGCTGGCACGTACCGACCCCAGCGCTGCGGCGTGGCGCACTACGTCCAGCGCCTCCGCTCCGTGCTAGACGAGCGCGGTGTCTCCTCGGTTGTGCTCACCACCAAAGAGGCAGCCCGGGCCAGTAAAGACCCAAGGGTGAAAGGCGTGGTGCGCGGCTGGGGAACCGTCTATCTGCCGACGCTCGTCCGAACCCTACGAAGTGTGCGGGCAGACGTGATCCATATCCAGCACGCCGCGGGCACGTACGGTTTCAAGCGCGCCGTCTTCTTCCTGCCACCACTGCTCAGGGCCACTGGGGTCCGCGCTCCTCTGGTGACGACTGTGCACGAGTACGACTGGTGGGAGTGGGAGCCACGCTTCGTCCCGCAAACGATGCTCGAATCGCTCAAGGAATGGGGCCAGCGCCGCGGCGTGTGGGACCGCGAGGACGGCTTCCTGCTCACCGGGAGTGACGTCTTGATCACGACGAACGCCCCCATCGAAGCCACCATCACCGAACGGCTGCCGGGGTTAGCGACCCGTCTGCACCGTGCTCCGCTCGTCGCCAACATAGACGTTGCTCCCGCGGATCGTAGCGAAGCCAGAAACGAGGTGCGCTCCCGGTACGGCTGGCCCCTCAAGGCCCCGGTGATCGCCTACTTCGGCTTCCTCCATCCGGTCAAAGGGATAGAAAACCTGCTGAAGGCACACAAAAAAGTGCTCGAGGACCATCCCCAGGCTCGCCTGCTGCTGGTGGGTGGGGCCGAGAGCCTAGCCCTCGGAGAGGAAGCCGCCTGGTACTGGAACGCGCTACACGGGCTCGTTTCAGAGCTCGGGCTCAACGAGACGGTGGCGATGACGGGGTATGTGCCGGACGAAGAGGTCTCCTGGCTGCTCTCGGGCGCCGACGTGGGGGTGCTGCCGTTCAACCACGGCGTTACCCTCAAG
Organism: Rubrobacteraceae bacterium; assembly: GCA_035642415.1. Classification (GTDB taxonomy): domain Bacteria; phylum Actinomycetota; class Rubrobacteria; order Rubrobacterales; family Rubrobacteraceae; genus Rubrobacter_F. The sequence continues at coordinate 6,143 of DASQSI010000213.1, forward strand.
AGCGGCACCCTGCTCACGCTCTTCGCGCACGGCCTGCCCGTGGTGGCAACACGCTCCGATCCCCCAGAGCCGGAGCTCGCGGACGGACGGCTGGTGCAGCTCGTGGAGCGACGGGACATCTCGGGGCTCGCAGCCGCCCTCTCCGGACTGCTGACCAACGCTTCCCAGCGCGCCCGGCTGGTGGAGGCGGGACGCGCTTATTGTAGGCGCCTCTCTTGGTCCGTCATAGCGGAGCGCCACGTGGAGGTGTACGACGCGGTGCTGAACAAAGCAGCGAGGTCCCAATAATTTCTGAGGAAGAGCCAGGGAGGGAAGCCTTAGGGGATTTTGGCGACGCCCAAGAGCACCAGCGTCGCAATGAGGACCGGCTGGTGAGCGAGATAAACGGGGAGCGAGTGCCTCCCCAAGAAGGTCAGGGGCCGGACACCGGCGACTTCCGGAGCCGGACCAAGGGTGGCTCGCTTTTCTCCACCATACAGCACGTTGCCGACAAAAATGCCCAGCAGGACCACCCCGAACCAGGGGAAGACTGGCCAGTAATCAAGCGTAGAGAAGTCTGGTCTGAGCCCCAGCCACACCAACCAGGGCTGATCGGTGCGGAGGGTGCTTAGGTACACACCGGCTGCGATACAGCCGACACCTAGGGCGACGTTTGGAAGCCTGAACCTCAAGAACGGGTACGCGAGGACTATAGAGGCGCCGATCAGGTGCAATACGCCGAATACGATCATCCCTTCGGGCACGAGAACCCAGGTCGCCAACGTGATGAGCAGACCATAGGAAAAGATCCGCACCCCCCGCCCGAGGTACTTCTGGAAGAGCTTTTGCCGGGGCAGTTGAGAGGAGACCCACCTCCTATAGCTCAGCGTTAGAGAGAGGCCTGCTAGAAAGATGAACGTGCCCCCGATCACGCGTCCGGTGTTCAGCCCCAGCCCAGACCAGAAGAATCTCACGTCGAAGAGATGGGCGAAGTAGGCCAGGTCGTACGAAAAATGGTATAGGATCATCGCGATCACGGCTATCCCGCGCAGGAAGTCTATCTCCCAGACCCTTCCTCGCATGAGACACATATTAGCCCACAAAGAACAGGCACGGCGCGAAGTGCTCGCCGGCCCCGTAGTGGCTGGTGGTGCTGATGCCGAGCACACCCCTACCCTACCTTGCAGAATACGCCGCGGGAATCGCCAACCTGTCTCTTACAGTTGGCGATGGAATAGGAAGCCGGATCGACCGCCCGCATCGTCCGCGGCGCGGCCTCAGGAGCTCTGGTTGGCGCCCGCGACGATCCGGTCGCCGGTGGCGCCGGACGGGTCGGTCCTGTAATCGTCGGCTTTGGCGTGAATGACGAGGGCGCTGCCGTCCTCGTCGAGGAGCGAGTTCTCGCTTCCGGACAACGTCACCCGGTCGGTGGTGGTGTTGTAATCGGCGGTACCGTCCTCGCGCACGGTTATGTTCTCCAGGTCGCCTGCGTGCGGTCCATGCGGATTCTCGAACCCGTGCTGCACTCCCGCCGGGTTGAAGTGTTCGCCGGCAGCTTCGAAGTCCGGCGTGATATCAGCCTTTTCGTGAATATGGATACCGTGCTCACCCGGCTCGAGTCCCTGCAAGATGGTCGCGGTGATGTTTACACCGTTCTCATCTTCTGAGAACTGCGCGTTACCGACCGTTTTCCCCTCCTTATCCTTCAGCTCCGCGGTGGCCGTGGGCGTGCCTTGGGCGCTTCCCCCGCAAGCCGAGAGGACTAGTAGCAACAAGGTCCCGAGCAGCGCAAACAAGCCGGCTCTTCTGTCCCTCACAACCTACTCCTCTCCGTTCCGAGCAAAGCCCGCTTTCGCAGCGCGCGAAGAATACCACAGGCATGCCGTACGAAGGGCGCGAGAGGAAACACCATGTAACATTAAAAGACTGACCAGACCGTGGGGGTGCTCGTGCAGGAAGGCAGCCTGTTTCTCAGATTTCTGGTGTTAGCTCTATTCGCGGCTGCCTTCGTGGCTGGGTGCGGTGCCGGCGGCGAGCAGCCCTCTGAAGAGGGTAGGCAAGGCTGGATCGAGGAACCCTCAGCGACGGCCGGTGAGCGGGTAGAGATAGGAGGCACCGAGGCCCTCGTGTGGGGCGGGGGGGATTATGGGGTGGTCATGGCTCACGGCGCGTCTTATGACGCGGCGAGCTGGGAGGATCAGGCGCAGACGATCGCCGGGAAAGGTATGGTGGCGCTGGCGCCGGAGAATACCTCCACCGAGAACCTTTTGGCCTCTATCGGATATATGAAGAGAGAGCGCGGGGTTCGGGGCGTGGCGCTCATGGGCGGTAGCGCCGGAGGGAGTGCGGTCCTCCGGGCCACAAAAGAGAACCCCGAGGCTGTGGACCAACTTATAGTCCTCTCCACCTCAGGAGACGTCTCGGGGTTAGGACTCCAGCCGAAGCTCTTCATAGCAAGCGAGGAGGAGGGCGGCTTCGCGGAGGAGGCGCGCCGGATGGCGCGGGAAGCGCCTGGTGAGCAGAATGAGGCTCTTATCCTCTCAGGGGACGCTCATGCCCAGGCTATCTTCCAAACCGAAGAAGGAAATCATCTTATGCGGGCCATACTCAAACGGTTAGAGGAGTACAGGCTAACCGGAAGTGCCACACAAGCACGTGCCGTCCTGGGCGACAACGCCGCGCATTCTAGCAATGGTATAAATATTCGCCTTCAACGCAACGTCAAGTAGAACAAAGTTCCGCGATCCACCCCGCGCCCAGCCAAGATATTTGAGCCCTCCTCCTGCAAGGAGGTGGTAGGGCTCGCTGCCGAGGTATGGCGAAACCCTCCCCACTAATTTCTGTCGATGGCGACTATACCTTTAGCCCCGTTGTGGCGCAGCGACCGCAAGGATCCTCCCTCCCCTCAATGCGACAAAGCCTTACGACCATTGCGTCTGCGGCCTCGGCTGTATCTCACCATCCACCTCAAGATCCACGCGCTCGTTAAAGAAGCACAGATAGCCCTCTATCTTCCCGGCTTCCGGGATAGGCTCCTGATAGCTCCAGACGAGATCCTCCACGCGCCCGCCCCCAGTCTCCACCGACCAATACGACGCGACACCCTTGTACGGGCACTGCGTCTTCGTATCACTGGGGACGAGCAGCTCCTCGCGGACGTCTTCCCGCGGAATATAGTAGCGTGTCGGTAGGCCGGTCTCGAAGAGGAGCTTTGGCCGATCGGTCTCGGCTACCATCTCACCATTCACCTTAATCTGGACGTGCCGGTCGCTATCCAAGACGTCGACCCTGTGGTAGGGATCCCGAGGGTGGACGAAGACCTGTTCAGATTCTTCGTACCACTCACCCATCTTATTCCAATAAAACGCGACGAAGCCGGAGAGCGGCGGTGCGGAGTCTATGGGCTCCGGGTAGCTCCACGCCGCGTTCTCGGCGACTCGATCCCCAACCCTCACCGACCAGTACGAGGCGTCGCCCTTGAAGGGACAGTAGGTGGTGTGGTCGCTCTCCTCGAGAAGGTCCATGCGGACGTCTTCTTCGGGGAAGTAGTAGACAGGCAGGTGACCGGTCTCGTGCAGGAGCTTCACCCCTCGGCTGTCGACGACGGTCTCGCCGTTGAAGGTCACCTGCACCCGTTTGGGGCAGTCTTCGAAGTAGAGGGTGTGAGCCTTCAGCACCGAGGTGTCGAAGTTAAACGTGCCACTGTGCTTCTCACCGAACGGGCCGGTTCCCTTCGTTAGCGCCATCTATCGTTCTCCTTTTTGCGTCAATCATACTAAGCAATCGTCCCATCAGACGGTTTGGATAAGTGTAACCCTCGCCAAGAGGCGCAACGCGCCGGCTTTACGTTTCGAGCGGGTGACAGCAGGCTAGAGTGTCCAGAAAAATTATGAAGCTGGTACTGTTAGGAGCCATTTACCCTCGGGTTCCTTGCCCGCCCGAGATGCGATCTTGTACTTGAGCAGGGTGTCGCCTTCTAAACAACCTCCGCAACCAGCCATTTTTATAATGCTTTGCAAGCATCTATCTTCCCCGGCAGGGCCTTTACCTTACCCGGCGACCTTTGGGCGAGAAGACGAGACCAGAGCCGCTCTTCTCCTTTAGTCGTTTATCTAAGACTACTGCAGGTTCGGCGCTTCCCAACCGCAAAAGGGGCTGGAGCCCATTATATTAGTAGGATCCTGACCCTTCTTATCTATTGGCCTAAACGGTAGACCCTATCCCTAGGCGCAAGCTCAGTGCACCCACAAATCTCGACCGGTCCTAATAGTCTTAAGGCTTTGTCGCATTGAGGGGAGGGAGGATCCTTGCGGTCGTTGCGCCACAACGGGGCTAAAGGTATAGTCGCGATCGGCAGAAATTAGTGGGGAGGGTTTCGCCATACCTCGGCAGCGAGCCCTACCACCTCCTTATAGCGACCGATAGCCTCTATATGCTCTTCAGGCGAGCGTAACCCCGCGTTCATCGTGTTGACCGATATGTGCGTTGCTCCAAGGAAGCGCCACGCTTCAGTCTGGGCAGCCCACTTCTCAGGCGGTACTCTGCCCACATCTATGCGCGCTTCGATGCCCACCGACTTCGGATCCCGGCCTGCCTCCTCGGCGTACCGGCGCAGTCGCTCGATCGAGTCTCGCATGGGCTCGTCTGGTGGCCCGAGCGGGAACCAACCGTCGGCCACTCGGGCGGTTCTGCGCAACCCCACGTCTGCGATGGCACCTATCCACACGGGGATGGGGCGTTGCACCGGCAGGGGGTTGATACCGGCCTCGGTAATGCGGTGGTACTTGCCTCTATAGCTGACCACGTCTAGGCTCCAAAGCTGCCGCATAACTTCTATTTGCTCCTCGATCCGAGCACCGCGCGTTCGGAAGTTCTCGCCTAGCGCCTCGTACTCCACCTGGTTCCAGCCGACCCCGACGCCGAGACGCAACCGCCCACTGCTCAGGACATCTACCTCGGCGGCCTGTTTTGCTGCAAGCACGGTCTGCCGCTGGGGCAAGACGATAACGCCGGTGACGAGTCCAACCCGCTTGGTAATACCGGCCATGTAGCCGAAGAGCACAAACGGTTCGTGGAACATTGATTTGTGGGTATAACCGCGCCACCCTTCTCGGTGGGTTGGATCTGCCCCAACCACGTGGTCGTAGGCAAGGATATGCGCGTAGCCCAGGTCCTCCGCAGCCTGGGCATAATCACGTATGGCAATCGGGTCTGTACCTATCTCCGTCTGCGGGAAGGTAACTCCCACTGCATGTGCTACCTCCTCTCGCCTACTGAATAGTTAGTTGTGGCGTTCAGCCCTTGCCGCTGTACTGTATCGCACGTCGTGCCTGTCTTCTGACGTTCGCTCCATCCAGCCTATGAGAGTTCACCGGCGTTACTGTAGAACCTCGTATAAGAGAGCTTTTGCCGGTTTTAACGACTCCGGTCTGATAAGTAGCGAAGCGAGGTCGCTAGCGATCCTCATCCTGATAGCCGCTTCCATGAACATCATAATGTCTTGCAGCAGTGCTAATGTGCGTTACGACCATACAGGAGGATTCGTACCTTATGAGAGAGCTAGAAGTAGCGATTGCAGCGGCTCAGGCAGCAGGCGAGGTGTTGCGAAAGGGTTTTGGTCGGGACCAGAACATCAGGTACAAAGGAGAGGTGGACCTCGTCACCGAAGCGGACGAGAAGGCTGAGCAGAAGATTAAGGAGGTGCTTCAGGAAGCTTTTCCTACCTACGAGATACTGACCGAAGAGAGCGGAAGGCTTGAAGGCGAGGGTGAGGACTGCTGGATCGTCGATCCGTTGGATGGCACTACTAACTACGCCCACGAACTGCCGATCTTCGCTGCCTCCATAGCACTAGAGAGGGAAAGCGAGGTGGTCTTGGGCGTGGTGCACGACCCTATGGCGCAGGAGACGTACGTGGCCAGGCGTGGCAGCGGCGCCACTCTCAACGGCCAGAGCATACGGGTGTCCGATACCGACGAGCTAATACAGGCGCTGCTGGCGACCGGTTTTCCTTACGACCGCCAGGATATGCAGCCTACCCTCGACCTCTTTGGCCGCTTCGCGGTGCTTAGCCAGAGTATGAGGCGGTTAGGCTCCGCCGCGCTCGACCTTTGCTATGTGGCTGCAGGACGGCTTGACGGGTACTACGAACGTGGCGTGTGGCCTTGGGACATCGCAGCGGGTGCTCTAATACTCGAGGAGGCTGGCGGTAAGGTCACAGACTATCAAGGGCGCAGGCTCGACCTGGAGGGCAGAGAGATAGTAGCAAGCAATGGCCGGCTGCATCCTCTGCTCATACGCGTCACGCGGGGGAATCACAGCTAGGCAAAGCACCGGCACAGTTGTTGTAACGTCTCTCTTTAGGTTCTGCGTTTTTCCTATAGGTCCCCACAAAAACGAAAAGAGCCGCCGAGCGGACTCGAATCGCTGATCTGCTCATTACGAATGCGCTTCCACATGCCTGCCCCTATGCCTCTTTGTTCAAAAATATACTGCAAACAGACCACATTTTTGTCCAGTATGTTTCTGATTGTTTGTCACCGTTCGTGGTGGGTTGGTGTACACCACGAGCGCTCGCAAGACGTTGACAACGGGTGCCAAGGCGGCTCACCTCTAGGCTAATATGGTTCCAATAACGTTGAAACTGCCCTCTTCCCAGCTCTCGTTATCTCACTCACTCGAAGAGCTACAACATAAAGACGCCCATCACGGGACGGAAGTGCTGAAGTCGGCAAGGGCAGGGATAACCCCGCAACCTTGGGGTGGATGGCGAAGCGTGGCCGAGACCGTGGACGCGCTGGTCGTAGGGCTTAGTCCGAGGCCAGGCCCTTCTTTCGCAGCTCTTTGAGGGCTTCCTCCGTCTTCTTTAGATGCCCGAGTCCCATGCCGCGCAGCACGTTAGGGGCCTTGGTGAACTGTATCTCGCCATACTCGACCACCTGCCAGCGATTGCCCCAAGGATCGAGGAAGTCCAAGCCCCTTCCCGGTAGGATCTCGACTCCCATCTCTTTAAGCGCGCGGCGGATAGTCCTTTTGCTGTCCACCACCATCCCGATATGGCGGTGGTCGTCCGGCGTCTGCGTCCTGCCCTCGGAGAGGGCGAGGAACTGGTCGCCGGCGTCGATGAACGCCATTCCGGGGCCGCGCCCACGCAACTTTATCTCGAAGAGGCGCCCATAGAACTCCAGGGCTTCCTCGATGTCGCCGACCTCGAGGGCGACATGGTTGAACCCGACCAGCCTGGCGCGAGACGTCATGGCTCTCTGTTAGAGCATGCTCGGCAGATAGGAAGGGCGTGATCGCTCAAAGGCTTCAAGGTCGGCCTCGTGCGTCAGCGTCAGACCGATGTCGTCGAGGCCGTTGAGGAGCCGGTGGCGGGTGAAGTCGTCGATCTCAAAGGTTGCCTCCACACCGGGCCCGGTCACGGTGCGCTCCCCGAGGTCCACGGTTACCACGGCCTTCGGATCGGCGCGCACGGCGTCGAGGAGCTTCCTCACCGTTTCTTGCGCCAGCTCGACGGCGAGGAGCCCTATTTTCGCGCAGTTGTTCTTGAAGATGTCGGCGAAGGAGGGCGCGATGATGGCGCCGAAACCGTAGTCTTGCAGAGCCCACGGCGCGTGCTCCCGGCTGGAACCGCAGCCGAAGTTCTCGCCCGCGAGGAGCACTACGGCACCCTTGTGCTCAGGGCGGTTCATCACGAAGTCGGGGTCGTCGCGCCACCCAGAGAAGAGGAACCGGCCGAAGCCGGTGCGTTCAATGCGCTTGAGGGCGTCGCTCGGTACGATCTGGTCGGTGTCGACGTCGGAATAACCTAGAGGGAGGGCTTTCCCGGAGACACGCTTTACCGGATCCATTACCCCACCTCCAAGGGAACGCCAAGGTCCGACGGTGAAGCGAAGCGGCCCATCACGGCGGTCGCTGCGGCGACGACGGGGCTCACAAGGTGGGTGCGACCACCCTTACCCTGCCGACCCTCGAAGTTGCGGTTGGAGGTCGAGGCGCAGCGCTCGCCCGGCTGCAGGATATCGGGGTTCATCCCAAGACACATCGAGCACCCGGCGTTCCGCCACTCGAACCCGGCCTCTTCAAAGATCTCATCCAAACCCTCTTCCTCGGCCTGCTTCTTCACGCGCATGGAGCCGGGAACGACGAGCGCCCGGATGCCCTCCTTGACTTTGTGGCCTTCGAGGACTGCGGCCGCGGCGCGGAGATCCTCGATGCGGGCGTTGGTACAGGAGCCCAGGAATACGGTGTCCACCTCGATCTCACGTATCGGCGCCCCCGGCACGAGCCCCATGTACTTCAGGGCCCGCTCGTGCCCCTCGTGCTCGGGCTCGGGGACGGTACCGTCGAGCGGGACGGTTTGCGCCGGAGTAGTGCCCCAGGAGACATACGGCACCAGCTCTTTAGCCTGGATAACGACCTCTTTGTCGAACTCCGCGCCCTCATCGGTCTTGAGCGTCTGCCAGTCCTCGATGGCCCTCTCCCAATCCTCGCCTTTCGGGGCGTGTGGCCTGCCCTCGAGGTACTCGAAGGTGGTCTCGTCCGGGGCAATGAGGCCTGCGCGGGCGCCGCCCTCGATGGACATGTTGCAGACGGTCATGCGGCCTTCCATCGAGAGAGAGCGCACCGCCTCTCCCCTATATTCGATGACGTGGCCGACCCCGCCGCCGGTCCCGATCCTATTAAGGATGCCGAGCATGAGATCCTTGGCGCTCACGTCCGCGGGCAGCTCGCCTTCGACGGTTACGGCCATGGTCTTGGGTCTGCGCTGTGGCAGCGTCTGGGTGGCGAGAACGTGCTCGACCTCGCTCGTCCCGATACCGAACGCGAGAGCGCCGAACGCGCCATGGGTTGCGGTGTGGGAGTCGCCGCAGACTATGAGGAGCCCCGGCTGCGTGAGCCCCATTTCGGGACCGATGATGTGGACGATGCCCTGGTCGATGGACCCCCACGGATGTAACCGTATGCCGAACTCCTCGCAGTTCTTTCTCAGGGCCTCCATCTGTCTGGCCGAGACCTCGTCCCCCACCGGCAACCCCAGACCGGTGGTAGGCACGTTGTGGTCCATCGTAGCAAGGGTGAGATCCGGGCGACGTACTTTGCGATCCGCGAGCCTCAAGCCCTCGAACGCCTGAGGAGAGGTTACTTCGTGGACGAGGTGGAGATCCACGTAAAGGAGGTCCGGCTCGCCTTCGGCACTGCGTACCACGTGCCGAGCCCATACCTTCTCTACCAGCGTTTTCGGATGGTTCATGCTTTCTCCTCTATTTCGTCGCCCCGCATAATGTACGCTGACTCCGCCAACCCGGAACGGGTCGCCAAGATGTTTAGCCGGACATAGTCCAGGACAGGTGGGTCTTCCACGGCCGAGATCTTTGTGGCCACCGCTGCGGCGAAGGGTTCGCGGTCCTCCTCCGGTAACCTCTGGAGGTGCTGGCCCAGCACCACCGTTTTAAGGAAGCGGGTCAGTTTATCAACGGAGTCGAACCTCGTGGGTTCTTCGTGCAGCCAGGTTTCGACATCCTCGAACCCAGCATTCTCAAGACGAACCCTGGTCGTCTCTGCATCGGCATACTCCTTGTTATCCTCCCAACCCTCGAAGCACTCCCGGAAGCGCTCCTCCCCCATGACCTCCTCCGTGGCACTCGTCGCCCGGAAGATGTTACCCGCACCACCGCACTGCGCCACCAGCCGACCTCCCGGCTTCAAGGCCTGTGCCAGCCGATCGAAGAGACGTTCGTGGTCCTTTATCCAATGAAAGGTGGCGGTGGAGAAGATCAGGTCAACCGGCCGCTCGACCTCTAACCGGAGAAGATTCGAACGCTCAACTCGAACCCGTGGGTCCCCGGCGAAGCGATGGGCAGCGGCCTCTACCATCGCCTTCGAGCCGTCTACGGCCAGTACCGCCCCCGCAGGTATGTGTCGCAGAAGAAGCTCTGTCACCCTGCCGGTCCCGCACCCCGCGTCTATGGCAACCTCGTTTCCCCTTAAGGTTTGACGTTCCAGGAAGAGCTCCAGAAGGTTCGCGCCCCAACCGGTCTGCGGCGCGGATAGCGCCTCGTACTCGGCGGCGTCCCATTCGAGCGTCAAGCTTCCCTACCCTTCTTGCTTTGTCTCATATAGTGAGATACAGTGGTCATTATATGGAAAGTGTAGACGAGATCTTCTCTCCGGGCAAGGGTGACGTGTCGAGCGGGGTTGGAGTCCTGGACAAGGCGGTGACGATCCTGACGTTCCTCTCCACGGAAGGTCCAGAGACCCTTTCGGGAGTGGTTGAGGGGACGGGCTTGTCGCGGGCGACGGCGTACCGGCTGCTCTCTGCGCTAGAAGCTCACTATCTAGTGACACGTGAGGCGGGACGCTACGCGCTAGGGATGCGGTTGTTCGGTTGGGGAAGCAAGGCGGCAGGGATGGGGCTCGTCGAGAGGGCGCAGCCGACGCTAGAGAAGCTGCGGGACGCCACGGGCGAAAGCACGCAGTTATACGTGAGGGAGGGTGATGCCCGGGTCTGTGTGGCGTCGGTCGAGCGAGCGTCGGGGCTTAGGGACACGGTGCCGGTAGGGGCGATCTTGCCGCTCGCTCTCGGTTCGGCTGGGAAGGTCTTGCTCGCGTGGGTGGAGGATCGGGGCGGTCATACGTCGGTCGATGACTCCGTTCTGGAGGACATCCGGCGGCGAGGATGGGCGGAGAGTGTGGCCGAGCGGGAGGAGGGTGTGGCGAGCGTGAGCGCCCCGGTCTTCGACCAGGCCGGACGCGTGAACGCGGCGGTGAGCGTGAGCGGGCCGATCGCGCGTCTCGGACATCGTCCCGGTAGCCATCTAGCCGAGCGGGTGATGGCAGCCGCGAGGGAGATCGAAAGGGCGCCCGGCTTCTAGCCATCTCGATGGTCCGTTAAAATAAAGCCATGCAGGGCAAACAGCGAGTATTCAGCGGCGTACAGCCGAGCGGCAACTTGCACCTCGGCAACTATCTGGGGGCGCTCAAGAACTGGGTCTCCATCCAGGACCTGTACGAGAACTACTTCTGCATCGTAGACTTGCACGCCATCACCGTGCCGCAAGATCCGAAGGTGCTGAGGCAGAAGGTCAAGGAAGTCGCGGCGGTGTACCTCGCGGTCGGGTTAAACCCGGAGAAGTCGGTGATGTTCCGCCAGAGCCGGGTCTCGGGGCATGCAGAGCTCGCCTGGCTCCTCAACTGCGTAGCGAAGGTCGGCGAACTCTCGCGCATGACGCAGTTCAAGGATAAAGCCCAGAAGGGAGGCGCCGAGGCGGCTAGCGTCGGTCTATACGATTATCCGGTCCTCATGGCCGCCGACATCCTACTCTACAACGCGCACCTGGTGCCGGTTGGGGAAGACCAACGCCAGCACCTGGAGCTCGCGCGCACGCTGGCACGGCGCTTCAACGGCCTCTACGGAGAGACCTTCGTGGTGCCGGAGCCCATGATCTTAGAGGTCGGTGCTCGCGTCATGGCGCTCGACGAGCCGACGAACAAGATGAGCAAAAGCTCGCCGGCCCCGGCGGGCTACATCGCGCTCCTCGACGAGCCGGACGTGGTACGGCGCAAGATCCGTCGCGCCAAAACCGACTCGGGGACGGAGATCGTAGCCTCCCCCGCCAAGCCCGCCATCACCAACCTTCTAGGCATCTACGCTGCCATGATAGGGCGTCCTGTTCCGGAGATCGAAGCCGAATATGCAGGCAAAGGTTACGGCGACTTCAAGAAGGATCTCGCAGAGGTCGTCATCGAGGGCCTCTCCCCCGTCCGCGAGAAGGCGTATGCGCTGCTGGACAACCCGCGGGAGCTGGACGAGATCCTTGACGCAGGCGCCGAGAGAGCGCGCGAGGTAGCACGTCCCATCTTATACAGCGCATGGGCGAAGATGGGGCTAGATTAGTGGAGCCTATCAAAGCGAGGATACTCAAGGTCTTGAGCGCGATACCTAACGGTGTCCTCTACTCCACGACCGACTGGCAGCGGCTCCTGGGCGACGATAAGCGCGAGATCCGGACCACGTTAGACGAACTTGAGGCCGAAGGGGAGATAGAGATCGTAAAGAGCGGCCGCCCGGACAAACCACTCTACAAGCTCAGGTAGCATGCGCCGCCTGACCGCCACGCTCGACCGTATAGACCGCAAGGGTTACGGCGCCTATAAAGATCTGCAGGGCTCCTACGATCTTGAAGAGTTCACGCTATTTATAGACAAGGTGCAACGGGACCCGTTCGCCCCACCTTCTCTCGTGCGGGTCCGCACCCGCGAGAATCGCTTTGACCTTAACCTTTTCAACAACGCCGTACGCCGGGTGGCCTTTGAGGATTTCCTGACACGCTCGGTAGAGAGGGTGCTACGCCGCGCCGTCAAGGGGAACCGAGGCTCGGGGGGGAGCGGAAGTATAAAGATACAGCACACCTCGCAGGTCGTTTTGCCACGGACATCGATGGTCGTGAACCCAGGGTTCGTGGAGGCTCGTATGGCGGTCGGGCTCCCGGCCCGCGGGCGGACGGTAGACGCCCGAGCAGCACGGGCGATGCTCCTCGAGGAGCTGCCGCGGGTTGTCAGGGAGGCTCTTACGCCGGCGGGGGTAGACAGAGATGCAGCCCGGGCGCACGTCGAGACCGTCGAGGACGCGCACCACCTGAGACGGCAGCTGCCAGAGCTGGGGCTGGTAGCGTTCGTAGCCGACGGGGCGGTGCTGCCTCGGGAGAGCGGGGCGAGCGACAGGCCGTTGCGCGAGGGGGCTGTGCCTTTCGAGAGCCCGGAGGAGCTTCGCGTTGCCGTGTGGCTGCCGAACAGGGGCGAGATTTCGGGGATGGGTATACCGGAAGGGGTTACGCTCGTGGCCGGAGGCGGGTTCCACGGCAAGTCCACGCTGCTCTCGGCGCTTTCGTGGGGAGTCTACAACCACGTACCGGAGGATGGGCGGGAACTCGTGGTCACGCGGGCGGATGCGCTGAAGATAAGGGCCGAGGATGGCAGGAGCGTGGCGGGCGTGGACATATCCGCTATGATCAGGGACCTCCCGGGCGGTCGCTCCACGAAGAACTTCTCGACAATGAACGCCTCAGGCTCGACCTCCCAGGCGGCGAACATCGCGGAGGCGTTGGAGATCGGGACCTCGCTGCTGCTGGTGGACGAGGACACGAGCGCCACGAACTTCATGATCCAGGACGAGAGGATGCGCGAGCTCGTCCGCAAGGAACCTATCTCCCCGTTTATAGACTTGGTACGGCCCTTACGTGACTCTTTAGACGTCTCGACGGTCGTGGTCGTCGGCGGTGTCGGCGATTATCTGGACGTGGCTGACCTGGTGATCCTAATGGAGGACTACGAGCCCCACGAGGTTACTGGGCGCGCCCGCGAGGTTCGCGAGAAGTTCCCAGCCAGGATCCCGCCCGGTGTTCGGGAGGTGCGAGCGCCGAGAGGCCGGCGCGTCCGGGCGTCCTCCATAGACCTCCGGCGCGGCAAGCGAGAGACAGCGCGGGGCAAGGGCCTTTACACCGTAGAGCTCGGTCGCGAGAGAGTAGAGCTTGCATACGTGGAGCAGCTCGCCGAGGCCGGACAGACCGAGGCAATTGCCCGCATCATCGGAGAGTTCGCGGCGGGAGGGAAGAGCCGTGGGGTGAAGGAGATCGTCTGGGAGGCGTTGACCGGCGTCGAGAGAAACGGCCTCGACTCTCTGGGGAATTTCCGGGGACATCCCGGGGAGCTGAGCGTGCCGCGCGTGCAGGAGGTAGCAGCGGCGATCAACCGCGTCCGTTCCCTAGAAGCTGCTACCGAACCGAGACCACAACAATGGGAACCTGAAGGGTATGGCCGGACGGCCGCCCGGTAAGTAACTTCACCGGAGGTAAAGGAGGATTGCATCGCCCAAAGCAGGAGCTACGATCGCCCGCGAGATGAGCATTTCTCCCGACAATGACTATTAGGCGACGTTGCACACCGAGAAGGGGCCGATCCGCGTGAAGCTCTTTGCCAAGAAGGCCTCGGAAACCGTCAACAACTTCGTCTTTCCGGCGCGCGAGGGTTGCTTTGACGGGACGACCTTCCACCGGATTATAAAGAATTGCGGGGCGATGATACTGCAGTAGTTCGCTAATGTTCAAAAACTCCTGCAAGTTGGCGTATTTTTCCTGTTGTTTCGTCGCGTGTGTTCGCTGTTGTTCGTGTGGGTTGGTGTCAGAACCGATCAGGCGCTGCGGAGATCCGCGTTTCGAGACCAACCCTTGTTGATATAGGTTAGTGCAGTAGACTCCTATGTAATTCGAGAACTAGTTTCCGACAATATTGTGAAATAGGCAGCTCCGCTGAATAAGATGCAACTCCCACAAAACATCCTCTCACACTGGGCTGAATTCGTCGCTGATTGGTGCCTGGGCATTAAGCCAGCCGAATCGCCATACAACGTGGACTGCGCGTTCGACGCGCTCCGCCGCTTTGGCCCGAGTACCTTGACCAGCTCCAAGCACAGGATTCGCCCGGCATATTTACGGTTAACATAGCCATTAACCGGGGTTTGACTATCGCAGCCTGTGAGTCACTGAGAGGCTTTCAACCCGCGATGGCTCGTCTCCGACGGGGCGAAGAATCAGCCTTTGCGGAACTACAGTTTGCAGCGGCTCTTGTCAGGAGCGGGTTGGTGCCCGAGCTTGAACCTCAGTTTGGATCGAAGCGCCTGGACTGCGCAGTGGATATCGGTTCGGAACGAGTGTTTGCTGAGGTAATATCCCCAGAAACCTCGGAAGCGGTCAGAGGCGCGGAAGCCACAATCAAACGCGTGGCTAACGAGCTAGTCGCAAGAACTGCGGGAACTCGTACCGAACTCTTACTAGCGGTCGAACCAGACACCCAATTCGACAGTATCATCGACACCGCAACCACCACTCTGCCAGACGAGGCTATTCACTATATCGAGGGCCTCGGATGGATTCATCGTGTGTTTTTGGGTCCACAGCCACCTAACTTGAGATCCCTTATTTTTAACCCTGATACACGTCCGGCCACCGCTGTGTCATCAATGAGGGGACCGAAAAACGGTATATTTACAGCTGCCGTAGTCCGTCTACCCGTATCTGACGAACGCATGCATCGGCTTCTTTCAGCGGAGCTCTCTCACTTCTCACAAGCGGAGCGGAACATCCTTGTGGTGCGTGTGAGTAGTGGACCAAAAAGTATAAGTTTGTGGGTGCCACCAATCAGACGATGGTTCCAGCCAAAGCGCAACCGGCGTGTCGGAGCAATAGTCCTGTACGATCAAGCTCAAATCCTGGGTTCACCGCCGACAATCCGGCAACGTTGGCACGTTATCAAAAATCCATATGCTTATATCTCTGTTCCTGATTCTTTGATCTATCACATTCTTCTACGTGATACAAGCAGCACATGGGAGGGCGACACAGACATAGAGTACGCTTGAAGCGTACCTCTCGCTCCTCGTCGCCCAGCAGGACGCGGAACCGCACTCTAGGTTGTTTTACACTTTCTGACAATCGTAGACTAGGCAATTCGGTGAATAAGGCTGATTGCTTCCGATTATGGTAGGTTTGGTGGCAGGAAGCAATGAGCTACTCCGTATATTTATCTCGCTGCGGAGCTAATAGTCATTCGCAGAGCACACTTTCGATCCGGAGGCAATCAAATGAACGAGCTGCATGACCACAGGCACGACGGAAGCCATCCCGGGGTGCACGCAGCGCCCGGCGGGCTCGCGGTCTCTGCCGAAGGCTTCACCTTGAAGGCGGCTCCAACGACATTCGAGCCCGGACGGGAGGTGGAATTCGGGGTCCGAATACTAGGTCCGAACGGAGGCGCTGTGACCGACTTGGACGAGCAACACGAGGCGCCTATGCACCTAATCATTGTGCGGCGCAACCTGACCCACTACCAGCACCTACACCCATCGCCAAACGCGGACGGGACTTGGACGACACCCCTAACCCTACCCGAGCCGGGGGTCTACCGCGCCTTCGCCGACTTTACTGTGGGCGGGGCTCCGCTGGCGCTGGGCGTAGACCTAACCGCACCCGGCTACTACGCACCTGGTCCGCTGCCGGCTCCGATCAGCGTGGTGCGAACTAAAGAAGGTTACGAGGTCGAATTGCTCGTTGGAGCCCCAGCCGTTGGCAGTGAAACCCCATTAAGCTTCCATGTAAGCCACAAAGGGCGGGAAGTCGTTGACCTCGAACCCTACTTGGGAGCTTTGGGGCATCTTGTGGCCCTGCGTGAAGGCGATCTCGCTTACTTACACGTCCATCCCACGGACGGAGCAGACTCCCAGATAGTGTTTAGCGCTGTGTTCCCGAGCATAGGACGCTATCGGCTCTTTCTGCAGTTCGCCCACGAGAGGCAAATCCACACGGCGGCGTTCACGGTGGAGATGCCACCGGGTTAGGAGCAACCACGCTTGTCGAGGGCATGGAAACCGTCTATGCCATCCGCAAGCGTGACCCGCAGTACAGGCACGAACCCGGAGGTCGTGTGGATATGGTCGAAGAGGTCCCGCGCTGCTGATACACTCCCAGCCGAAAGATTTCGCCTGGCGATCTTCCTCATGGACATGGTGGTTTGAACGCTGTTACCATCGGAGCAGGATCGTAGCGCAGAGGAGAAGGTTGGATGAAAGAAGTTAGCGAGGAAGGCACGATACCAGTCTCGTCCTGGCTACGCCTGCGCGCCTCTGTGGTGCACCTGTACACGGCTAGCGGGGTGGTGCTGGCGCTCTTGATCCTGGTCGCCGCCTACAACGGGCACGCCGTTACGGCGCTATGGCTGGGACTTACGGCCCTTATGATAGACAGCACCGACGGACTTCTGGCCCGCCGGTTCCGGGTTAAAGAGCTTCTGCCCTCCTTCGACGGCAGGCGCCTGGACGACATCGTGGACTACATGACATACGTCCTCGCCCCCATCCTCTTGCTGTGGAGCAGCGGTTACCTGCCGGCCGGCACGTTCGGCGTGGCCCTAGCCGCACTCCCGCTCCTCGCGTCGAGCTACCAGTTCTGCCGAGTGGACGCCAAGACCGAGGACGGCGCCAAGACCGACCACTTTTTCCTGGGCTTCCCCAGCTACTGGAACGTGTTGGCGTTCTACGCCATCGTCTTCGATCTTGGAGCCGCGATCGTGAGTGCGATACTGCTCGTCTGCTCGCTGTTGGTGTTCGTCCCGATCCGGTACGTTTACCCGTCGCGTACGATATTCTTCCGCAAACTTACCCTGACGCTCACGACGCTCTGGCTCGTAAGCTACGCCGCTATCCTCATCCAGATGCCGGACCCGGATCCCCTCCTCCGAGCCTTCTCACTACTCTATCTCGTCTACTACTTCGGTCTGAGCCTCTATATCTCCGGCAAGATGCTCAAGACCCACCGCGCAGAGCAGACCGAAGCGTAGCTACACTAGAGGCAATGGGTAGTAGGACTGCTATCCTACCGTTGCCGCGACGGCTCGCTGCCCGGTCGCGGTATCCGGGACCCAGTAAGAGATACCCCAATGTATGTGGGGTGCCAGGGTAGATATCAGGCTCGCTTCTGCCCCTGAAGAGGACTGGGTCGCAAAGAGGGCTGCCTCCCAGGGGTCGCTCCCCAAGTGTACTACCCGCTAAGAACCGAAAATTGCAGGAACAGGTAAAGGAGCAAGAGAACTAACGACGCGAACAAAACGCGCAAGATACGTCTCAAGAAGCTGCCCCGGCCGGTCCTGTAAGCTTTCGTCATCACGGTGTTTTTCCAGTATGAGACTCTAGCAAGGCATCCCGGTCCTTTCGTCAATGGCTCCGACCCCGTAAGGCTTTGCAACTGTACAATCCCCCCAGATACCTTCGACAGGGAAGGAAATTTTTATGAGGTTTCCTGTGCCGCTCGCGGTAGCCATGCTCTTCGCAGGATTCCTGGCGAGCTGCACCGCTGAAGAGCCAAAGGTCGTTGAAGAGGTTCAAGACCTCTCGGCGGGCGAAAAAGCTGCGCTCTACGGGATGAACATCTCCGTAGATGAAGCGTACGCTACCCGTGCCCCCGCCGACCTCGGTATGAAAAGAGATAAGGAACTTGAGCAAGGCAAGGTTTTCGTCGTGGTAGATGTGACCGTTGAGGGTACCCAGGATCAGACCAAAACAAGGCTGCCTATAGTGATCAAAGACCGTGACTTCTCCGCCGAAGATGAGAGCGGATACCGTATACCCCAGGCGATACCCAAAGCCTTCTCTTACGGGGGCATCCGCTCGGTATACGATCTAACAGGCGAACTACCCCCGGGGCAGAGTCGGACCGGTCCCCTGGCCTTTGAAGCGAGCCAAACGTCTGAAATGACGTTCAAGTTTGAACCCGTACCGAACACCCAGAACCTACCGACAGTGAGGTGGAACCTGGGCCCCGTTTCTGAGATAAGGCGACCGTAGCTACTTGTAGTAAGAGTTGCCTTACACTGGGTGCATCTTACTGCGCAGCCACCTTTCCCCGATGATCGCCGCCATCAGTGCGGCTACCATAAGAACCGGCCTGATGCGTTTCATCACGCACCTCCTCTATCCGGCAATCCCCGGTGGATCGCTGCATTGCAGATGCTCGCATAAAGTCAAGGGCGTGTATGTAATCTAGTGCACAACCGACAAAGAGCCCGCGCCTTGCTAGAGCTGCCGTTGCCCTAAAGCAATAGAAGCGGACCGGAACTCCTCCATCCGGTGGTTAGCCAGTACATGCTGCGAAGGGATGGTTGTCTAACCCTGAAAGGAGCACTACGGAAAGGGGAGAAGTATAGGTTAGAGCGATAGTCGGCGGCTCTTGTCATCCTCTTATGAAGGAGATGTGGAGTTCGGCAAGGTTTGCCGCTGGCGTCCAGGGTGCGTGGTCGTCGAGTGCGGATGCGGCGAGAAGCTGTTTCTCACCGGCTTCATAATCGCTTGCAGCTGCTGCGAAGCGGACTACGCCGCCACTATTCGAAAAGGGTTGGCCGGCAAACAGCTGAAAGAAGAAGCTCTTCACCCCTGGCGCTACTAACTAAACGACCTCCGCATGGCGCCCAGGCCGTCTACACCTTTCTCTTGGACCCTATGACTTGTCCGTAGTTGAGCAGGGTGACCAAGACGATCCCGCCGACGGCATTTCCGAGCGTAGCTGGGACCAAAAACCCCAAGAGGTACTCTCCCCAAGAGGTCTCGCCAACGAACACGCTAACTAGGACCTCGGCAGAGCCCGCGACGCAGTGTACGAGCCCGCTGGTCGGGATGAGGAACACCAACAGCCAGATGAACAACACCTGCGAGACGGTGTCCCTGGAAGCTGCCACCAGCCAGGCCACCATCGCAACCAGCCAACCCCCGAAGATCGCTTTCAAGGTCATTATCCAGAAGCCGTTCTCCAGCTTGTGGGAAACCTGCTCCACCAAGAGCTGTAGAGAGGTCGGATTGAGTACCTTCCCGTAGGTAACTGCGAAAGCGAAGGCTATAGTGCCAAGGACGTTGAAGACCAAGAGTATAGCCCACATCCTCAGCATGTTGGGTACGGTGCTCCTATCCGTGAGCGACACGGCCACCGGGGTTACGGTGTTCTCGGTGAACAGCTCCTCCTTGCCCAGGATAACGATTAGGAACCCTATAGGGTAGGCGATAAACGCCAATAACCCGACGCCGCCAGTCAGCGCTCCTACGACTGCCAGGGCGATCATGGAGAATGAGATGTTGAGCCCGGCGCCGAAGGCGCTGAACGCAAGCCCCATACTGGCCCGGCCCAGCTCTTCCCTTCCCTCCGCAACTACGTTTTCTAATATCTCTCCGGCCGACCTCGTAGTCATACGCGACCCCTGCCTACGCTACTTGGCTCATCTTTATCAATCCGGCAACAACTCTTCCACCCTAATGGCCGGAACCACAGTGACTTCAAAATAGTCCTCCCATCTAGATACTATTTCCATGATCGCGTGGGGTTCCTCCGTTTCAAAGATACCGACGTACCTAGGATCTTCCGTCTGAAGCCAGTATTCATCTACCAGCTTCACCGTATCGGAGTACTCCCCCTCGGGATGGCCCCATTGTCCCCTGCGATAACGAAACTTGTTGATGTCTATGGGAGCACTCCCCTCTCTAATTTTAAATAACGCTATGAACAACACGATCTCGTCTCCTGCTTTCGCCCTTTTTGTCCGAGTTTAACTTAATCCCAAACCAACTCGATTCGTAAACCAGCGAAAGGGCTTGCGTGCCCAGGTGGGCGTCGCTCTTTCGGAGGATCCTACTATGGAGCGGTACAACTCAGCCGACCTATGTTCATCGCGGAAGGAGGATCAGAACCTTAGACTAACAACGTACGGGACAACGCGGGGGTCGTTGCGCCTTCGCCTCTGATCTACCTGGGACCTCTGATTTTGGGGCTGCTGCTTAACAACAAGATCCCGGTTTCCTTCTTGATGCGCAGGATGGCAATTATCCTGGGCAGACGTTACTGAGCAGAGGAGTACTGCTCTTGGGGTGATTTTATTCGGACGACCCGGCGTGCCGATACGCCGATCGACCCCAGGGAGCCCGTGTCGAGGGTGATCATAGAAGGAACGTTCCTTCATAACCGCAGCCCCACTTACCTCTCGTTCCCCATGATCTACGTGGGGTTGGCAAGCCTCGCGAACGCACTGTGGGCCATCCTCCATTTACTAGAGGCGCTGCTCGTAATACAACGCGGCGTGATCGAATGCGAGGAACGTTATCTGGAAGCGTAGATTCGGCAAAGAACACCTACGCTACAAAGCGCGGCTGCGGCGTTGGATCCGATCTCCGGTGAAGGCGCTCGCCCGGCTTGCTACAGGAGTTTGCTAGCCTTACGGCGACGGATTATCTCCATGCCCGTTATCAGGATGCTTAACCATATGGCGCCCGCGGCGAACCCTGCTACCACGTCGCTGAAGTAGTGAACGCCGAGGTATATGCGGCTGAAGCCGATTAGCAGTGCCAGCAGGGCCGCACCAAAGATGACAGCCGCGCGCGCGCGCCGGCTCTGCAAAGCCAGCACGGCAAAATAGGCCAGCATCCCAGAGGTGACCAACGACATCATCGCGTGCCCGCTCGGAAAGCTGTAGCCGGTCTCAAGCAGGAGTGGATCGCCGAAGGAGGGTCGAGGGCGGGCGAAGAGCTCTTTGAGCAGCTGGTCGAGAGCTTCACCCCCAGCCACAGCCGCGATCCACGCCCCAACGTAAAGCCATCGTCGTCGCACGCTGTAGATCACGACGACAAGCAGGCCCAGCGTCCCTAGAGCCTCGAGCGTACCCAGGCTTGTAATGAGCAAGAAGACGGTCGTGAAGGCTGGCGTTGCCTGGCCATGCAGCGTCGCCGCCACCGTTTTGTCGAAGCGCACCAAAGGATCATCGCTTGTAAGATTTTCAGCCAACTCGCCAAAGAGCCACAGACCCCCAGCGGCCAAGAGCAGGCCAAGCGTGAGGTGCAGTCCCAAGTATTCGCCAGGCGTCAGGCGGCGGAGCAGCCAACTGAGCTGGCGGGCATAGCGTGACCGCAGTCGAGCCAGCGCAGGGTGGGAGGATAGAGACGCGTTTCGGTACGTTAAGAGCCGCACCCGACGGGCTGCAACCCAGCGGTAAGAGAAGTAGAAGCCCAGCACCAGGACGAGCAGGAGCGCCGGCAAGAGGGCAGCACGTCCCGCCCACCACTCAACGAGGTTGAGGCTCCCGCCCAAGAGGTAGCCGACTAGAACCGCTGCCGTGGCCCAGACGGCACCTCCGAGGGCGTTATAGAAGAGGAAGGTCCTGCCGCGCATCTGGCTTACGCCGGCTATCAACGCACCAAAGATCCTCAAGCCCGTGACGAACCGGGTTAGAAAAACGGCTTTCCCGCCGTGGCGCTCGAAGAACCACTCCATGCGGATGAGGCGCTCGGGCGTAACCTTCGCGTAGCGACCCCACCGCAAGACTATGGGGCGACCCCCTTTGCGACCGACCCAGTAGCCGACCTGAGCCCCGACCACAGCGCCGAGGATGCCGAACACGACAGCTTCCCCAAGATTCAGGTACCCCTGCTGAACGAGGACACCGGAGGCTATGAGGATGGTCTCGCCGGGGATCGGCACCCCGGCGCTTTCCAGTAGCACGCCCAGGAATACGAGCAGGTACCCGTACTGGCCGATCAAGGAGAGTATGTCGTCTAAAATGTGCAAAGCTTACCGATACTTATTATCACCGAACAACCTCTCGAACAGGAGAAACTCACACCCAAGACGTTCGTAGAGACACCAAGGCGATGGAGCGATTCCGGATCGAGACGAACCCGGTCCGGACATCCGGGGAGCTGATCGAAGAGGCTGCGCCGAGGGAAGCCGTCGCTAGCAAGAAGCTCGGAGCGTTATCAACGTTGCTCCGACCATATCTTCCGCGGACCGAAAGGTCTGCGCCACCAGGCGCGTTCGTAGTTCTTCCGGCTAGCACCAGCTCTCTTCCGGTCGGCCACGAAGTCCTTCCTGCTGGTAGCGCGTCTCTTCGGGCTACCAGCGAAGTTCTTCCGGCTGGCGCCAACTCTCTTGTGGCCGGCTACGAAATCCCCTCGTCCGGCGATCTTGCGGCGCAAGATCCTGCCGCTGGGGAGACGGCCGACAAGGTCTGCCAGTCGGAAATTCGAAACCTCCTGTGCCTCTTCGCCCTCGAACGTGGCGTACAGGCTCAAGCGCATCCCTTGACCAGGCGGCAGATCCAATACACGCTGCAACTCCTCACCCGAGAACAGGTCCATCAGACGGCCGGCTACTTCTCGCGTACCGTCCCCAGCGAACAGCACGTAGACACCGCTCAGGCTCGTCGGTAGGCGTCCATCATTTAACAAGTAGCACTCGAACGAGAACATGGCCTGTTCATCCAGTCCGTCCTCCCCTGATGTCAGCTCCCAGTCCCATACCACGCACCGCACTCTAGCGCGCTTCTGAAGGCGAAGCGTGACGAACACGATCGTTAGCAGGAGGAGTACCGCGAGCACAACCGCCAAGGCAAGATAGATGTCCATCGTGGGTTCTACGGTCATCTCTCTAAGAACCCTTTGGCTCGCTCGATAGCGAGCTTCTCACGCAGCAGTTCGTTCTTCTCCCTGGGCATACCGGCCTCCTGCCCGGTCGTGCTCGTATATCCTACGCATGTTTTGCCTTGCCAAAGGCGCATCTTACATACTCAGGGGAGAGACCGCGAGGTGTGGTGGCACTTAGTTAGATAATGCCTCGGATGTTGCGGTGCGGCAACCCGTTTTCGTGGTCACCGACGAGGGTACACCGAGGAAGAAGGACAGAAACAGCGGAAGGAGTCGAGAAGATGGATCCTGGCGAGCGTACTACCGGTACCCGCGACGAACACTACAACCTCGTCGCCGTGCTCTACCACGCTCTGGAAGGTGCCGATACAATCGAGTCGTACATTCTGGACGCTGAAGCAACCGGTGATGAACAGCTGGCCTCTTTCTTTAGAGAGGCGCAGGATACGTACCGGCACTTGGCCGAGCGGGCCAAGAAGCTGCTGGGGATCCTTGAGGGGCCGACCGGGGAAGGTATATCTCCAAGTGGTATCTCTGGAGGGATACCGCCGGCAGAGGAGGAGGGTGGGATTACACCGGGTACCATCTCGGGCGGGATACCGCCGAACGATGTCCGCGCGGAAGAGGTCGGCGCGCCAACAGGGGATGATGCTCCGCCACCGAGGGCAGTCCCACCCGACGCTCCGAGAACGGAAACCCCTCCGCCGAGGGTGGGAGACGCCCCGCCGAGCCCAAGCGAGGAGCCCCCAAGCGAACAGCATCTGCCGAGACAGGGTCCGTAGCCGTACAAGACACGCGGGACTAAGCCTTAAGCATCGCGTCACAGGTGGAGCGACGTGCCTAAAGTAAGCCTTTGGTAAGTCTACAGGTTGAGCTTGGTACATCTTGTACTAATCAAAAGGGGGTGCAAACATTAACGTATAGGGGTGGGCCCCGAGCAAGCTTTTCTACCGGGCTCTTGAGGGGGAAGGATCAGTCTCTACGCGAGAAGGGGCACTCGTCAGCCCACCCCACCTGCGTGTGGCGAGTTCGGGAACCAGCGCCGGGAGTGTATCTATCAGCATCGGAGGGGAGGAAAGATCATAGTAAGCGAAAACAGAGCGATCCAAGAGAAAGCGCGCCGGGTCTTGCGGGCGGCGGCAGTGGAAGCCTACGGCAGGCCCGGAGCGTATGTGTCCCGCCACCGCGTCATGCAGCGGACAAATATCACGGATGTGAAAGAGTTTTGGGCAGTAGCGGAGTACTTAGATCGGAAGGGATGGATAACTGAAGGCGGCGATGATTACGGATACTTCGTCGTCACGGCCACGGGCATCGACGAGGCCGCAAGGTAGTCAGCCTCGGGTGCAGGTTAGATAGAGCGTGTGAAGGCCTCTACGTACCGTTCATAGTCGGGGGTTCTCCTGATCATCGCCGCGCCCGTGACCGGGGTAGAGGATAAGAGGGCTGAACGAGATCAAATCGACCGTCTCACGGTGAATGTGGGCCGGGATCACACTATCCTCCTAGCCGCCAATAACGAGCGTCGGATGCTCTATGTCGGGCAGGATCGGACGGTCGTCGAAGTCGAAGCAGTCCCTCGAAGATACGCACCGGCCGTTCGGGGTTAGCGTGGGCCGCGGAGCAGTGGTACGAAGCTTTGTATGTCTCCACCGTTTAGGGACGGTAGGTGTACTCGATACTGCTCATGCACGCAGCTCGTACCTCCATCCCTTCCGGGCAAGCCTCATCCAGTGCTCGACGGCCGCACGCGTATGGGAGCCAGTGCGGTGAAGAGTGCAAGACACAGAGTCAGACCCTGCGCCAGGTCAGGTCGCTTGGCCGCCGGCCAGTGTCCGATTGGTCCGCCGGCGGAGTTGCACTCCATAACAGGTGGCTTTCACTCCAGCAGTTCCATCGCCCAGGCGTAGTCAGCAGCGTGGCGTTCGACGCTGAAGCCCGAGGGGATCGGCTGCTGACGGCTGAGGAGCAGCAGGCGATAGTGGAACGCGCGTTTGCGGTAGACAAAACGCGATTTGTCGGGCAGCGTCGCTCAGGGAACCGTTCTCGCAGCGCGGTAGTAAGGACACGAAAAAGGTACCAGGGCTCGCTATAACTCAAGCTTCCTGATAAGCTTGGCTGCCCTCGCGAATTGTCTCGTGAGTCTCCTCCAACCCGCGCCAGCCCTGTACTTCCGCCTCATCGTCCCCCTCCAGCCGCTTGAAAGCGACGAAGAAATTCTCGACCTCGTGCAGGTTCTGCTCCGGCACGTCATCGAGGGTGTGAAAGTTCTCAAAGCGGGGGTCGTCGTCGGGGACTGCGAAGATGTTGGGCTCCATGCCTTCTTCTCCGGTCATCTCCAAGGCCCCAAGCACGCGTGCACGGACCACGCAGCCGGGGAACACTGGGTCGTAGGAGGCCACTATGATATCCAAAGGCTCGCCGTCGGTGCTCACCGTGGAAGGCACGAAGCCGTAGTCACCAGGGTAGCGGATGTTGCCCGGCAACACCCGGTCGAGCATGATCGCCCCCATCTCGGGCTCGTACTCGTACTTGTTGCGACTGCCCACCGGAACCTCTACTACCACGTTGACGACGTTGGGAGCATCCTCGCCGATAGGCAGGCCTTCGAGATCTACTTCCATTCTCTTGGCACCTCCTTGCTTCCACTTTATCAAAAGCGGGTTGCTTACGAACGAGCTATATTCCCTATATGGGGAATGCCGGAACACCTTAAGCCCCGGAATTCTAGAAAAATCTCGCGCAAAAGTGTCTAACCTGAGCAAAGCTAGCAGTACCAAACTACTCGTGGTCGCAGAGGACACTTCGAGCTATCGGTCTACTACCCGCCTCAGCATCAGCGCAAACCGCTGTGAGGTTGACGGAAAGGCCCAGTACTTTCGACAGCGCTTAGGTTGCTAGCGCTGTCTAGTGCCAAAGTCCACGGTATACATGTTCCCACTGTTGTTCTCGTAGGCTCCTGAACGGGCGCCGATCCCGATCTCGCGATAATCTTTATTGAGTATATTCGCCTTGTGGTCGTCGCTGTTCATCCATGCATCGAAGCGGTTTTCTGGTTCACCCATGTACGACGAACCCCAGCTGATGTTCTCTCCATAATCCCAGGAGGAGTAACCGGGAAAGGTATAACCGAAGTGCGCTAGCCGCGTCTGGAGGTTTTCACCGTTGAAGGAGTCATGAGACAAGTAACCCTTGTCAAGCATCTCTTGAGAGTGAGCCCGAGCGGCCTCTGTAAGAGTAGCATGCACACACAACTGCGGCAGCCCCTTGGCGGTACGAGTTTGGTTATGCAGATCCAGCATCTGTTTCTCGTCTGTATTTAATTCGATGGTCGAATTATCACAGGTTTGTACCATAGCGTTGTCGCCGAATTTCTGTACGTTTATGGCACCGCCAGCATTTTGTGCCGAGGCTGAGTCTCCGATAGCGACAACAATTACTATCACGGCTGCCAAGAACACTGCCGGTAGATATTTCGTGGTCATGCCGGTCCCCCCTCTCTTTACGAGCCATACAGCTCGTCGTCGGCATAAATCCGAAAAACCCTTAACCCGCCTACGCGGATCTCCTATTTTCTTTTATTATAGGGGCATAAGAGCGCGCCTTTCTGCACTTTTGTTAAAAAACCCGCGCGGATACCGGAGGTTGTGTTATAAGAGAAGCAGTACCCAACATCTTGCGAAGCGTAGCGCCACCATAGCCTTGCACCCCCCTTGCAGGCGAGCATTGTGTCCGTGTTGAAGAACAAGTAGGGCGGTTTTACTTCGAAGAAGAGCAGCGCTTCCCACTATGGACAAAGACTATCGTGTTATTAAGCCTAATAACGCTATTTGACGCCGATCGCGTCTAATCTTGCCCACAAATGAGAATTGACAAGATGTCTGGGCTCGGCCTTAGCTTCTGCCCTCCGGCGCAGCTTTTTATTATTCTTCGGTCCAGACCTGCCGGCATTAGGAGGCTTCGCCCTAGACCCTCTGACCCTCTTGGGAACGCGCGAAATTTTTTTCGAAAGGTCTTGGCTATCAAGTGCTCATGGTCTAGCAGGGACCTCTGTATGCCAGTGACGCACACAAACAAGAGAGAGGAGAAGCAGACCCGGGGGTAAGGCGAGGCCAGAGTTGCCTTGGAAGCTCGTCTTACGCAACGACTGGGAGAACTCGATGCCCAAGGTGGTCCGGGTGCTCGTGAAGGCCGTCCCCGGCATGACGATTAAGAGAGCCACCAGGGTCATGTGGGAGCCCCACACCAAGGGCCAAGCGCTGGTAAAGAGGTGCTACAAGGAGCTCGCGCAGCTCTACGAGGAACGCTTGCAGATAAAGGGGCTGACCGCCAGCATAGAGCCGGACTGTTAGGTCGTTGGAGATCGCGAGCCGGCGAGCGTACGCAGAACAGTCCGTAGAGCATCGACGAACCGGTCGATCTCGGCTTCCCCGATAGCGGCAGAAATACACCCCACACCGCGCGGGTCTATCAGGACACCTTCCTTAAACAAGCTGAGGAAGATCCGGTGCCGAAGGTTGGCGTCGGCGCGCATGGTGTCGCGGTAGCTCTTGACCAGTTGGGAAGTCAGGTGAATTGCGAAGAGCGAACCGAAGCCGGTCACCTGAGCGGGAACACCAGCGTCCTCAAAAGCCATACGTATCCGACGCCGCAGGGTCTCACCCCGAAGGTTCAGAAGCTGAACCACTTCATCCGTAAACAACTCAAGGGTAGTCGCGCCAGCTACCAAACTGATAGGGTTGGCGTTGTAGCTCCCGGGATGCGGGATTTGTGGCATGCTGCGTGAGGGGTCGAACATGGCCATGATGTCACTTCTTCCCCCAAATACGCCGAGCGGAAAGCCACCGCCGACGGCTTTCCCGAGACACGTGAGGTCCGGAGATACACCATAGTATTCCTGCGCACCCCCATATGCGATCCTGAAGCTGACCACTTCATCGAAGACGAGGAGTATTCCAAGCTGTTCGGTCACCTCGCGCAGCATGTCGAGATAACCTTGCTCGGCAGGGATCATACCGGCAGAGCCCAAAACCGGTTCCACGATGACGGCTGCGAGGTGCTTACCTTGTTGTTCGAGCAGCCGTGCAGCTGCCTCCACTTCGTTAAACGGTAACACCAACACATTGTCGATGCTATCCGGAATGAGACCCAGGGATGCCGGCGCCGCAACCGGTCGCAATACGTCTCCGCTTTGTTCGCCCGACGGGTGCGTGCTCACCATCACGTCGTCCCAGCTTCCGTTGTAGCCTCCTTCAATCTTGGCGATCTTATGACGTCCCGTGAACGCTCGGGCGGCGCGAATAGCATTCATGGCCGCCTCGGTACCCGAGTTTGTGAAGCGTACCTGTTCGAAAGACGGCACGCGCTCGCATAGTAACCTAGCCAGCCGCAGCTGAGGCAGCGTAACTCCGGGGAAGGCAGTTCCCTTTTCCAATTGGCGCCGTACCGCGTTAAGAACCCGAGGATGCTTATATCCGAGGATTAGGGACGTATGGTTGCCGGTAAAATCGAGCAGCTTGTTGCTATCCACATCGAACAGCCAGCAGCCGCGACCTTCTTCGAGTACGACAGGATAAGGAGAATAGAATAGAGGACTGCGAGAGTCGGCACCGGGAAGATACTTGCGGCCCTCCAAAAAGTATTCGTAAGAGGTCGGGGTCAGGCTACGATAGAGCTGTTCCTCTTGGGATAGGGAAGCTGCTTCTCGAGTATTCATGCAGATCCTCTCATAAACTATGCCTTTGCCACACCTCTTATACAGGCTCATCGAGTCGTCTAGAAATACTACACCAAGCTTTGTACCTGCGAGGTAGTCAGCGGAACAGCTCGACGATCCTTTCCAGGGTTTCGCCGAGGAGAATATCCCGCTCGCTGAACTCGAGGGCTGGTCGGGCTGCGATCAACCTCTTGTCCAATTGCTGCCTGTGACGTCCTCCCCCTGTGATGTTCAGCAGGACCACGGCGTCGCGCTCGATCCCATCGTACCGGGCGGTCTTGATCAGCGTCGCAAACGCGACAGCGCTTGCCGGATCGATATCGATACCCTCCGCCTCTTCGAACAACTGCTTCGCGTGACGAGTCTCGAAGTTGTCAGCGGTGAGCATGTCGCCCTGTGTTTCGGTAAGGATGTCGAAGACCCCGCCTCTCATGGAGTAGGCCGGCCGCCGATTTGTCAGCACAGGAGCAGCGACCTGCTGTATCTGCTTCTTTCCGTCATCATCATTGATCCCTATCAGCTCGCGTCGACATGACTTCCAGGACAAGTAAATCGGAACGAACGGCAGATTCTGGCTCAGCATGAGCCTTGGAAGCTTCTTGCCAAATCTTCCATCTTCCACAAGCCTCTTTGCAGCCTGATATGCTGCGATACCGCCCGCTCCACTTCCGACCGCCTGAAAGTAATAATCGGGGACCTGCCCAATCGTCTCGACCGCGTTCAACATCGTGGTGCCCAACCCGTCGCGTCGCGCCACGTTCTTCACGCCTCCTCCAGAAAAGAATCCGTCGATTCGTGAGATGCGATCCGCCAGGGCGATGGCGTCGGAATAGTCGGTGAACCCGGTAAGGGAGATGATCTTGACGCACGGATCGGTGCCCTCAGGAAACTGTAGATTAGGAAGTCCAGCCTCCGGAATAATGATCAAGCAGGGGACCTTGTTCAGCGAACAGACTCTTGCGAACGCAGCAGCGGTACTGCCGGCGGAGGCGATGACGAGGACTCCCTCATGCTGCTCTGGGATACGGGAGAGTACTGCCCACGCCTCCAGGTCTTTGAAGGTCGGCGTTTCAAGGGCAGCGCCTTTTTCTGGCCAATGCCCGTTGAACACTACCCACATGTTGGGCAACCCTATGATGTAGTTCAGTTTTTCACTTTTATAGGTTACGCTGCTGCCCGCACCTGATAAGACCCGTGTACCCGGCAACCATTTTCTATATCTGAATATACCTTCGGCATACGTGTCAGGTTCGAAGCGTTTATCCCTGTATTCTGTAACCAGGAGAGCAGGCTCGTGTGGCGTTGAGCATTCTAGAAGGAACCCGTCATCCTCGAACGTCCCACCGCAGCTTTGACATCGCAATTCATAACGAGGGAAACTATTAAGCATCTCCAACTTCATACGACCCATATAAGTGCGTTGCGCCTCGTAGCTCATTCTCCTCCTGTTCCCTAATGTTCTAAGATGCCTCGTGGCCTCACGATAGACATAGAACAAGGCCCTACCCTTAGGACAAAAGTGGAAGTATAGTCAACCATTGTGTCAGGATCAAGTAATACAGATGACGCGAGTTCCCGCAAACACTAATTAGCATAATTAGTCAATCTTCGTCTAAACTCAAGCATGACTTGCAATACCTTGAGAACTGCGCAAGTAAGACGTTCGAACGAATTCTTAGGGCCTTACGCTTCCGCTGGTCTCCTTGAAGAGTCGGCTAGCGACGGAGCGATGATCGCGGGGGACCCGTAGTTCTGTAAAACCTAGAGTGTTTGCCTCTGACTTGCCGATTGCACTACACTTCCTGCATCTAAGCTGGTCGGACCTCACCCGAAGTTGTTACAGGAGCTGACCCAATAGTCCTACCAGTTCTCTAACGACTCACGGAAGATGCCGGCAAGTTCAACCGGGCCCACCTCTCTCGGGGCGATGCTTAGTTGCCGCTGCTGTTTGAGCGCCCCGTTAACCAGCTCGTCAATATCACTCTCGTCGTACCCGAGCTCTCGGAGACCGCTCGGTGCTCCTATATCCTTCATCAGCTGGGTCAGAACATTTGGCAAGGTGCTTTCGTCAGCATCAGGAATCGGTTTACCAGCCAAGAACTCGGCCGCCCGCCGGTGTTTATCTGAATCTGCGCAGTAGGTAAATCGGAAAGCCGCCGGAGCCGTGACGACGACCGCGAAGCCGTGGGGCACGAACGGCTCGTCAGGGTATCCGGGAGACCGGAAGGTATGCTTTAGGCTCGCTATTGGGTAGGCGCAGGCGTGTGGTATGGCCGTACCGGCGGAACTAAACCCGATCCCGGCGATTGAGGCGGCGAGCATCATGTTTGCCCGAGCCTCCATATCGTTGCCGTCGGCCACGGAACGCCTAAGGTACAGTCCACCGTACTCCAGGGCTCTGGCTGCCCAGATGTCGGATACCGGATTGGACCCCTGAAAGGGCGGACGATCTTCGGGAGTTTCGGGGGCCGGACGAAAATTATAAGGTCGCGCGGTGAAGGACTCGGCCGCATGGCAGACCACGTCCAGTCCGCAGGCTGCGGTTACATCAGGCGGCATGGAGCACGTGAGCAGGGGATCCACTAATCCGTGATCGGGCCGCAGGAAAGCATGAGATATGGCCGCCTTGGTCTTCAGGTTGGGGAGGTCGAGAGCAGCGATCTCGGTCGCCTCGGAGCCGGTTCCGGCCGTGGTCGGTATCGCTAAGAGCGGCTTGAGCGGCGACGGTGGCTTGCGCCCACTCCCTACGGGCGGGTAGATGTACTCTATTAGGGGAGCGGGATGCGTGGCGAGGAGATCTGCGACCTTGGCGGTGTCCAGGCTAGATCCTCCGCCGACACCGACGAACCCATCGAAGCCCCCATCCGTAGCGAAGTCCGTGGCTTCTTGGAGAGATTCTAAAGTAGGTTCGACGTGGACACGATCAAAAACGTCACACTCGATGCCTGCGGCCTCTATAATGTCCCGGATCTTGCCCGTTATTCCAGCCTGGACCACGCCGGGATCCGAGACGAGCATCACGCGCTTGGCGCCAAGCCGCATCATCTCCCATCCAGCTTCTTCGGAAACACCAGGACCGAACGTTAAAGGCGTGGCTTCTAGCTTAAAGGCCCTCTCGTGGCCCGAGGTCGCCGCCGTGTTTTCTGCTATCATCCGTTTCACCTCTTCTGTGAGACACCAGGTTTCCTAGCGCGAGCTCTCTGTAGCCGTCTGAGAGCCTCGCACCACAGCCATCGTCTGAGTTATATCTTTGCGGAACGTTTCCGGAGAGAAGTAAGCGGCTGCTAGGCTTATAACAGCGACGACGACCATGTAGCCAACGAATAACCATGGTTCTCCTCCCGCGAACCCGAGCAGCGCAGTGGCGATGGTTGGCGTAAGCCCGCTCGCGAATATCCCCGAGAACTGGTAGACGGTTCCGACCCCCGTATAACGGACGCGGGTGGCGAAGAGTTCAGACCAAAAAGCTGCTAAGGGAGCGTATATCGCAGGATAGATAAGGCCGAGCGCCACCACAATGCTCACCCAGAGCAGGATCGGCTGTCGTGTATCGATCAGCAAGAAGGAGGGAAAGGCGAACAGCCCAAAGAGCGCCACTCCTGCACCGTACACTACCCGTCTACCGACGCGATCGGAGAGCGACCCATAGATCGGAACGAGCACAACTCCGAAGGCAGAAGCGATTGCGACCCCGACCAAGGCCGTAGTTCTCGTCAGCTCAAGCTGGCTGGTAGCGTAAGAAAGGATAAAGACGCCGTAGGCGTTGAACACCAGGCCTTCGATCCAGCGTATACCCATGCCCAGAACCAGTTCCTTGGGTTGGGTTCGCAATAATTCTGTAAATGGTACCCGGGCTTCTTCTTGAGCCTGTCTAACACGCCTAAAAGCCGGAGTTTCCAATATTTGCAGTCGGATGTATAGGCCTATACCTACCAGGATGATGCTCATCAAGAACACCACACGCCAGCCCCAAGCGAAGAACTGTTCGTCGGATAACAGCGAAACCAGGCCGAAAGCTCCCGTACCGAGCAAGAGTCCTGCCGGAACGCCGAGTTGGGGCCAACTCCCGTAGAAACCGCGCCTGCCTTCGGGCGCGTATTCCACCGCCATGAGCACCGCTCCTCCGTATTCGCCACCGATGCCTATACCCTGGAAGATACGCAGTAGGACCAGCAGGATCGGTGCCCAGATTCCGATGCTGTTATATGTCGGCAAAAGACCTACGAGGAAGGTCGCAACTCCCATTATGAATAGTGTAAGGATAAGCATGGTTTTGCGACCGATCTTGTCCCCGTAGTGACCGAAGATAACACTGCCTACGGGCCGCGCCACAAAGCCTACCGCGAACGTGAGATAAGCGACCAGGGTTCCAGTAATCGGATCCAGACTGGTAAAGAATAGTTGGTTAAAAACCAGACCGGCCGCCGTCCCGAAGATGAAGAAATCGTACCACTCGATGGTGGCGCCTATGGAACTGGCCAGTGCTACTTTGCTAGGAGAGACCTCTTGACCTACGTTCTCTCCACCGAGTTTCTCCACGTGCTTCCCCTTCTCTCTAACCTGTTACTCTTCGGCGGAGAGCAGGATAGGCTACCCTACTCTCCTCAGATGGGCTCGAGTGGTATCCCTTACCTCTAGCTCCCCACCGGCTCCTCGCCCGGGCCCTATGGTCCGTATGGCCGTACTTGGGCAAGAGGCACGTGATAGCTCAAGGGCATCCCTCCTTTCAGGAGGGGCCTGCGGGGTCCCATCCACCACAATGTCGAACACCGCCGAGCTGCCGGACCCCAGCGCGCCTCCTCGAATGCTTCCCTTACGTCGTCGAGGTGAGCTGCCTCGAAAGTCAAAGTTGCTCAAAGCTCCCCTTCAAAGCCTCGACGATGAAGGCCAAGTCCTCATCGGTGATGCTCAGTGGTGGTGCCATGACTAATATGTTGTTGACCCCAGGTGTAGTATCCCGATTGTAGCGAAGAATAAATCCTCTTTCGTTGCAAGCGGAGATGACTTTATCCATCACATGTGTACTAACTGGCTGCTTGCTCTCCTTGTCCTCTACGAGTTCTATGCCGACCAATAGCCCTTTGCCGCGGATGTCCCCCACGTTGGGGTGGTTCTTCAACTCGGTTAGCCCCTCCCGCAAACGTTCGCCCAGGGCCGCAGAGCGACCGCAGAGGTCTTCATCCTCCATGATCTCCAGGTTTTTCACCGCCACAGCGCAGGCGGCGGGATTACCGCTAAACGTGTTTACCTGGCGGAAGCGTCCGTACTCCTCCGTCCCTTTAAACTTCTCGAACACCTCCCGCCGAACGGCCGCCGCAGATAAGGGTAAGTACCCACTGGTTATCGCCTTGCCCACCGTGACGATGTCGGGCTTGACGTCGTAGTGCTGGTAGCCAAACTTCTTGCCGGTCCGGCCGAAGCCGCAGCCCACCTCGTCTATGATCAAAAGCACCCCGTTGCGTTCGCAGATCCTCGCTACTTCCTCAACGTAGCCGTCCGGCGGGACGATAATCCCCCCACCAGTGATGATGGCCTCCATGATTACGCCGGCCACCGTGTCGAGCAGCTCCCAAGTTATTACACGCTCCACCTCCCGGGCGCACTCTAGGTTGCAGGCCGGACGGTCGCTGCAGAATGCGCAACGGTAGCGATCGGGCGGAACCACGTGCAAAAATCCTGGTGCTAGCGGCTCGTAAAGGTACTTACGTTGCGATTGACCGGTTGCCGCTAGAGCACCCATCGTGTTACCGTGATACGCCCTGTAGCGGGCTATGAACTTATACCGTCCGGGCTCGCCGTTCTGCGCATGGTACTGACGAGCTATCTTGAAGGCGGTTTCGTTTGCCTCGGAGCCAGAGTTGGCGTAGCGGATTACGTATTCGTCGTCTAGCCACTCGTTGAGCTTCTCTCCCAGCTCGATAGCAGGCAAGTGGCTTTGAGTTATCGGGTAGTAAGACATGGTCTTCAGCTGCTCGTAGGCAGCTTGCGCCAGCTCTTCGCGGCCGTAGCCGGCATTTACGGACCACATACCGGCCATGCCGTCGAGATAGCGGTTGCCGTCGCTATCCATTATCCAGGCCCCGTCGGCCTCCGTAACCACCATCGGTGAGGCGTCGGGGTTGTAACCGGCCATGCCGTGCCAGATATAGCGCCGATCCTTATCAAGCCATTTCTGTGTTTCTTCTATCATAGATACTCTCCTATCTGTACCTTGTAACCAAGTATCTTCTCGAGTCCGCGTGTGTCAGGTCGCGGGCTTAGGCTACCTGTTCGGCCACAAGGTTCTTCCCAAGGTACTAAACCCCTGTGCAAAGATCGCGTCCTCAACTACGGTATCCTACACCTCCAAGCCGGTGATCTCCTCCTTGCCACACAGCCTTACCAGAGAGGTTGGCATGTTGCTGCGATTAAGGAGCCGAAAGTGGTATCGTGAGCACACAGGCTAAATACCATTTTGGTGTTTCTGTGCTCGGTTACGTTTGCGGAGTTTGACCCCGAACTTCTGAGCAACCTTTTGTGCAGCTAAACGCTGCCTTCTTTTATCGCTTTCTGTCAAGCGCGTCGTCTTACTCTGCTGTAGTCGTTGCGGGAGCTAGACCTGTAGTGTAAGGTGCAAAAGATGCTTGAGCATTCTAGCTGCGTATTTAGGCACGTTTACAAGCACATGGGAGGCACAGTTTGAGCGGTTCCGGGAAGTCCGGGCGGTTGCAGAACACATATGATACGAATACAGCGACCGACGCCAAGAACAGTCAGGAGGTCGCGGAGATCTATGACAACTGGGCAGAGGATTACGAACGGCGTATATTGAGCTATGGGTACTCTACCCCTGCGGTTACGGCCGGGTTCTTCGGGCGCTACGTGGAGCCCAGAGACGGAACAACGGTGCTCGACGCGGGGGCAGGCACCGGCATGATGGGCGAGATCCTCGCCCCACTCGGCTACCACAACCTCGTCGGCATAG